>DATJII010000283.1:0-5629 GCA_035493435.1 Candidatus Limnocylindria bacterium | reverse complement strand
GGTGACGCTTTTCCAAAACTTCGTTCATCGAGGCGAGGATCTACTTAATACCGGCGAGCCGTTCCTTCCAGATCTGGTACAGCAGTACGGTTGCTTTGACGTCCCGCAAACAATACTCCGCAATGTCACGATATCTTCCTTCAGCGAGAAGGGAGTTCACGTCCATTCCGGTGACGCCGTGACTTTTGGGAGATTCGATGCCGAAAGCCTTGCAGTAGAAATCGAGATTGAAGCGCCGCGCCGCGCCGTCTTTGCCGCTGACTCCGTAAAACGTGAATTGCTCCGCCAAGTCGCAGTGCGGTTCCGTTTGATAACGGTAACCGAGCCAATCCTTGCGAGTAATCGGCACGTTCAAAAGCGCCGAGCGCAGATAGAGAAACGGAACGTCAAAACCTCGACCGTTGAACGTGATAATGGCGTCGTAGCGGCGGGCGACGTCCCAGAACGCCGTCAGTAGCTCCGTTTCATCCACCTGCGGGGCAAACTCGATCTGCCCTCCGCCTTCGCTCTCTTCGTCAAAATCGTCGGACTGGTACAGGACCTGTCCTTTGCCCGTGTCGGCATTCAACATGGCGATGCAAACCACTTGGGAGGTAAAGGGCCAGAGGCTGAAGAGATTCTGGATCTCGGCCCGTTTGAGCGCTTTGGCGGTGTCGTCGGATTGCCGTTCCGCCTCGCGGAAAAGGTATTCCTGCTGCGCCTCGTCGAAGTTCTCCAGGGGCAGCGCCGAAGTTTCGATATCGAAGACCAGTCGGGCCATGCGGCGTCGGTTCTATGCTGGAACCCGGCGAATGGCGAGGCCGAAGGCGGCAAAACCCCTTGCACTCGTTCGGGGTCCACGTCCAAATTATCGGACCTTCATGAAACAATTTTTCCGCGTCGCCACTTTGGCCGCCGTGGCGGTGGTCTCCGTGGTCCTCCAGGCGGAGGACAAACATATTGTCCTCATCGCCGGTCCCAAGAGCCATCCCCCTGGCATGCACGAATTCCGCGCAGGTTGCCTCCTCTTCCAAAAGTGCCTGGCGGAAGTCCCCGGCATCAAAGTGGACGTCTATTCCAATGGCTGGCCCACCAAGGTCGAAGGGGACAAGACGGTGGACGACAACTCGGTCTTCGGCCAAGCAGCAGCGGTGCTCATCTATGCGGATGGCGGACCCGGACATCCGGCCCTCAAGCCCGGACGCATCGAGATTCTCGACAAGGTGGCCGCGCGGGGGGCGGGACTCGGCTTCGCCCACTATGGCGTGGAAATTCCGGTCGGGCCGGGGGGCGACGCCCTCAAACGCTGGGTCGGTGGCCACTATGAAAACCTGTATAGCGTGAATCCCATGTGGAGCCCGAACTACCGGACCTTTCCAGAACATCCGATCACGCACGGCGTGAAGCCCTTCACCAACCGTGACGAGTGGTACTTCAACATGCGCTGGGGTTCGGAGATCAAGCAAGTCACCCCTATTCTCACCGACACGCCGAGCGACGAAGTACGCAAGGGTCCCTACGTCTATCCTGCCGGACCGTACCCTCACATCATCGCGGCGAGCGGACACCAGGAAACCATGATGTGGGCCTTCGAAAGGACCGACGGCGGACGTGGCTTTGGGTTTACGGGTGGCCACACGCACAAAAACTGGGGCGATCCCAACCAACGGAAAGTCATGCTCAATGCGCTGCTCTGGCTCGCGAAGGTGGAGGTCCCGGCCAATGGCATCGAGTCCGTGGTCACCGCCGAAGACCTGGGGCAAAACCTGGATCTGAAGAAGTAGCCCGGGCGTGGTGAATCACCGCGCTATATAACAAAGAACGGCAGGCTTCCCTGGGAATGCCTGCCGTTCTTTTTGCGGGGGGCGTGTAGCCCGAAGAATAGCGCCCTCAGTTCAAGCGCTTGACCCGGACGTTTCGGAAGGCGACTTCGCCGTGATCCCCTTGGAGGAGGATCGGACCGGGTTGATCGAGATTGTCGTCCAACTGGCCGCCGGTGCCGTGATCGCACACCACCTGGTCATGCACTTTGACGCCATTGAGAATCACGGTGACTTTGTTGCCGATGATCGTTGCGTCGATGGACTGCCATTGGCCGGGCTTGCGGGGCGCCTTTAATGCGCAGGACGCAATATTGTAAAGGTCGCCATTGAGACCCTTGTCGTGGCCTTCCTTGTTATTGTCGTCGAAGATCTGGATCTCGTAACGGCCGCGCAGGTAGAGGCCGGAATTGGCGTTCGGGGGAATCTGGTAGTCGGCCCGGATAGTGAAGTCCTTGAACTTTTCTTCAGAGTAAATATCGGTGCCATGACCGGTGATATTGCGCTTGTCGTCGCGGTCCAGGCGATTGACGAGCATGCCGTTTTCCACGAGCCAGCTCCGCTTGTCGTCACGGCGATACTTCCAACCCGATAGGTCCCGACCGTTGAACAGCAGCTTGAATCCGGCGCGTTTCTCTTCCGAGGACAATTCGCCCGCAGTATCGACCGGCTTCGCGCTGCCCTTTTCCAAGCCCAAAGCCCACTTGATGCCACCCAGCAAGTGCTGCTGGTAGGCTTCGCTGGACCAGACATCTTCACGGTGGCCGAGGGAGGTATAGAACACCCTGCCCTGCCCCTGCTGGCGGCACCAGGCCACCGGGTAGTCGCCAGGGTACTGGCGATTCGGATGCGCATGAAGTCCCAGCAACCCGTGCACCTGGTCACGGTGGAAATTCTTCATGATATAAATCTCATCCAGCACGTCGAAGGTCGGGCCGAAATGCTTGTTCGCAGGATGGGCCGGATCCTGGTTTTCCGCCGTGATGAAGGCCTGGGACTCGTGGGTCTCGAACTCGCCGCCCAGAAGGGTCAGGAACGGTTGGTACCCGTGGAACGTATCACTGCAGGAATGGGTGCCGATCAAGGCATGTCCAGCTTCAACCCATTTGATGAAACCGTCCTTGTCGGGAATGGCCAGATCGCCGGTGGTATTGGCGAAGATGACTGCATCCACCTTGCTCAAATTGGCCAGGGACATCTTTTGCGCGACCTCGGCATCGTCCTTGCCCTCCGGCCCGCCCTTCACGATATCGACCACCGTGTAAGCGCCGCTCGATTCGCCCAGGGTAGTGATTATGTTTTCGGCCCACGGAATCGAACTGTGACGGAATCCTTTGGTCGCCGTGACCACCAGGACTTTCTTGGGAGTTGCTGCTTCAAGCAAAGGCGTTACGGCCATTGAGACGGCCAGAAATAACAGAGATCGGTTCATTCGAATGCTCCAGTTGTACCAAACGATGGGATAGCGAGACGGTTTACTCCCAAACGCGATTCATTCCAAGCGCAGTTCTCGGGGGAGACGAAGCAAAAAAAGGCGGCGGTGGTCACCCACTCGAGTGATCACCGCCGTGATGGAGTAGCTCCGGTCAACCATCGGAGCAAAAGGGAGCTCCATCAATCAAGGAGACGAGCGAGGTTGCGTGGAGGTTGCATACTTTTTCGGGATTTCCTCAAAAATCTCGGACGGCACTCTTTCCGTCTTTCCTAACATTCCTGCTGACAGTAAGTTAAGTCATAAAAAAACTTAACGCAGAGCGGAAAAGAGATTCGAGAAATCACCGACCACACGATCCAGGCTGAACTTTTTTTTCACCGTCGCCCGGGTGTTTTGCGCATAGGCGGCAAGAGAGCCGGGCGCGGACATCTTTCGCAGCTTGGCCAGGTATTCTGGCACCGCTCCTGGCTCCGCCAATTCGCCATCAAGTCCCTCAGTCACAATTTCCGGTACGCCGCCTCCGCGCGAAGCGAGAACCGGGGTGCCCACCGCCATCGCTTCAATCAACACCCGCCCGAAAGGCTCGGGCTTAACGGACATATGGACCAGGACATCGAGCGAGGAAAGGACAGCGGCGACATTCGACTGGAAGGGCACGAAATGGACCAACCGCTCCAGTCGTCGGTCGCGAACATAAGCCCGGAGCGCGGTTTCGAAATGTGCTTCCTCGTTGAAAGCCCGTCCAATGATGGCAAATCTGCCCGGCAAACCAGCCGCCTTCCAAGCTTCCGCCAGCTCCAGGAAACGATCCTGCCCCTTCCACGGCGTAAGACGGCCGAGGATTCCAAAGAGGGGTTCGCCGTCCATGACACCCAGTTCCGATCGCAAGGGACGGCCCTCGTCGCGCTTATATTTTTCAAGGGGGATGCCATTGTGGATGGTTACTATACGCTTCGCGGGGACGCCTTCCCGGATCAGGGCCGCCTTGCCGCAATCGGACACCGGCGCCAGGCGCCTGGCGAGACTCCGGGCTTTGATGGCGAACAATCCGCGGATCGGCCAAGAGAAAAAATCCCTGGTCAGCAAGTCGTTGACCCACCATACCGACCGCACTTCCGTGGACTGTGCGGCAGCACCGGCAACGAAGTGATCCTTGTTGGTGCAGGACAGCACTATTTCCGGTTGGACCGCATCGATAATCTCGCGCAGGCGGACGCGGGCGCGCTGCATTTCCTGCCAGCCGCGGAACTTCGCCATCGGCGAAAAACCACGGCCCACGATGCGCAGTTCATTCAGGCTCGCGCCGAAACCATAATCGTGGCGCTGGCAGCCGAGCGGGACCAACGCCTTGTCCAGCGGGCTATCGCCGCGACACGCCACCTGTGTCTCCCAACGCTCGCGGACATCGCAGTGGCCCAGCAGCTCGACAAGATTCACCTCCGCGCCACCCATGACCTTGGTGACGTGATCCACAACGAGGATGCGCAATCGGCGGGAACTCACGGCGGACCAAGTTTACGGCGAAGTGCACGTGGGTGGCGAGAAACGATGCGCCCGGACGGAAAACAGAGGTGGCGAGTCCCCGCTGCCCTCGGAGCCGACTAGGGTTGACCCGGCAAACGAACCCCGAAACGGCGAACGCGGAAGACACGGGTGGCGCGAACCCGGCCCGGCGGTATAGCCTCGGAATACTCCATCAGGGAATCGCCACCCAAGGGGCGTGTGATCGGAGAACCAACGGGAGACCACCGTCCCGAATCGAAAGTCTCCAGCTGGTAGGCGACGCCAGGATCGATGGGGAAACGGAGCTTGAAAAGGGAAGTGCCAGGCTCCGGAATCTGGCGGGTCAAGCGGAACTCGGAGACCATCCCGGGATCGGTGACGCGGTAAATCCGGCCGCTGCGATAGTTGCCGAGATAGAGGTCACCGCCGTCATCCATGCCAATGGCGCCCACGCTGCCCACCAAACCAGGATAGGCCCGTTTGCTCCAGTGATCGCCATTCCTCGCGACGAGGTAAATCGTCCCACTGTTCAGATCGCCATAGAGATATTTCCCCGTCAGACGTGGATAAGTGCCCGCGCCACACACCGCACCACCCACCAAGGCCAGGTCGGTTTCACCGCGCGGATGTTCCAATAGCGGAGGCGTGCCCAGGCCGAAGGAAGTGGCCGTGCCGGGGGAGTAATTGTGGTTCCCCTCCAATTGTTTCCATAAATAGTTCAATCCCCCCGTCCCGGCGGGCTGAAGATTCACTTCATCGAAAAGGTCCTGCCCGACTTCGCCAATCCATAGGTCGCCGGTGAAACGGTCAAACGAGAGGCGGCTCGGATGCCGCAGCCCCAGCGCCCAAATCTCCGGGGCGACGCCGTTGGTCCCGACGAACGGGTTATTGG
>DATJII010000282.1:0-19719 GCA_035493435.1 Candidatus Limnocylindria bacterium | reverse complement strand
GACCGGAGCTCCACCGCAGATGTCCTTGCCGCTGGCGACGAGGGTATGGGTTCCGCAGAAATCATTGGGAACAGTAAATGATCCCCTGAAGTTTACGGTTTCACCCGGGGCCAGGACGATGGGGCCGATGACCTTGGTGTTTGGAGCGGGCATGTTGTCGTACACAAACACATTTTCAAGGGCTATGTCGCCCGTGTTGCTGACGGTGCCGGTGTATTTCAGGACATCGCCGGGCTCCGACGGTTCGGTGGGACAGACAGCAGTCACCGTTATGCCCGGAGTGGTCTTGACCGGGCACACCTGGGTCATCTCATCCGTCACGATGCGACCACTGCAGACGTCAGCGCCACTGGCAATGGCGGTGCTGGAGACCGTGCAGCAATTCGGCGGGACCTTATACTGGCCGGAGAAGTTGGCAACAGCTCCAGGGGCCAGGGTTGCGGCGGTGAACACCACGGTACCCGGGGCGGGGCGATTTTCGACGACCACCACATTGGTGAGGGTCACGTTGCCGGTATTCTTAACCGTGCCGGTATAACTCAAGGTGCCTCCGGGAGGCGGCGGATTGCTGGGGCAGAACAAGGTCACCAGGATTCCTGGGGAATCGAGCAGCGGACAGGTGTTGGCCACCGAGGCGCTGGCCAACTGGGAATCGCACTTACCAAATCCCGAGGCAAGAACCGTATAGCTGATCGAGCAGCTTGCGCTTGCCGGCACGGTGAAGCTGGCGGTGTAGTTCGTGGCGGCACCAGGGGCCAAGGTACCAATTGGAACCAATACCTGGACGCCGGTCTTATCGGTAAAGATCGATACGTTCGTCAGGGTGATATTGCCGGTATTCTGGACCGTGCCGGTGAAGGTCAGCAACCCTCCGGCAGTCGGAGGTACAACCGGGCAGTTGGCTGTCACGGTTAGCTTGGGAGTGGTGGTGATCGGGCATATGGCAAAGGTATCGTTGGTGACCGATAACAGGCTGCAGGAGTCCGTTCCTGTTACAATGACGCCTGAGGTGACTGAACAAGCGTCAAGGGCGGCGGTGATCGTAGAAGTGAAGTTGGTGGCGGCTCCCGGCGCGAGCGAGGCCAAGGTGAATACGGTTTTCGCCTCGTTGTTCACCACCTTGATCGATTGCAGCGTATTGTTTCCCGTGTTTCGCACGGTGCCGGTATAGGTCACCAGAGCCCCTGGAGTGGGCGAGGTAAGCGGACAGGCTAGCGAGATCGCCACGCTTGGCGCGGTGGTGATGGGGCACGAGGTCGTCGTCGTGTCCTGGACCACCAGGCCGGAACAATCTTTGCCACGCACGTGCACGGTACTGGTCACCGCGCAGGAGTTGATGGTGACGGGCACTACGGTGGAGAAGTTCGCCGAGCCACCAGGTAGCAGTGTGCCGACATTGAGCACCACCGTGTTCGTGGTGGGATAGTCGCTGGTGATGATGACTTCGGTCAGGGCGATGTCGCCCGTATTTCGTACCGTTCCCGTGTAGGTCGCGGATCCGCCTGGGACAGGACTGGTCGCCGGGCAGGTTTGAGTGATGGCGACCCGAGGCGTGGTCAAGATCGGGCAAGTCGTGGTGGCACTTTTGCTGACCGGTACACCGCACAGGGAGGTGCCTGAAGCCGTCACGGTGCTGGTACTGGCGCAGTTGGTGGGTGCCACGTAACTCCCGGTAAAGGAGGCCGACGCACCTGGCGCCAATGACGCAACCTGGAAGACCACGGTATTCGCGACCGGTTGGTCGCTGATTACAGTAACGTTGGTCAATGTCACATTGCCCGCATTGGAAACGGTGCCGCTATAGACGAGGTTCTGGCCGGGAGCGACCGGTCCGGTGGGACAGGTTTTAGTAACGGCGATCTGCGGGGAGGTGGCCAGGTCACAGGTCACGAAAGCCGTCTGTCTTACCGCAGCCTGGCTGCAGGAATCGATCCCGGTAACCGCGACGCTCACAGAGGTGCTGCAGCCGTCCGTAGGTGCGTTGATCGTAAACGAGTAGTTGGTCGAAGCTCCAGGCGCGAGCGAAGTGAGAGTGAGTACGAAAATGCCTTGGGAGTTCTGCACCTGCACGTTTTGGAGCGTGTTATTGCCGGTATTTCGGATGGTTCCGGTATAGAGGGCGGGCGATCCCGGCGTGGGGGCCGTCGCCGGGCAGGCCAGGGTGATGGCGGCGCTGGGAGCGGTGGTGAGGGGGCAGGTGCTGACTGTCGTATCATTAACCACCGTGCCAGAACAGGCGTCCGTGCCGCTGGCGTGAACCGTACTGATCACAGCGCAGGAATTGAGCGTGACAGGAACGGTCGTCGTAAAATTGACCGATGCGCCTGGTGCCAGGTTTCCGACATTCAGCACCACGGTATTGGGTGCGGGAGAATCGCTGGTGATGACGACCCCGGTCAGTCCGATATTACCGGTGTTCTGAATGTGCCCGGTATAGGTGGCGGTACCGCCAGGAACCGGGGCCGTGGAAGGACAGGTTTGGACGATGACGATGTGGGGGGTGGTAACGATAGGACAGGTGGACGTTGCGCTTTTGCTTACCACGGTGCCGCAGGTCGAGGTGCCCGATGCCGTTACGGTGCCGGTGCTTGAGCAGTTCGTGGGCGCGGCGTAACTGCCGGTGAAGTCGGCGGATGCACCGGGTGCTAGGGTGGCCGCCGAATAGACAACGGTATTGGGAACCGGCAGGTCGCTAACCACAGTGACGTTGTGCAGGGTCACGTCGCCGGTGTTGGCCACAGTCCCGGTATAAACAATTGTTTGCCCCGGGGCGACCGGGGCCGTGGGACAGGCCTTGGTGACAATGATTGAAGGAGTGAGTGTATTTTGGCAGGTGGTCGTCGTAGTTGCCGTGACGGTCACAGGATGGTCAATCCGCGAATCTGTGGCCGCTACGAAGAAAGTTGCAGTGCTGGGGGCACAGGGATTAGTGGGGACCCAACTGCCACTGAAGGGCATGGACTGGTTGGTGGCCAGATTAACAGGGCCCAGTACGATGACCGAGCCGCCATTTACCGAATTGGTGACGATGACACCCGTCAGCGGGGCGTTGCCGCAATTCTTAATGGTGCCGGTGAACGTGATCGCGCCATTTTCTCCGGTGGCGCCCACGCAGTTGGCCGTGATTTGGATGCAAGGCACGTCAACCGTGGTTTCGACGCCTTGAAAGCCACCGCCACGGCTATCTTCGACGTTTTGGTGAATATCGCCCTGATCGGAAGCCGTGGCATCAAGGGTATTGTTGGGCAGGACGTCCTGGGCCCTGACAACGTAGCTCACCACGTTTGCGTAGTAGTCCGAATCGCCGGGTACCAAGGCGGTGCGCCTCAAGACGATGGGGTGGCTTACTCCGTCGGGAGTGGTGATTTCGGCGGTGATTCCGGTGGCGTCGCAGGCGGGGAATGGAGTGTTAAAAACCAGGACGCTATAGTTGATGGTATCCCCAGCCCCAACGGCCTTCTTGTCCGCGAACAGGCTCAATCCCAAGCCGGAGCCGGTACAACCTGGCGGGCTGATATTTGCGAGGGCATTGCGAGGCAGCATCGTAAAGAGGGCGGCTAGGCCCATCAGTATGGCCGCGAGGTGGCGGGTGCCCGAGCGGAGAAGGAACGTCATCTTTCCGCAACCTCTCAAAGGAGGCGGTGTTGAACAGTGCAGGAGTTTAGGTATGGGGATGCCGGAATTCATAGTAGGTACAATTGGATATATAGTGGGTTAGACATCGTGATTCATTTTCATTGGCTTCTCACTTTTCCAGGTAGTCCGCCAAGTTACCGTCCCAGGGGCATCGATACCCCAGACTGCGGGATGATTTGGCTGCTACGCGTGGAGGGAACGACAAAAGTGATGCAGGATTGGCTTGCCCCGGGATTTTGCGCAGGGCGTTGACCCATCCGGGACGGAGGATCTGAGCATAATATGTGCCGATAGGTTAATTTCATCCTGTAACACCTTGCGAGAGAATCTGTTGGGGAGGTCTGCAAAACGCGGTTGGTGGCGTGGGCTGACGAATTGAATGCAATCTGCAATTTTATTGCGGCGTGACGCGAAGCGGACTCCGTGCGGATTGCAACTATAATTGTAAAATGTCACGCACTGGTTGGTCGGCTCATCGCCCTGCGAAACCGATTTGGCGAAGGGACTGAAATGGGGGCAGCCTCGCTACGCGGAGACGCGTTGGAAGCCTGACGGAAGGGGAGACGCCTGAGCCTTCTCACTGAAGGCGATCAGGATCACCGCCGTCCCCAGAGGCTGAGAATCGATGGGGCCCGGCGGGAGTTGGATGTCCTTCGAATGCAGGTGTGGCTATCGATGCATCCGGAAGGGTATATCCATGGAGCGACGAGATGTGTGCGGGGTTCCGTGCCGTGGCGTGGCGCCGGATTCCGCCGACAAGCACAACCACCCTTGGATTGCCTGCAGGCGGGAAAGATGAAGTCTGCAATGCCCATTGGGTCCGGCTTCAACCGGGCGTTCGGCCAGTTCCGGTGATGTGTCTTTGGAGCTCATAAATCCTCGCCGGTAGTTGGCGATCAACACGTTAGAAACCAAATCCGTAGGCGGCGGAGAACAGGTTTGAATCCAATTCGAAACGGCCGACATAGGAGCCGCTGGGACGGGCCGTCGCATAGAATGCGTGTCCGTACGCCAGATCCAGGCGATGTCGCCCGTACCGGCCACCTACGCCAACGGTAATCAAATGTTGGTCGGCATCCGGGAAAAGCGGTGAAAGTGTCGAATTCGGAACCGGTGTCTGGGCGAAAAGGTAACTAGATCGCAGTGTCCAGTGTTCCGAGAAACGCCAGCTTCCGCCTACTCCCGCGGTAAAGGTGTCCCTCCAATCCTCTGGGGTCGATAGGGGGGTAGCCACCCCGGTTCCGGGGAACGGCGCCGCGACGGAAAGTTCCTTAAAACGGGAATACTCCAGCCATTCGACGTTGGCCTCCAGGCGGATGTTGTTCGGCAATTCCACGCCGTAGCCGAGGCCAACGATGGTGGGGAATCGAATTTTCGTGGAGAAAGAACTATTGAAGTCAAGGGAGCCCAATCCTGCGGGATACTGCAAATGGGAGTCCCCTTTATATTCAATATCCATGGGCGAGCGGATCGTCGCTGCCAGTCGTTGGCCGGGTATGAATTCCCAGGTCACTGAAGCATTCCCCCCGAAACCGACACCGTCTCCTTTGCCGCCGAAATCGGTGTTTAGGATCCCTGGGCCGGGAGCAGACAGGTGGTCACGAACCTCAAATGTTGACCACATGGCGTCGAATCCGACTGCCACCTGGAGTCCCGGCAATACTTCCATCCCAACGGTCGGCCCGACATTTACCGAGCGAAGATCGGAATGGTAGGGAGTGAGCCTGTTTCCACCTACCACTGGCCCCTGATCTCTCAACGGCTCGGTGGCGGGATTTTCATTGGGCCACTGGGCCAGGAATCCATAGGGTTCAGTGACGGCCAGGCCAGCGGCGAATTTGCCATTTCCGATGGGGCCTCCCACGAAGAGGCTGGGAAGTATGCGGGCCGTGTCCTTGGTGTCTTCGGTTGCGCCGGAGGGAGAGGTATAACGAACGGTCTGGAGGAGGAACACCGGCTCGAGCGATACCTCCCATTGGTCCAAGCCAACTAAGTTGGACGGCTGTTCAAATGCGGCCGACGCATCGTCCGAAAAGACCCGCCTTCCTCCAGCCTGCCCCAGACTCGCGGCGCCCGCTGCGGGGTTACGGAAGCCTTCCGCATGGGTGGCAAGTATCGAGGCGAGGGTCAGCAGGGTGGGCGTTGTGGTTCGGGCAACGCGGTTCCAAGGAAATGTGGGCATAGCAGAAAGGGTTTCGAGCGAGACAGGGCTTTCCCAACAATTTCGGCACTGGTGCAAAATCCGTGCCACGCCAAAATGCAGGCCGTTGTTTGGGCCGGCCATGTAGAAGTAGCGGCTTTTGCTTTTATGAGGTTTTCTTCAGCATAATCGGTGCAAGAAATCGTGTGATTTGCACGTAAAAATGGGCTGGCAATGCATTTCGCATCATAGTGTATGCAGGAAGCGAAATGGCTTTCCGTCCCGAGGCATCTGTGGCTTGGGGGACTATACACCCAGCCGGGCCGCGCTGGGGTCACCGATCCCGCCAAGAGCGGCGGCACCTCTCCAGTCGGTTGCAAAGAAGTTGCGAAGAGCGACAATGGCCTCGTGCTCATCCGGTCCAGAAGCTTGAATGCTGACTTCTGTGCCGGACACGGCTCCTAACAGGATGATCGATAAGACACTCCGCGCATCCGCAACTGCATCGCCATAACAGAAGATAATCTCGGAACAAAACTGGCGGGTCAATCGAACCAAAGAAGCGGCTGGGCGCAGATGCAGGCCTTCAAGCCACGAGACGGTGACAGTAGCGGTTTTCATGATGCGATTTGGCAAGGTCGTCGAGCAGTCAGTGTGCCGATGCCCAATGCCCCAAAAGTGTCCAATTTGGCCAAATGACTGACTTTTTTCAGTTCGCAGTTTGCAAGGAACGCAGTCGGGGAAAGGTAAAGTGCACGGATTAACTTCTGGTCTACTCGCGACCAAAGAGGGGTCAGTAGGGGCGACTCAAGGGTAGTGGGACCCATTGTTGGATGGTGGCGAATCCGGCGGCGACCTGAGGCGCTTCCTTGAAACCATTTTGTGGCATGCCCCTTGCTGGCGGGTTTGGGCAGTCTCCAAACGGCAAATATTTATTTTTTACTATCCTCCTTATGAAAGCAGCTGTGTTTTTTGAGCGTGACGGGATTCTGAATCTTCCAGAAATCCGAAATGGGCGCCAGCGTGCGCCCCTGAGCTTGAGCCAATTCCGGATTAATTTGGAGGTTGCTCCGTTGCTCCGCGCGCTCAAGGAAGCTGGCTTTGTGCTTATTGCCACCACCAATCAGCCGATGGTGGAACAAGGATTGGTGTCCCGCGATGAAGTCAATCGTATGCATGCGATGCTCATGCGTGCGCTGCCCCTCGACGATGTCTTCATGTGCCCCTACGACGATGCGTCCCACCCTTGCTTCAAGCCGCAACCTGGAATGTTATTAGAGGCGGCGTTCAAATGGGTCATTGACCTGAACCGGTCCTATGTGATTTCCGACAAGGGTGCCGACGCGAAAGCGGCCCAGATTGTTGGTTGCACCAGTGTCATGGTGCGTTCCGATTGGGTCGGTGGGGATCATCACGATTTTGTCGTTGAAAGTGTGGCTGCGGCAACCGGAAAGATCCTGGAACTGAACCAGAGAAGCTTTCGTCGTGATTGGGCTATCGCCTAATCCTAGTGGTGAGAACACCAGCGCCAGAGTCTGGGGCAAGTGTGGAAAAGTCAGATGATCGACCTCGTGGCGATGGAGAGAGGATGGTTTTTACGTTGCGTGGAGATCGGTGTGGCTCGGTTGTGAGTTTGATGTTCAAAGCGTTCAGGAACCTGGGGTGCCGGGGATATATCGCCAGTAGCAACACTGGGACTTCAACTCGGTCGGGATGGCGGTATCTTTCCGGCATTGGGGGAAGAGCCGGAAAAGAAGTTCCCCATACGGGCGATTTCAACCGGTCAAGGCAACGCGGTACGACACCTTTTTTCGACTGACTTGGGCAAGTCTCAAATGGATTCCCGCCGCGTTGGGAACACGCGGACGGCAAGACATTACGGAGTCCGACTGGTTAGTCGACCGTATCCAACTGGCCTGCGGGGGACTTGGAATCGGGATTCGGGCGCAGCATGCGGCGTTGGCGTAGTCGCTCGCCGGCGTTACGGACGATGGGGATGGGCTTCCCAGAATTGATGTCGAGTCCCGTCACATACATGGCGGCCGAGCCGGTCATGGGCAGCGGAATGAAGTCCTGTACCTGCTGCAGGTTCCATTTTTCGTTCTTAAGGAACGATTCCACCGCGCCCATCTCCTTGTCGGTGCAGCCGGGGAAACTGGAGATGAAATACGGCACCAAATACTGTTCCTTCCCGGCGGCCTCGCTGAGCTCAAAAAACTTCTCCATGAAGGCCGGGAAATCACCTGCGGGCTTCCGCATACGCCGGAGGACCTCGGGGTCCATGTGCTCGGGGGCGACTTTCATGTGGCCGCTGACATGATTCTGCACCAGTTCGCGCATGTATTCCGGGGTACGCAGTGCGACGTCCATCCGGATGCCAGATTGAACAAACACGTGCTTCACGCCTGGTTGCACGCGGGCGCCGCGCAGCAACTTGAGCTGGGCCTCTTCGTCAATGCCAAAGTGGGGGCAGATGCTGGGCCACAGGCAGCTCGGCCGGTGGCACTTCTTGCACGCCTCGTGGTGCCCATTCTGTGAGGCGTACAGGTTCGCGGTCGGACCGCCTAGATCGGAAACGGTTCCCCGAAACGTTTCCGATTCCGCCAATTTCCGGATTTCTTTGAAAACGGAGTCGGGACTGCGGCTGGAAAGGAACTTGCCTTGGTGGAAGCCGAGGCCGCAGAAGGTGCATCCACCCGCGCACCCGCGCGAAACGATGATGGAGTCCTTGATCGTTACGAAACCGGGAACCTTCTGCTGATACGAAGGATGTTCGGCGCGCTTGAACGGCAATTCATACAGGACGTCCAAATCGGGTCCGTCGAGCGGCATGGCCGGGGGCTCCATGTACACGGCCCGATTACCGTGCCATTGCACCAGGTGTTTCCCGCAGTACGGCGTTTGCTGCGCCTCGACCACCTTGGTCAGCCGCATCAAGTGTGTCTTGTCGGCCTGTAGCTCCTCCCAAGAGGGGAGGATGATGCAGTCGGCGAAATCCATGGTTGCGGCGGCCTTGGCGCCGAGAAACCTAGCAGTGCCGGGAATGCCGGAAAGGTCGGTATCGCCCGAATTCAGGCGGCTGGCGATCTCCCGGGCAGCCGATTCGCCCATGCCATACACCAGGATGTCGGCCTTGGTATCGGCCATGATCGACGGGCGGAGCTTGTCTTCCCAGTAGTCATAGTGCGCCACTCGCCGCATGCTGGCCTCCATGCCACCGAGCACCAGGGGCACGCCCGGGAACGCGCGCCGGGCCATTTGGGAGTACACCACTGCAGCGTGGTTGGGGCGTTTGCCAGGGACGCCACCTTCGCTGTACACGTCCTCCTTGCGCCGATGCCGACCGGCGTTGTAGTTGGAAACCATGGAGTCAAGGTTTCCGGCCGTGACCCCCACGAAAAGCCGTGGCGTCCCCATCACCGTAAACGCCTCGATGTTCTTCCAGTCGGGCTGGGCGATGATGCCGACACGAAAACCCTCCGCCTCCAGAACCCGTCCGATCATGGCGGATCCGAACGACGGATGATCCACATACGCATCGCCCGTGATGATCAGGATATCGAGCTGCTCCCAGCCGCGCGCCTGCATTTCGGCGCGGGACATCGGCAGGAATCCGTCTTTTGCCAAGGGTTTTTTGCCAGTGGGTGCGGTCATTACAAGGAAGCTAGCATGCCCGATTTCCTTAATTTCGCAAACGAAATGGAAAAACCTCGGCTTGAACAAACCGGCGCCCGTCGAAGAAATCCAGCTCTCCGGCCGCCCACAACTGTCGGATCTTTTTCTCCGCACCGGATTTGGCCGTGAGCCTTCCCTCAACCAGAGGTTCTTCACTGCCAACAGAAGTCCTTCGAGTGAAGTAGCTTGGACGATTATTAGCTCGCCTGTCTGGCGTGGCAGAACTTCAAAGGGAGCCGGGAAGTTTGGTGGAGATCCGAACATCCCCTCGACGCGTCTGGGACCTTGCTCCCCTACAGCCGGGAGGGCTGTTCTTGAATGGTTGGCTGCAGGCATTGAAAGAAAAATGATCCCGTTGATTTGGGGGTCGATCCCGCCGGGCCGACTCGGTTTCCTGGGGCTGGTCCAGATCCGAATCCCGCAAGGGCTAGCCCACCTTAAGGCACTTTTTCATGTCGGCGTAGGCGTCATCAATTAACTTGGTTAAGGCTACGGGGTCGACGTCCGCTTCGGGCCGGAGTTTCACGTGGCGCATATATTTTCCGGTGCCCACCAGCAGCTGCGCCGGATCATCAAGTTCCGCGCCACGGAAAAACCCCACGTTGACGTGAGCAGTGAATGCGTTGACGTAGCCAAAGGCTGCGTCCCCCACACACGCGGTCGGATGGCCGTCATGCAACAGCTCTCGGACGTCCTCTCCGCGCTGGCGCATGACGTCGAACCAATGTCGTGCAATAACTCCCAACTCACCCGAGTGTGCTTTCATCCAGACTTCGATGTCTGGATCTCGCCGGGTGGAAGTTGGGAAGTGGAAGATCTGATTCATGGCCGTCACTTGAGTCGCCAAATTTTAATGGGTACGAAGGGCTGATTTTGGTTAGATCATGGTCCAGATGGGGTCTAAAAGCCATAGTAGATTGGTTGCTGGGGCGTGCCTGTGTCGCGATTTGCGAGTAGATTGGCGCGTTCTGCGAGTGACGAGGCAACTAGTCGGGCTATGCTGGAGGCATGATAGTCACCAAGAGCCAAGCATCCCTCCGGCTGTTCAGAATCAGCACGATCGCTTTGACGCTCGCCGCATTCGCGCCGAACGCGTCATCGGGTCCGTTTGATTGGCCCCAATGGCAGGGACCGGAGCGCACGGCTCATTCCAAGGAGACCGGGCTGCTCAAGGAATGGCCCAAGGCCGGTCCACCCAACGCATGGACAGTCAAAGGGCTCGGTGGCGGCGACAGCACCCCCTCCGTCGCCGATGGTCGAATTTATGGGATGAGCAACCGGGGCAATGACGAGTTCGTCTGGGCTCTTTCCGAAAAGGACGGCAAAGAACTGTGGGCGGTTAAGATCGCGCCAGCGCCCGCTCAGAACTGGCCGCAGTCAAAAGAAGGGCCTAGTGCGACCCCAACTGTCGATGGAGATAAGCTTTATGTCATGGGCCTGGCGGGCAACTTGGTCTGCCTTCAGAGCGCCGACGGGAAAATGGTTTGGCAACGAAGCCTGACGGCCGATTTCGGGGGCAAAAGTCCGATGTGGAGCTTTCGGGAGTCGCCGCTGGTTGATGGCGACAAAGTGATCTGCACGCCCGGCGGAGATGAAGCGACGATGGTCGCGCTGAACAAACGTAACGGCGAAACGATTTGGAAGAGTTTCGTGCCGGACCGCGCGGGTGGGGGGGCGCCGCAAAACCGTGGGCCGGGAGGGAATGGACCGAGCATGATGCAGATGAATCCGCTGCTCGCCGCCCTCGACAAAGATCACAACAAGGAAATTTCTGCGGATGAAGTCGGGGCTGCGCCCGCTGTATTGCTGACCTTGGACAAGGATCAGGACGGCAAACTTGCCGAAGACGAGGTAAGTCCACAAAGGGGAGACGGAGGCGGCCAGGGAAACCGTGCGCGTCCTCGCCGGGGCCTTAGCGCTATGCGGATGTTAAAGACCCTCTCCGCCCTGGACGCCGATGAAAACGGCGTGATTGACGAGGCTGAGATCAAGAACTCGGTGGCGGCCCTGCAAAAGTTGGATGTCAATCACGATGGCAAATTGACGGAAGAAGAAGTGGGCATGAAATTCATGGGCCCGCAAAACACCGGAGCCGCTTACTCGTCACCGATCGCAATCGAGTTTGGTGGCCAGCGTCAATACGTCCAGTTGCTGGCCATGACCGTCGCCGGAATATCCGCCGCTGACGGCAAATTGCTCTGGCGATATGACAAGCCTGCCAACGGCATGCGGATCAATATTTCAACACCGATTTATAATGACGGCCAGGTGTTCGCCAGTTCGGCCTACGGGGCGGGTGGTGGATTGGCCCGGCTCAGCAATAACGCGAACGGTGACTTCTCTGCGGAGGAAGCTTGGTTTTCGAAGTCGATGGAAAATCATCATGGCGGCGTGATACTTCACGATGGCGCCTTGTTTGGCGCGAACGGCGGCAATGGCGGCGGATATCTCGCCTGTCTGGATTTCAAAACGGGTGAGGTTTTGTGGAACGAAGCGGATCGGGAGAGGCGTCGCGTGACCAAAGGATCGGTCGCGTTTGCGGATGACCGAATCTACTACCGCACCGAGGAGGGCCCCATTGTTCTGATTGAACCAAGTCGCAAGGAATACCTTGAGCGCGGACGATTCGATCAGCCGGAACGCACGGATAAACCAGCCTGGGCGCATCCTGTGATTGCCAACGGCAAGCTCTATATTCGGGACCAGGACACACTGTTTTGTTACGACATCAAGGCGAAGTAAGTAATTCCAGCCCCGGCACCGATGAGCGATCAATTAAGAATCTCCCGCGCTTGGGGTCAGCGGTTCGCCGAGCAGAAAATAAGTGTGCCGACGCTCTTGCGAAGGGCGGGATTGCCCGCGGGGCTTTTCCAGCAGGAAAAAGTTTATGTTACTACGGCTGAACTTTTCGCGCTTTGGAGGGCCGTGGGTGAAATGGCTGCCGATCCCGCAATCGGGCTAAGGTTGGGCGCGGAGACACGCTTGGAGCGTTCCCACCCTGCGGCCATTGCTGTCATGTGCAGCCGCACCTTCGCCGATGCCCTGGATCGCCTCGGGCGTTACAAGAAGCTAACCTGCCCCGAAGAGATTCGGGTGCATAAAAAAACCGAAGAAGCTGCGGTCGAGTTCTTCTACCTCGAAGCTTCCGAACCCCAACCCGATGTACTCGTTGATATGGTTTTGTCCTGGATTCTCTCTGTCGGACGACGAGGCACTGATGGCGAGGTTGCGCCGGTTCGGCTGGAGTTGACCCGGGCGTCGGAGCATCGCGAATTGCTTGAAGGGCATTTCGGCTGCCGGGTGCGATTCAAGGCCGACCGCAATGCGTTGGTGTTTCGGAGCGCTGACCTTTGCAGTCCCTTTGTCACCTATAACGAGGAATTGCTAGCGGTGATCGGAACGCAATTGGACTCCGAACTTTCGGTCCGAGAGACGAATCAAAATGTCGGCGAGCAGGTTAAGGACGCGATTCGGCGCTCATTGGCCGGCAAGCGACCCACCCTGCAAAACGTCGCCCACGAGCTTGGCCTGGGCGCACGCACCCTTCAGCGTCGGCTGACGGACGGAGGCATATCTTTTCAGCAACTCGTTGAGGATACGCGTCGCGAACTTGCCCGCCACTACCTGAAACAAAGCGCGGTGGAACTGAATGAGACCGCCTTTTTGCTGGGGTTTGGGGACGCCAATTCGTTCTTTCGTGCGTTTCAGATTTGGGAAGGGGTCTCACCTGGAGAATGGCGCGCTCGGCAGGAGCATTCTGGCGAGGTGCACAAATCAGGAAACGGCCCGATAAACTGCCGAGGGGTAAAACCATTATTCACCGAACCCCAAGGACGCCGATGAGACTCCTCACTGCAATGGCGATGTCGCTGTCGCTAGTCAGTTTGGTTTACGCGCAAACGAATCTATCAGGGCCGAAATCCGACTCGGTCGACGGGCAAGCTCAGGGATCACAGTCGATCAAAATTCTTCGGAACGGCTCGCAGTTGCCTCGGCAAGGCGCGGCAGAGAATCTCTCCGGCTCGGTTCGTGTTGACCCTCTGTTTGAAGCAGTCGCTCCGGGGCGTGCGCGGGGTTCTTTGGTCAGGTTCGATCCCGGGGCAGGCACCGCGTGGCACACTCATCCTTTGGGCCAAGTACTAATCGTGACTGCGGGAGTAGGTCGCATACAACGCCGGGGTGACCCGGTCGATGAAATCCGCGAAGGAGATATAGTCTGGATTCCACTCAGTCAGAAGCACTGGCACGGAGCAACGACGAATAGCTCAATGGCTCACATCGCCATCGTCGAGACCCTGGATGGGCAGTCGGTCGAGTGGATGGAGAAGGTCAATGACTCTCAATATCGCAACGCAGTCCGTGCCGAGGCTTCGGTCACAAACGCATCGCCTCCGCACTCTCGTCCCTCTCAACACGCAATCGGTGACTTTTCTCCAAAACTTGCGGATCTAACCGACAACGTCCTCTACGCGGATGTCTGGGAGCGGCCCGAGCTGTCAAAGCGTGACAGAAGTCTGGTGACAGTGGCTGCCCTCATTGCCATGAACCGCCCAGAGCAACTCCGTTCTCATCTCGTGCGAGCGTATGAAAATGGGGTGACACAAGAGGAACTGACCGAAACCATCACACATCTCGCGTTCTATTCTGGTTGGCCCAGCGCCATAACTGCCATCGGCGTGGCCAAGGAGGTTTTCGAGAAGAAGTGAGTCAGACACGACTCCATGGCAGCAATCGAAACAAGGATAATATGCGAAAACAAGGACCTGAAACTAAATTCACCACCCTCTGGCTGCTGGCAGTTACCCTTTTTATTTCTGTAAACGCGCAAGAATCGAAGGAGAGCAGGCCTGAGCCCAAGGCTCAACCAACGGTTCGTACGGCATTAGGCGTGGTGCGTGGTTTGACCGAAGGAAATGTCTCCACCTTCAAAGGGATTCCCTATGCGGCCGCTCCGGTTGGCACGAATCGTTGGCGACCGCCCCAACCCATGACCCCATGGGAGGGAGAGCGCGATGCGAGCAAATTCGGAGCGGATTGCGCGCAGGCCGGATTTCCGCGCACGCCTGGTTCGATCGCCTCCACTTCGTCGGAGGACTGCTTGTTTATCAATGTCTGGCGACCTGCTGCAGCGGCTGCGAACGCAAAACTCCCAGTCATGGTCTGGATCCATGGCGGTGCTTTCGTGTTCGGCAGTGGCTCAAGTCCGGACTTTTCTGGAGTCCAGTTCGCCAAGCAGGGAGTCATCCTCGTTACCTTCAATTACCGATTGGGGCGCCTCGGCTTCTTCGCATTCCCTGCGTTGAGCACGGACCATCCGGAAGAGCACAAAGGCAACTACGCTTACATGGACCAGATCGCCGCGCTCAAATGGGTGCGCCAGAACATCGCCGCGTTCGGAGGCGATCCCAAAAACATCACAATCTTCGGCGAGTCTGCCGGTGGAGTCTCGGCACATTCACTTCTCACCATACCGGAAGCGCGTGGCCTTTTCCAAAAGGCAATAAGTGAATCCGGTGGCGGCAGGGACGGTGTGCTCACGGGAAGGCCGATGAGCAAGGACGGTGCCGATCCAAACTATCCAGTGTCGGCGGAGACCGTCGGTGCGAACTTCGCACGTAAGCATGGGATTGAAGGTAGGGATGCGGCCGCACTGGCCGAGCTGCGCGCCCTGAGCGTGGCGGAAATCGTGGACGGAGGCCAGGAAACCGATGGGCCCGGGGGACCTCCCATTTACTCCGGACCGATTCTCGATGGCAAATTGGTTGTCGAAACCGCTGAGAGCTCATACGTGGCGGGCAGGCAGGCAAAAGTTCCGTTGATCATCGGGTCGAATAGTGCGGAAGTACCGGCTGGATTCGTCAATGCCCGCTCGAAAGAGGAACTGCTTTCGCTATTCGGGAACCTGAGTGACGAAGCAAAGGCGGTATTGGATCCTAACGGCACCGCCGATTTCGCCCAGATGCTCACGATGGTCAATACCGACAAGGTATGGGCGGAGCCTGCCAGGTTGACCGCGAGGGCCTTTGCCACGAAAAATGCGCCGGCCTATATCTATCTTTTCTCCTACGTTTCCCCTTCGATGCGAGAGAGGATGCGGTTCGGTGCGGCACACGCATCAGAAATCCCTTATGTTTTAAACAACCTTAGAAGCCGAAACGGAGCTGCCGTGGCGACCACCGACCAGCAAGTTGCCAGCATGATGAATACCTATTGGGCGAACTTCGCCAAGACCGGCGATCCGAATGGTCCGGGTTTGCCAAAATGGCCTCGTTACAATCCTGCCAAGAACGAACTCCTCGAGTTCCAGCCCGACGGTTCGGCGGTCGGTAAACCCGACCCCAAGAAAGCGAGGCTGGATGTGATTGAAAAGGCTGCCAAGGCGAAAGGAAGCGGAAGATAGAACTCCGCGTGGAAGGGCGGTACGAAGAAACACGACTTGAGATTCGAGCATGGAGGCTCGGCCCAGGCATTTAAGGAAAGCAAAAGGATTACGGATGCATAAGAGAAAACTCGGGAGAGGCAATCTGGAAATATCGGCCATCGGTCTCGGCTGCATGGGTATGAGCAAAGGATATTACCACACGCCGGGAGACTATTCGGAAATGGTTTCGCTCTTGCGGGCTGCCGTGGATCGCGGCGTGACCTTTTTTGATACGGCTGAAGTTTACGGCCCGTTCATTAACGAGGAACTGGTCGGCGAATCTCTAGCTCCGGTTCGCACTCAAGTGGTGATCGCGACGAAGTTCGGGTTCGATATTTCGCCTGACGGCAAACGCCTTGGCGGAACGAATAGTCGCCCGGATCATATTCGCGAAGTTGCGGATGCATCGCTCAAGCGACTCAGAACGGACGTAATCGATCTCTTCTATCAGCACCGAGTTGATCCCCAAGTGCCGATCGAAGAGGTCGCCGGCACGGTCAAGGAATTGATCCACGAGGGAAAAGTCAGGCATTTCGGCATGTCGGAGGCATCGGCGAACACGCTGCGTCGGGCGCATGCAGTGCAGCCCGTGACCGCGCTCCAGAGCGAGTATTCCCTGTGGATGCGCGAACCCGAGGCGGAGGTGTTACCGACGTGCGAGGAATTGGGAATTGGCTTCGTTCCATTCAGCCCCTTGGGCGCGGGTTTCCTCACCGGGAAAATCGATGAGAACACCCAGTTTGAGAGCACCGACTTCCGCAATCTCGTCCCACGGTTCACACCGGAAGCGCGAAAACGAAATCTTGCGTTCGTAGAATTGCTCCGAAGGGTTGCCGCTCGAAAGGATGCCACGCCTGCGCAGGTTGCGCTCGCCTGGCTGCTGGCTCAGCAACCTTGGATTGTTCCGATTCCAGGGACCACAAAGTTGCATCGCATCGAGGAGAACATAGGAGCCTCCAACATTGAGCTGACAGCCGAAGACCTGCGGGAAATAAACATTGCAGCATCGCAACTCTCAGTGACGGGCGAGCGACTACCGGAGCCGGTGCTTCGAATGACGGGGAAGTGATTTCCGGGTGTTACCTGGAAGCTTTGGCGGCAAGTCCTTAAGGTATATGTTTTCCAGTCTCCCATTGCAGATGGCTTTCTTCCCCTTCGATCAAGCCGAAACCCTCTCTCCCCGCCCTATCCTGATGATTGTCGGTGGAAAAGCCGACACCAAGTTCTGGAGCGATGAAGTTTACGCCAAAGCGCAAGAGCCAAAGGAACTTTTCATTGTTGAAGGCGCCACCCACATTGATATGTACGATAAACCACAATTCGTGACACCTGCGGTCGGCAAGCTGAAGGAGTTCTTCGACCAGCACCTGTCTCGGGCTTGAATTATGACGAGAGGTCGATTCGTGGCGGGGAAGATAAGAGATTGCGCCTGGGTCCTTCTGGCGGCTGTGGCTGTCGTCTCTGCGACAGCGCAGGACAGGAGTCGGAAGGCCGAGCCGTTGATGATACAAGAGCAAGGGAGCTTCGCCGTCGGCGGGACGGTATTGACCAACTCAGGCGCCTACGATGCGATCAATCGAGGCCCCGCCGGGCAAACGTTGCACGGCGACCATGCATACGTGTTCTACCAAATTCCGGCACAGGCTCACAAACTGCCTTTGGTGCTTTGGCACGGGATCGGGCAGTTCTCAAAGACTTGGGAAACCACACCGGATGGGCGGGAGGGATTCCAAAACATCTTCCTGCGTCGTGGATTCCCGGTTTATGTAATCGACCAGCCCCGACGCGGTCGTGCGGGTCGGAGCACCTTGCCAGGAACAGTTACGCCGAAGCCGGACGAGCAGGATTGGTTCGGAACCTTCCGTCTCG
This sequence comes from Candidatus Limnocylindria bacterium, assembly GCA_035493435.1. Classification (GTDB taxonomy): domain Bacteria; phylum Verrucomicrobiota; class Verrucomicrobiia; order Limisphaerales; family UBA9464; genus DATJII01. The sequence continues at coordinate 1,978 of DATJII010000282.1, read as the reverse complement.
GAATCTGGCCTGATTTCTTCCCGGGCGTGCAATTCTCGCACGAGCCGGAAGTGTTGAACCAGTATTTCCGCCAGATCACCCCAGACACCGGCCCGCTCGATCCTGTTCTAAACTCAGAAGCGGTAACAGCGCTTTTTAATAAAATCGGGCCTGCGATCCTCGTGACCCATTCACACGCCGGTGGAATGGGTTGGCGCGTCGCTACTAAGAGTTTGAACGTGCATGCGATCGTCTCTTATGAGCCGGGAAGCGGATTCATCTTTCCAGAAGGGGAAGTTCCTCCGACAATGCCAAGCGCAGGCGGACCGCTCGGGGGAATCGGAGTTGCCCAATCCGACTTCGTGGCACTGACGAAGATTCCCATCATCATCTTCTACGGTGATAACATTCCGGCGCAACCAGTCGCGAATCCAGGTCAGGACGGTTGGCGTGTCCGTCTAGCGATGTCCAGACTCTGGCGGGATGCTGTCAACCGCCGCGGCGGTGACGTCACCGTCGTGCATCTGCCAGAAATCGGGATACAAGGGAACACGCATTTTCCGTTCTCGGATCTGAACAACCTGCAGATTGCCGATCTTATGTCACAGTTCCTGCAAAAGCACGGATTGGAGTGATCAGCGCGACCGAATGGGCAACGCGTAAGCGAGACAACGAGAGGTTGGCCCCCGTCAACCATAGTTCGGACGAAATCGCCACGTGTTTTCTGCCGTTGCTCCAGACAACTGAATAGCGGCCAGGCTGGGGGGCGGTTCTACGATGCCTCGGCCGCGGCAACTGGCCCGGCACTGGCGAGACGCGCATTTGGCGTCTTTGGAATACACTTTGACGCGTGTTGCAAGTTACCGGGTTTGTTTTCGGCTTAGTGTCATGAGGCCCAGCAAGGTTCCTATGAAATCAATTGTCCCTACAGTACCCACGGTTCCTCACCACTTTAGGATTTCACAAAGCGGAAATGTTACGAAGAAAAGTCTAGTTCCGCCAATGTGGTTGTCGATCACCGGCCTTTGGCTAGTCGGTGCAAGATTGGCAACGGCACAAACCGGACCCAACCCGAATGACTGGCAGCGAGCGGCGCCGGGCGTGCAACATCTCATCACAATAGCTGATTTACCCGCACCGTTCGCCACTCCATCGTCCGGTAATTTCCCCACCGTTGTCTCGCGGCCTGTCAACGCAAGCTTGTCTGTACCCGCGGGGTTCACAGTGAAGCAATTTGCGGCGGGGCTGAGCAATCCCCGAATCGTGCGCGTGGCGCCAAACGGGGATATTTTTGTCTCAGAAACTGCGCAAAATCGCATCCGAATCTTGCGGGCAAATGATGGCGCTGACACACCGTCGGAGAATCAAGTTTTTGCTCAAGGATTGAACCGGCCCTTTGGCACGGCGTTCTATCCCACCGGTGAAGATCCGCGTTGGTTATACGTGGCCCTGAATAACTCGGTCGTGCGAATTCCATATCGCAACGGGGACCTGATAGCCTCTGGACCTGTCGAGGTTGTTATCCCCAGATTGAGTGACACGGCCACCGGGCACACAACGCGGGATATCGCATTCTCCAAAGATGGTACGCGGATGTTTATTGCTGTCGGGTCATCATCGAATATTGGGGAACAGATGGGACGAAAAACGTCTGCCCAAGCTACCGAATGGGAAGCGGAGCATGGTCTGGGGGCGGGGTGGGGTCCTGAAACAGGCCGCGCAAATATCCTGGTAACTGACCCAGAAGGCCACGAGCCGTTGCGCGCGTATGCTACCGGAATTCGCAACCCGGTGGGACTTGCAGTGCATCCGGCAACGGGTGAACTATGGGTGTCCACCAACGAACGGGATGGTTTGGGCGACAACCTGGTGCCGGATTACGTCACCCGCATCAAGGAGGGCGGTTTTTATGGTTGGCCATGGTATTATATGGGCAGTTTCGAAGACCCCCGTCATGCGGGTGAACGGCCGGATTTGGCAGGCAAAGCCATCGTCCCCG
>DATJII010000281.1:0-11155 GCA_035493435.1 Candidatus Limnocylindria bacterium | reverse complement strand
TCCCATCTCAACGACTCACGGCCTCACGGGCGCCTTGGTTGGAGCGGGTTTGGTTACCGGGATGGATCAGGTGATCTTCGCCGCCTTGGGGAAGAATTTCGTGATGCCTTTGGTGCTGTCGCCACTGCTGGCGGTGGTCGCTGGAGGTGCGCTTTATAGCGTCCTGCACGGACTGCGTCTTTATCGCGGCATCGGCAAGGAAATGTGCGTTTGCATCGGAACCGAGACCGAAATCGTCCCAGTGCAGCGTCCGTCAGGAGTTTTCGCCGTCGAAGCCCTGCCGAAAATAACCGTAACAGCGGGTCAAACCGCGGTTTGCCGTCAACGATATGCGGGACGGTTGGTGGGATTGCGGGCGGATCGCATCGTTGATGCTCTCCATTTTCTCTCGGCCGGCGCCGTTAGTTTTGCGCGGGGACTCAATGATACTCCAAAGATCGCCGCGTTGCTGCTGGTGGCTACGGCCTTGGATATTCGCTGGGGCATGGCGGCAGTCGCCACCGCCATGGCAGTCGGCGGCTTGCTCAACGCCCGAAAGGTGGCGGATACCATGGCCAACAAGATCACCGAAATGAATCCCGGCCAGGGATTTACTGCCAATTTGACCACCGCATTACTGGTCAACACCGCCAGTTACCACGGCCTGCCAGTGAGTACTACCCACGTGAGTGTCGGTTCCCTTCTAGGCATTGGAATGGCCACCCGCCAGGTTAAATGGAAGCCCGTTCTGGGTGTACTACTATCGTGGGTGGTTACCCTGCCCTGCGCGGCCATTCTGGCCGCAGCAGCCTATTTCCTGCTCCGACACCGCTAATCTGGGCCAAAAAAACGTTCCCGCTGTCCTTTGGGACGACGCTCGTTCGTTGATCAGGTGACGGGACAGGTACTGCGTTGAGTGGTATCGGTTGCCCCAGAACACAATTGGCTAAATCAACTCTGTCTCCGACGAGATCCTTCACCATGCTTATCTACATTCTACTGGGACTGGCCGTTTTGCTGGCTGTATTCGTCATTGTGGTGGCGCGCATGCCATCGAATTTTGGAGTCGAACGCAGTGCCAAGATGAACGCCCCTGCTGCCGCTATCTTTGAACATGTCAATGACTTCCACCGTTGGGAAGCATGGTCTCCGTGGGCCAAGATGGATCCAACGGCCAAGAATTCTTTTGAAGGACCTGCCAGCGGTACGGGAGCCGCATTTGCCTGGGAGGGCAATAGCCAAGTCGGCCAAGGCCGAATGACGATTTTGGAAAGCCGAAAACCCGATTTCATCCGTATCCGGCTGGATTTCCTAAAGCCTTTTCCGTCGGTCGCCCTCGTGGACTTCACCTTCAAGCCCAGCGGCAATCAAACCATGGTAACCTGGCGTATGACTGGTGAGCGAGTCTTCATGTGCAAGATGGTTTCGGTATTCATGAACATGGACAAAATGATCGGCGGCCAATACGAGAAGGGTCTAGCCGCCATTCAGGGCATCGTGGAAAAGTCCTGCTGACCCAAGAGTTCATTCGCCAAACTGGCGTCACTCCATTAAAGCTATCCCGGCAATTCCCGACCGGTTTGCGTCCATTCCATTATGTCAGCCCCCAGTACGGTTACCGTGGCCTCCACCACGCCGGAGAACTTTTCCCTCGGCCGAAGTGTCCTCCAAGCCCTGAAGGGCGAACATCACGACTATACCACGGCGCCGTTGAATCGGGCGGTCCTGCTGTTGGCCGTGCCGATGGTGCTGGAGATGATCATGGAGTCGCTCTTCGCGGTCGCTGACGTGTTTTGGGTGTCGCATCTGGGGAAAGAGGCGATAGCCGTGATTGGCCTGACCGAGTCGATCATGACCCTGATTTACGCAGTGGCCATCGGGATATCCATTGCCGCCATGGCAATCGTCGCACGGCGCATTGGAGAGAAAGAACCCGAGCGCGCCGCGCAGGCCGCCGGGCAGGTCCTGTTGCTGGGCTTCTCGATCGCGGCGACCCTGGGACTTATACTTGGAACCCTGGCGCCACACATCCTGCTGTGGATGGGAGCCGACGAGGCGACGATTGCCCGCGGGGCAGGCTTCACCCGCATCATGCTGGGTTGCAACGTGACGGTCTTTCTTATATTCCTGATCAACGCGGTGTTTCGGGGCGCCGGCGATGCGGTGATTGCAATGCGGACCTTATGGCTGGCAAACGCATTGAACATCACGCTCGGACCTTGCTTCATCTTTGGCTGGGGACCGTTCCCCGAACTGGGCGTAACCGGGGCGGCGGTAGCCACGAATATCGGGCGCGGAGTCGGAGTGCTGTATCAACTCTGGCACCTGGCAGGTCATCGTAGCCGACTCCGGGTGCAACTACGCCACCTGCGGCCGGATTTCGCTCTCATCGTGTCCATCATGAAGCCCGCCTGGAATGGCATCGCCCAATTGCTTATCAGTACCACGAGTTGGGTGGGTTTATTCAAGATCCTGGCCCTTTTTGGCAGTACGGCGCTGGCGGGTTATACCATTGCCATTCGAATCATTATTTCCGCCCTGATGCCCGCCTGGGGTCTGTCCAATGCCGGAGCCACGTTGGTGGGCCAAAATCTTGGCGCCAAAAAACCGGAACGAGCCGAGGCAGCGGTCAAGATCGCCACCCGCTTCAACATGATTTTTCTCGGCGTTGTGGGCGTGATCTTCCTGGTCTGCGCCAATCTGATTGTCGGGATCTTCACCAAGGATCCGGTGGTCTTCCAATACGGTACCCGGGCGCTTCGGATCATCAGCCTTGGCTTTCCGCTTTTCGCGGCGGGCATGTGCTTCCAGGGGGCTTTCAACGGAGCCGGAGATACTTGGACCGCCACCCGCTTGAATTTCTTCTGCTTCTGGCTGGGCCAGATTCCCCTGGCTTGGGTCTTGGCAAAGCCTTTGGGTCTGGGACCGCTCGGGGTATTCATCTCCGTGCCCGTGTCATTCTCGGTCTTGGCGCTATGGACCGGCTTTCTCTTCAAGAAGGGCCACTGGAAGCTGCAAAAGGTCTAACTCCCCGAACCTCACCCTTTGCCCAACGGATCAAATGGGGCTAAGCCTGACTCATGCAGTTGAGAAGGAAGTCCTTGCGCCGTGGATTCCTTCGAACTGCGAGGCGTGAGGAGAGCGCGTATCGAATCCCAATACGTAACCGACGAGCAACGAAGCAGATCGAAGGAAGATCAAGCAGGGACGACTGATTCGACTGCACGAGTCCGGCTAAGGGTTGGATTGCTCTTTCGTTTCGTGGCTCCGCCAGCTCGGTGTGAGCCGTCCTCTGAAGCGGGCCTGACCCGCAATCTCGCCCTCGGCCCTCATGGCGGACTTTATGCAGGTACATTCTCATGAAAATACTCCTGCTGCCAGTTTGCCTCATCGCACTAGTCGGATGCCAATCGGTACCCGACGTCAGTCACGCCACTTCGGGCGAAATTTCTCAAAATTCGGAAGTTGAACGTGACACCTACCGAAAAACGGTGACCGTTCAAAGTCCCAAAATTCACTTTGGCAACACCCGGAATGTAGCGTGGAATTCGACCTGCCAGTTGATCGCCCAGAAGCATGAGGGAGGGACCACAACCTACTCGCTTTTGATCATCACCACCCGCTCCCACACCCATAATGCGGCCGTATGGAACCACGCCACGGACCAAAAAGGCCGCCGTTTCCCGCTGGAAAAGGAATCCTCTGAGGTGGTGAGCCTCGGTGCGCACCAAGAGGTTGTAAGCATGGATCTGGACCGGACGTATCTGGATGGCATGCGGGCCGCCGACACCACTTTGCGAATCGACGGTGTTGCGGATTCCGACCAGATTGTCATCACTGCCAACGTCGTTGATGGATTCCTACATCGCGTGGATGGTGAATTGGCCAGTCGGTAGGATCGGGAAGATTCTCGTAAATAAGAATGGATCAACCTCCCGGATTAGACTGCTTCGCACTGATCCAAGTGGATCTGGCCCTTGCAAATCCCCTGACTCATTGCATTTCGCAACTGTCCGTCAAATCACGCAATTCGCCTAATATAAGGCGATTCGCCCGATAGCCAGTGATGGAGGAGGATTGCTGCGGGTTCCTGTTTATCCGTCCACCTCCTTACGTCGGTGGCTAACAGTCGAGGCGGCGGAATCTGTGGATGCTTCACGTCTTCTATTTCACGACCAAGTTCCCACCAGCAGAATGCTTCCAGTGAATTCTGCAATATAATTTTATCCGCAGATCTTGCAGATTTACACGGATTATAAGGAGACGAACTTCATCGGGTGTATCCCGGTCTGCCACCTACAGCGGATGCACTTCCGCCGGCCACTCCAGCTCGAAGCCGGTTCGGCGGAGGTGCTCCTGGAATTCGGCCAGCAGTTTGGGAGTGTTGCGGACCTGGCGGGGCTGGCGTTTCTCCTTGAAGCAGTATGCGCTGAGTTCGCCGACGGCCTCCCCGATATTCCATTCCACCGGATGCAGCCGGTAGCAGCCGTTGGTTATATGGGTCGTGCCGATATTCTTTGAGGCTGGCAACAGATTTTCGAGTCGACGGGGGATAAGCGCGCCCAGTGGGATTTGGAAGGGTAGCGATTGGATATCCAGATAGTTGCGCCGCGTCGTGCTGGGGTGGAGATCGATACGATAGGCGCCGATGCCTACGCTGTCGGGAAATACCTCGGCCTGTGGCGGCGTATTCCCCGTTGCCCTGTCCTTTCGGGCGGCACCGCCGACGTGATTCTCGGTGATGGTAAATTCCGCGCGAATCCGGCGGGCTTCGCGGATGTAGGCGGCCTTGGCGAGACCGTCCGGACCGTCGAGAACTTCCTTGGCCAAGCGAAGTCCCTTCCAGCCGGTGCCGCCATCGGGTCGCGGGGCTTCGGTTTGCATCCAGTAGAGCAACGATAGGCTGACCTGACGTGAACGCTTCAAATGCCTGGCCGCAGTTTTCGCCGATACGCCCACCAGCGGGCCTAGAAGGTAGTCGTTCTGGGGCCAGTTCACGACACAGAGGTCTGGCCACTGGGCAGGATCGCGAAACCATTTCGCGGCCCGGACGCGACGGTAGGTCCATAGATTCTTCGGCGTCGCCTCGTTGACCGGATCGAAGCCCAGCCCGCGCGGGCGGAGTGTTGCGGGTTCAGCAGTCTCCCATGCCAATAGTTTGCCAGGCCATGGAGGCGTCATCGCCGGGACATAGTCGCGCCAGTAACTATATTCCTCCGGGCGTGCGATCACATGGTTTTCGCCCGGCCGATGTTCCAGCGCGAAACACCACGTAATCGCTTGTTGGTCCAAGGGATCTGCCCCCGTCAAAGCGTTTGGTTCGCCCGTATCGGTGCGACTCTCCGCACCGATGACGTGCTCCGTACGGGTTAATGGAAGCAAATCGCCCAATTCAGTTGCATCCACAAAGTAGGCCGCGCGCAGCACGGTGCGCCGCCGCGAATGGGCCTCCGTGATTTCGACGGCCTTGACCCGGTCGTGATCTACCTCGGCGGCGACCGGTTCCTGCTCTCGCAGAATTCGGAGCAAACCTTTTGCGACATAAGGGGCCAGCATGGCCTCCAGGACAGCGAGGCAAACCCGCGGTTCGCAGCAGATTCGCGAGACCCAGCCCGCGCCGGGATTCAGGTTTACGGTTTCGGCGGCTGCCGCGGTAAGCGGATAGTGTTCGCGATAGTAGGCACGAACGGCTTGGCGAAAGTCTCGATAAGACGCCGTGCAGCCAAACTTCTCGATCCAAGGATGCTCGTCCGGGGGAACCCCTTGGCTGGTCAGTTGGCCTCCGATCCAATCGGTGGGCTCGACCAGGATGGCTCTCAACCCTTGCCGACACACTGCCAAGGCCGCTGCGCAGCCTCCCACGCCCCCGCCAATGATCGCGACATCGGCCGCTAGTTCCAGGGCCGGCCGGGACCGAAACCAGGATCCCCCGATTCCAACCAGAGACATCGTCCCCAGGGCGGCAAACTCGCGACGGTTCATGTCGTAAGAATGGCCCAACCGGAAGCAGAGTTGAAGCAAATCGCTGGTCTGGAGTGACGGAAGCGCAACGTCGGGACCCTGCCGCAAGACAGTCTATCTTCGTGCGTGACTTAGCCACCGGGGATGCGTAAACCATTCCCCTTCCGTCGGGCCTCACGCTGGAGGCCGACGGATTGTTTGTTGCGATGAAACACTTGCTGAGCCTGGAGAAACTGGCTGCATGGGATATGCGGGCCATTTTGGATATGGTGCCTGGAATCAAGACGCACCGGTACGATCATGTACGCCCGCTCGCAGGTAAAACGTGGGCGCTGATTTTCAGTAAATCCTCCACCCGCACCCGGGTCAGCTTTGAAGTCGGCATTCGCGAACTTGGTGGCAACGTTATTTTTCTCAACGCCAACGACATCCAGTTGGGCCGTGGTGAACCGATCAAGGATACCGCCCGCGTCCTCGGCCGGATGGTCCATGGCGCGGTGATTCGCACCTATGCCCAACAGGACGTGGAGGACTTCGCTGAGCATGCCAAGATACCGACCATTAACGCCCTGACAGACGATGAGCATCCCTGCCAGATCCTGACGGATATCTACACCTTTGAAGAGATCACCCGCCAGCCCATCACTGGCAAAGTGGTGACCTTTGTAGGCGACGGTGCCTGCAACGTACCCCTCAGTTGGGTCTGGGCGGCGGCCCACATGGGTTTCGAACTTCGTATTGCGGCGCCCCGGAAGTATTGGCCCGCCAAAGCCGTACTGGATCGGGTGGGCGCTTGGGCGGCCGCGCATGAAGGGCAGCACGCAACCGGGGTGACGGAACGATTTATCATCGACAACGGGATCTTGGAATTGACGGAAGACATCCGCTTTGCGGCCCGCAAGGCAGACCTTCTCTATACCGATGTCTGGATCTCCATGGGCAAGGAAGCCGAAGCTGAGGAGCGGATCAAGGAATTGAGCGGCTACCAGATCAACGACGAACTCCTGCGCCACGCAAACCCCGGCGCGCTCGTCATGCACTGCCTGCCCGCCTACCGGGGCAAGGAGATCACGGAACAGACGCTGGAGGCGCATTCCGAAACCATCTTTACGCAGGCCGAAAACCGGCTGCACACCCAGAAGGCGATTATCAACTGGCTCATTCGCACCTCGAATACGGTGGCTTGAGCCAGTCGGGCGTCGCCCGCCTCCGAATGGCTCAAGTCCTTATAGTAAGTGACCTGCATTACGCCTCCGAAGGCGAGAAGGCCCGCGCGAATAACGATTGGCGGGCCGCTCCGACACTGCCGCAGAAAATCATCACCCGGACCTGGGGTCACTATTTCTGGTTGCGCGATCCTTTCGGGCACAATCATCGACTCAGTGAGATCGTCGAAAAACATCCGGCACCGGATTGGGTGGTAGTCAATGGCGATTATACGGTGGACACCGCCTTCGTCGGGGTTTCGGACGGCGCCGCCTTCGCCAGCGCCTCGCAGTGCCTCATGGATCTAAGGAAGGCCTGGCCTCGCAAGCTGCTGCTGAATATCGGCGACCATGACCTGGGCAAGAAAAGTCTGTTTGGGGGCATCGGCGGACTCCGCCTGAAAAGCCTGCAGCGAATGGTCGGACCGCTGGACGTCCCACTCGCGTGGGTTCAGGACATCGGGCATTTTCGCCTGATCGGCCTCGCTTCCAGCGTCGCGGCCCTCGCGGTGTTTCGGGAAGAGATATTACCCGCGGAATACTCCGGTTGGGAAGACGCCCATCATCAGCTTCTATCAAGCGTTCGCGAGGCGTTTCTCAGCGCGTCACCGAAGCAACGAATCCTGCTCTTCGTCCATGATCCGTCGGCGCTGCCAACGCTGTATCGGGAACGAACCATTCGCGAGCGGCTCGGACAAATCGAAGCCACCGTCATTGGACATCTACACTCGCCCGCCGTTCTCAAAACGGCCCGGATGTTGGCGGGCTTCCCGTCAATCTCCTGGCTGGGACACACGACGCGACGCTATAGCCGGGCGTTGCGTGAATCCCGATGCTGGCGGGAGTTTAAGGTCATACTCTGCCCTTCCCCCACGGGTATGCAGATCTTCAAGGACGGCGGGTATCTCGTGGCATCATTACCGGAAAAGCCAGGCGAACGGGTCCGTATTGAAAAACACCGGCTACCATGGAATCAGTCGTAGCCCAGTGGAATGACCTCGCACCCATCATGCCAAACTTACGCATCAACGGCCTTAGGTAAGGCGCGGTCGCCCAGGCTATTGGATTGGATCTTCTGGCTGGGGCTGGCGGCAGGAATGATTTCGTCGCCGAGCCTGCGCGGTGAGGACCCCTCACTGAATTTCTTCGCGCACCTTTTCTCGCGACCGCAAGTGGATCCAGCCGACAGATCGCACCTCACGGACGCCCCTTCCAGCCAGCACGGTATCCCGCCCAAGGACAGGATCGGATTTCGGAGCTTTCCCTGGGCTTCCGATAGGGCTCCGACCTCACTGGTGGCAGCCCACGAATGGCGACAGCAGTTTGCCGACGGGCTTCACTCCTCCGTGTTTGCCGCCATCGAAGCGCCAGCCGTCAAGGAACTCGCGACGTCACTCAGTCAATTGCCGGAATTTCGGTTCGAGACGCTCCAAAAATTGGAGACGATGGCTTCACGCGGCCTCCTGAGCGATTCGCAGGCGCGCAAGCTACTGAGTGGTCCTGAAGTTCTGCTCTATGACCGGATATTCTCCCTCCCGGCGGTGGAACGGCGAACCGCGCTCCGCCTCGCTGCCGGAGCCGATCCCGAACAAATCCGGCTCTATGCTGATTTCCTGCACTGCGTCGCCGGAAACCTGCCGCATGAATCGATCGAACGCTATATCAGCCAGGCGAGGCAACGCAACGGTATCACCAACATTGCCGTGCCAAACCTGGACGAGGCGGAGCTATTTAGTTATTTCACCAAGCAATCGCTGGTGAACCTCCTCGCCCTGTATCAGTACCTCGACCGGGCCCAGCCCCCGCCGGCGGATGCCGCAGAGGCCTTGGGTCTGGTTGCCGAATTTCTTGACGACACCCCTGCCCTGCGCCCGTATTTCCCGCTGGCGACCGATCCCACGCCCGCAGTCCTTGCGACACTGACGCCAAGAATAATCACACAATTAGGCCTCGGCGCTCCAGCCTGGCAACGAATGACAGCTCTGGAGCGGTACCAACCGCTGCACAACCTGGTTCGCACCACGAATGGATGGCTGATATTCCTCGGCAACCGGCAACTCCACGCCCTCGCCTTTGACGGTCAACGTTGCCAATCAATCCCGCTTGCCGCCGCGGCCGCTGCCCTTCGGCATCCGCTTTCGACCGAGTTCCGCCAACACGAAGCCAATCCCATCGTGTCGGTGCTCAGCGTGCTACCCACTGAAACCGGCCACTGGATACTTTTCCCGGACGGGATCGAACTCGCGATCTCTCATCAGGATTTTTCCCTGCTTCATCTGGGAATCACCCCGCCGCCGCGACATCCACTTTCCGTTGCGATGGGGCGTTGCCAGCCGGTGGTCGCTTTCGCGAATCCATTCGCCGCGAAGTGGACCACTGCTGCTGCTGACGCTGACGAAGTCGCCCTCGCCTTCACGCGGGCCTTTCCGTCGCACACCTTTTTCAGGGGTAAGCAATCCAGTGCCACCGACCCTGATCTCACCCAACTTTTGACCGTGCCGTTCCAAGGCCCCCAAGACTTCACCGTAATCGTCGATAAAGACAACCTTAGTGCGGCCACCCAGTCGGCCGTAGATCGATTCGCGTCGCAACACGCCGTCATCAAGCGCTACACAGGTATCGAATCCTTCGGAACCCCAACGAATAAAGTGACGTGCTTGGCCACAGAGTTCACGGGAGAGATGGCTGATAAATGGCTCCGAAAACTAGGTGAAGCTGGAGCCTTCAAGCATCAGGTCGTGTTTATTCCGCGGTCCCCGGCCATTCTTCATCCTCGGATGCTACAGGAAATGATCGGACGGTACGGAGCACTCGCAACCTATTCGCCCGCAAGCACAACCTCCACCAACACCCTGGCCGAATTCATCAACGACATGAGCGGATCCGACACCCACTCCGGCCCCACCAATCTGGTGGAATACCTTCAGCGGAAATCCCGCCAAGCGAAGCACCCCCGGATCTTTACCCTCGGCCAGTAGTTCCCCGATTCGGGAACCCGAAAACCGACCCCAATAAAGGCTCAAATCCGGGGCAAAAGGGCATTTCGGAGCATCCCCGGGCGATCCCTCACAACGGGCGACAACCGTTTTTGGTGGAAAACAGACTTGCCGGAAGGCGATTCCAACCCTACAACGTCCGTCCTCGCGCTTCTCAAAGGCGCGCAGCCACGCCGGTGTAGCTCAGTGGCAGAGCAACGGTTTCGTAAACCGTAGGTCGTCGGTTCAATCCCGACCACCGGCTCCAGACTTAACTGCTTGCGCAGTAGGGAGTTGGAAGGACGGAAAGTGGCCCCTGTCAGTGAAAGTGTCAGTAAGGCATCGGCTGAGTTCACTACTCCCCGAGAATTCTGACGAACCCCACTGATACTCGCCCACCACTCGCATTCTAAAAGCGAGGGTAGATCGGACTGGTTTACTGAATTCAGGACCTGTCCATGAAACTCCGGTTCACCTTATTCAAGCGCGGCAGTACCTACTACTGCGAGGACACGACCTCCGGCAAGCAGACCAGCCTCAAGACCAAGGACGAAGGCGAAGCCCAGACGCTCCTCCACGTCAAAAACGAAGCCGGTCGCCAGCCCAGCTTGAACCTCCAGATCGCCCGCACCTACCTCGCCGCCGCCGACGGCGAGACGGTCAAACGCACTTGGGCCATCGCGCTGGATGCCCTCATCGCCACCAAGCGCGGCTCCACCCAGCAACGCTGGCAGCGCGCCGCCAAGGACAAGGCCTTCGATTCCCTGCGCCATCGAACGGTCATCGAAACCCAGGCCCAGCATTTCCTGCTCGTCCTCAAGACGGGCTCCGTCAGCACCAACGTCCACCTCCGTAAGCTGCACAATTTCTGCCTCGATATGGGCTGGCTCCCCTGGCCTGTCCTTCCTAAACGCCAATGGCCTGCCATCGAGTTCAAAGACAAACGGGCGATCACAGCGAAGGAGCACGCCGCCATCATCGCCCGCGAGCGCAACCCGGAAACCCGCGCCTTCTACGAACTGCTCTGGCATCTCG
>DATJII010000280.1:0-4641 GCA_035493435.1 Candidatus Limnocylindria bacterium | reverse complement strand
GAGATTATTCATGTCTCGGAAAACCCTGATACCAAACAGCAAACCCCGCGCGAGCATCGGCATGCTGACCCGGGGTCAAAATCATTTCCAAACATCCGGACTACGGTGCGTCCGCGATGGACTTTACCCGAATGATGGGGGCATCCCCATAATTGGGGTCCACATATTCCTCGCCCGTGATCACCACGCGATGTCCCTTGTATTTCTTCAGGATCAAGGTCGGATCGTCGGTGATCAAATAATCCAGCAATCCCTCGCCTTTGCGGGAACTCTGCAATTCATAGAAGGACGGAGTCTTGGGATTCAAACTTCGCCCTACCACACCCTCGCGATAGACCTTGCGCACCTGGTCATTATAGACCACAGGCGGCTGAACCACGGGCCCCGTCGCATCATAAGCCATGGGCTTGGTGACTACCGTCGTCGTGATCACCTTCTGTACCGGTTCAGCGGCGGGCAGCGTCTCGGAAGCGATTTCCGGTGGCGGCACCACCGGAGTCAGCGGAGGTGCCTTGTCGACGACGACCGCAGGAATCTCCTGGCCGGAAGCCGTGATGAACTTCTTCGTTACCACACCGGACTGGGTAGTGGTCTCAGTGGGCAAAATGCCGCTCTGTGGGGAAAGTGTCTCCTTCGGAATCGTGGGAGCCAGAGCGACCGCGTCAACCACCGGCCGCGTCGGCTTGGTGGTGGTCAGGACTTCCGTGGCGGCAGTTCCGGAGGACTCCAGCAAATTGGACGCAACGTAGGCGTGGGACCCCGGAGGAGCCGAGATCTGGTACCATTCGTCCACTTTGCGAACCACCGTGACAGACTCGCCCTGCGCGACTTCGCCGAGTTCGCTGTAGTTCGTTCCAGGACCGGCCCGCAGGTTCGCCGTCTTGGCGCGCACCACCGATTTCTTGGCGTCGATCAAAGGACCGTAGACCCAAACCCCCACCTGTTCCGGCAGGGCAATCTTGGTCCAAATAGTGGCGTCATCCGGAGCGGCGTTGGTCGCGGTGCCTAAGATGGTAACAGTCTGGCCTTTCGGCAGGGATCCAAGCACTTCGCTTTGGCGCGATGGCAGCGCGCGCACGTTCACCTTGTCGGATTTGGTAACAGCCGGCAAACCGGCGACCGGCGCGGCGAAGACGTTCAAACCGGTGGCAATCACAGCCACCATCGAAGGCAAAAATAAATGGGCAGTCTTCATGGCACAGTGTCAACTCGGCCGGATGAGCAGGCGCCGGCTCAGCGCTTAACTTCTCCGGGTTGGGGCTTGTCGGGCAAGAGGGATTTAATCTCCGGCCCCGATAAGGTACGCCACCGACCGGGCTTTAATTCACCCAGCTTGATCTTCCCAATTTGCACCCGCCGAAGGAAATCCACCTCGAAACCCAAAGCTCCGAGCATACGCCGGATTTCCCGGTTGCGCCCTTCGCTCAACTCGATTTCGAGAAAGCTGTGGGAATTGTTGGCAGACATGATCCGCACCCGGTCCGCCTTCAGGAAATCACCTTCGTCCCGCACGCCCTGCAGGATCTTCTGGGTGTCGGGTAGCGCCACCTTTCCCGCCACCCGCACCTCGTAGATCTTCTTGATCCCGTAGCGGGGATGGGTCAGGCGAAGGCTGAAATCGCCGTCATTGCTCAGGAAGATCAATCCCTCACTGTCCTTGTCGAGTCGGCCTACCGGCGCGAGATTCGCCCATTCCGGCGGCAATAGCTCGGAAATGATCATCCGCCCCTCGGGATCGCGCTTGGTGCAAATGTAGCCGCGCGGTTTATTGAGTGCGAGATACAGCTTTTTCTTCAGCCGAACCTCCGCACCATCCACGCGCACCGCGTCCCGAGCGGGATCGATCTTGGTGCCTAACTCCTTGACTACCTTGCCATTAACGGCCACCTGGCCATCATAGATCAGCTTCTCGCAAGAACGACGAGAAGCCACGCCGCATTCAGCGAGGAATTTTTGGAGTCGAACGACGGACACAGGTGATTGCCTAAAATGCGATTGCCAACCGCAGAGCACGGCGTGAGCCGTCCCGCGATTGGCAATGGCTTAAAAGATTGGTGAAAACCTTACTCCGGAGGCTTGGTCTTGCGGAGACCGGTGACGCGGTCGCCGTCTTTCCACTGTCCACGCGACTTGAGCAGCGCAACGCGCTCGAAACGCTTCAAAACGTTTTGCTTGGCTCCGGTCACACCCGTCGCCCTCAAACTTGAATGCTGTGACATAAATCGTACCTCAGTCTCCCGACGGGGCCTCCCCGCCATGTCCCCACCCATTGGGGAACGTCCCTTTTACCAAAATCCTGCCGTATGGCAAATGAGTTTTTCCGATCCCAGGCTCAAGGCAACGGCACCAAACGCCAATAGCGCGTCCCCGGCGTCACCGAAAACGTTTGAGACACCGTCGCAGAATCCGCCAGGAAAGCGTCTCCTACGGGAAGCCAGATCAACAAGTCCGAGGACGCCTCCAGTTGGTAACGATTGCCGGGCACCACATTCATGGTGACCCGTACCGCGTCCACGTCGATGGTGACTCCTTCGGGACGTCCGGATTCGGTCACGTACATCGCCGCGACTTCGGCGGCGGACAGTCCGCGGTTGTAAACTCGAACGTCATCGATGGCCGCCCGCAGATACCAATCGTTGTACCCACCCGGACGTCGGCCCAGGTTGAATTGGGCGTGATATCCGGCGTTGGCCCCGGCGGTGAAAACGGCGGATTTGACCTTCTGGCCATTGATCCATAATTCCTTTTGATGGGTGATCGCATCCGCCACACAAACGTAATGGACCCAGGTATTGACCGGCGGAAACCAGTTCGGTTGGAACAATTCGTTATCCAGTTTGGTGCCAAAATGGAATCCACCATAGAAAACACCCACCAAATCGTGCCCGGGACCGTCATCGCCTTCGAAGAAGACTGCTTGAAAGTCGCCCCAGTGATCCAGAGTCATCCAAAAACTGACCGTGATCGACTCAGACTCCGGCAAGTGGTCGAGGGCCTGGACATAATTGCCGGCGCCCGTCAGGAAAAAAGCCGACTTCGCCCGGCTAAACCGGTCATCCACATAGATCGGCTGGGTACTGGTACCATTATTCCCGCTGGAAGTTGCATCCAACAGATTGCCGTTGAACGGATAGAACAAAACGAGCCCATCCTCCAAAAAGCTGGCCGGGGCCGCCACCGCCACAGCGGGCGCATTCGTATACCCCGATCCACCACTCGTCACGGCGATGGATTTCACTGCGCCGTTCTCCACTACCGCCACTGCTGTTGCGCCCGTGCCTCCGCCGCCGGAGAAAGTAATCAACGGAACCCTCAAATAACCCGCGCCACCGTCGTTGACAGCCACGGAAGCAACCGCATTTCCAGCGAGGGAAGCGGTGGCAGAGGCAGTGCGATCAGCACAGACGATCGTAAAACTGGCAAGATAAAGGAATAACAGCGAAGCAGGCGAAGAAATCCGTAGTGGCATCATGGAATGGCGTGGGTTTTGTTCACCCGCGCGAATAAGGGCAGTCCACCTGCCCACTGGCAAGTATTATTCACCCGGGGCTGTCCTCCTGCGAACGCCTGTTGGCGCCAATCTAGAAACGAGTGCCTTCTTCAGCAGGCACGGCCAGCTTTCCCGGTAATCGTTCGATTTCCCTTTTCGGTTTTCGGGATTACTCCAGTCGCCGGGCGAGGAACTCGGCTTCCAAGTTCCATGACATGGCGTCATCGCCAAGCGACTCTCCGGTCCAGCGAAATGAATCCGGTGTGATATCGCGAAAACACCAACGAATGCTCCGCCCACTGTAGACTCCCACCTGCACGATGTCGTTGCCAACCCGCCGTCCGGTCAACTCGTTCTGGACGCCTGACACAGGATTGACCCAGATCACCCGCCATATTTTTTGTTTCGTGTCGAAGTATCGCAAGGAAGTGCCGTATCGATTCCTTATGGGCTTGCCGGACGACCCGATACCGGATCGAGCCGCAGGTTCGGGAGCAATCCACACGTCTTGAATCGCCCGCCCTTCCAGCACCCTGCCGAAAGCCCATTCCCCACTCCCGGCAATCACATCTCCGTTGGCCTCATAATCCCGCACCTCCACCGTCCATCGCCCCACGAGCCTGCCGTAAATATCATCGTCCTCGGAGATTTCCGCCGATCGGGCGTCTGAAAATAGAGCCGCCGCCAAGGGATTTTTCATGCCCCAAGTCTATGAACACCCGACCTGGGCCAATCAAACCCATATTGAAAACCCGATGAAAATCTCCCCGGCCATGGCGGCATTTCATTGAAAAAACCACCCAGGCCTGAACGAATCAACGTTAGCCAATGGCTGAATCCGATTCCGAATTCGTCTCCCGCCTGCCCACGCGCCAAAGCCTCCTTTCGCGGCTGAAGTCGTGGGACGAACAGGACTCGTGGCGGGAATTCTTCGAAACCTATTGGCGCCTGATCTTTGAGACGGCCCGCAAAGCCGGATTGGATGAGGCTTCCGCCCAGGATGTGGTGCAGGACACCGTCATCGCCGTGGCCAAGGAGATGCCTGGATTTGGCTACGACCGGGCCAAAGGATCCTTCAAGGGGTGGCTGCTGGTCATTACCAAGCGCCGCATCGCCGATGCCCTCCGCAAGCGTTATCGATCAGGCGAAGG
>DATJII010000279.1:0-8060 GCA_035493435.1 Candidatus Limnocylindria bacterium | reverse complement strand
AGTTGTCGAAGCCGGAGCCCGAGCTCGCCTGGAACAGGTCGATCTCCTGATCAAGCCCGCCAAGACGGCGCTGAATGAAAACCTGGAGGTGCGCGGTTATGCCATTGGTTCCGGGGCCAAGGGTTATAATGTCTTTGACCTGACGGTGACGGATCGTTGCGCGACCGACAGTGAACTGAAACTTCCCGCCTATCGCTACGGCGGCCTGGGCTTGCGGGGCAACCGCGGATGGAACGGCCCCACCAACATGGCGGTGTTGACCAGCGACGGAGTCACCCACCGCGACGCCTCCGGCGCCGAGCGCAGCGGCGTGCGCGCCCGCTGGATCCATTTGGGCGGCCTGGTCGACGGACAGCCGTGCGGCATGGCCGTCCTCGATCATCCCGCCAACTTCCGCGCACCCCAATCCTTGCGGATGCATCCCGAAGAACCGTTCGTCTCTTATGCGCCCCAGCAATTGGGCGACATGGCCATCAAACCCGGCGATACTTATATCTCGCGCTATCGTTTTGTGGTCAGTGACGGAGCACCCGATGCCTCCCTGATTGAGCGGGTCTGGCATGACTTTGCCGAACCGCCGGAGGTTAAAGTGATCCAGAAATAGTTTCCCGGAAGGCGGCAGACCCACCATTCGTTTAAACCATGAGGTGGTTGACGCCATTGCCGCTGCTTCACTGGAAGAGGGGGCGCATCTTGACCCTGTCCCCGACCTTGGCGATTCGGTTGTTAAGGCTTGCCGATTTCAGCAAGCATCCCCAGGGCTGGGCTGGTCCTGGTTATGCCAGCCAACCAGGCGCGTCCGCCGAGAAAGGTAGGGAGAGACTCCGTCGAGCCCAAACTAATAGTGAGAGGCTTCAGGTTAGGTCACAACACGTTCCCACGAAGTATCCGGTGTCAGGACCGGGATCCTTTGGTTTCGATTTGTCTGCTCTTTCTCAAGCACGAAGCCTCTCTCCGATAGCAGGGCTCGACGGAGTCTCTCCCTACCGTGCTTGGACGGCCTTAGGTTCGCTTGGGTCGACGACGATCACCGTGGTTTCCGGGTGTAGTGTCAAGGTGCGCCCCTGGGCGAGGGTGGCGATACTCTTGTTCGCGACGGCGGCGCCCGATCTCAAAATTGTTGGGGCGGACGCTCCCACCTTCACCCGGGACGTCGCACCGTTGTTATATAAGTCCTGTCTCGATTGCCATCGACCCGGCCAGGGGGCGCCTTTCTCCCTGGTCAGCTATCAGGATGCCAGGAAACATGCCGCGGACATCGTCACCGTCACGTCGGCCCGGACCATGCCCCCCTGGCCACCCGGATATGATTATGGCACTTTTCAGAATTCGCGGGCACTATCCTCCAACCAGATAACGCTCCTCCGCACCTGGGTGGAAACCGGCATGGCGGAAGGTGCCCCAGGGGATCTGCCGCCGTTGCCGACTCCTCACTCCGGCTGGCAACTGGGCCAGCCCGACCTGATCGTGACACTGCCCCAACCCTATAAGTTGGCGGCGGAGGGCAAAGACACATATCGCAACTTCGTACTCCAGGTGCCTTTGGGCACCAATCGCTTTGTACGGGCCGTGGAATTCAATCCCGGAAATGCCGCCTGCGTGCATCACGCTTTCGTGAAGCTGGCTCGCACGCCAGCGGCCCGTCGGCTGGACGGGCACGAAGATCAACCCGGGTTCGGCGGATTGATGCTGCCGGAGGGCATCGAGATGCCGGAGGGACACTTTCTCACCTGGCAACCGGGGAAAATCCCCGCGGCGGAAGATCCACGCTTCGCCTGGCGGCTCGATCCGGGAAACGATCTCGTCCTGCAATTGCACATGCGTTCAACCGGCAAGCCGGAAAGTGTCCAGCCCTCCGTGGCGCTATACTTTTCGGACCGGACACCGACCGTGACGCCTTTCAAATTCGCTCTCGCGTCCCTCGCCATTGACCTGCCACCGGGTGCTGCCGATGCCGTGATCAAAGACACCTGGACCCTACCCGCCGGACTCCGCCTGCTGCGGGTCCTTCCACACGCGCACTATCTCGGTCAGGACCTCCAGGGCTATGCCACCCTGCCGGACGGGACACGGCGCTGGCTCGTTCGCATCCAGGACTGGGATTTCAACTGGCAGGGTGACTATGTGTATCGTGAACCCGTTGACCTGCCGGCCGGAACGGTGGTCACGATGGAGTATCATTATGACAACTCCACGAACAACGTCCGCAATCCGAACAGCCCGCCCCGGCGTGTCCTGTATGGCCCGGGTTCAGCCGACGAGATGGCCGAGCTTTGGTTCCAGGCGCTTCCATTGGCCCCCGCCTCGCTCCCGCTGCTCCAACGGGAATATAATAATAAAATGGGGCGCTTATCCCGGGACTACGCCGAATTCCAACTGGCCCGGGATCCGGCAAACGTGCCCGCCCGGATCAACCTCGCGACCTACCTGCTCGGCACCGGCCGCCGTGAACAAGCCCGCGCCGCCCTGCAAAAAGCCCTCGAGTATCAGCCCGAAAACGAGCAGGGCCACTACCTGATGGGTGTTCTATACCGGACACAAAACCGGCTCGCCGAAGCGCGGACCGAATTCGAACAGGCCATCAAGGCCAACCCCAAAAACGGCAAAGCCCACGGCAACCTGGGCATCGTGCTGGCGGGACTCGGCGAATGGGAACCAGCCGTGCAACATCTCGAAGCGGCCTTGCGCATTGACCCGGAAGATACCGTCGCAAAAAACAGTCTGGATGAAATACGGCGGGCGAATCCTAAGAATTGATTCGGCCACAGCCCAGGCCAAGCGAGGCTGGGCGAGCGCAAATCCATACGTTCAACAGGGGTTTTGGATTGTCCAGAATCTGAATCAACTTTCCGGCCGACGTTTCTCGAATTAAACCCTAATTGCCACCCTCGATTTCCCTTCGTGCTTGGCTCCGGACGGCGGTTCGTTAGTCTGGACGTCCGCTGCACATGAAACTTACCTCCGCCTTTTCGCTGCTGGCCGCCGCCGCACTGGGTGTATGTCTCGTCCCCTTGCCCACCGCGCTCGCTGCCGACGCCGACCATTTCAAAATCCCCGCCCCTGACGCCGGATTGCCCGGCAGCGGCCCCATTCGCCGTTATGATTGGTTTACGGATTTGTGGACGAAGAAACGTGTCGCCTGGTCCGAACACGCGGCACTCGACAAGCACGCTGTCGTATTTCTGGGCGATTCCATCACCCAGGGCTGGGGAGATTACATGGGCGGGAGTTTCCCGGGGATAAAGGTCGCCAACCGCGGCATCAGCGGTGATACCACACGCGGCATGCTATTGCGCCTGGAGGAAGACGTGCTTTCCCTGAATCCGTCGGCGGTGGTGATCCTGGCGGGCACCAATGACCTTGAAGAGAACGCTGAGCCGGAAACGATCGCGGGCAACATGAAGCTCATCCTGGCGGCGATCAAAAAGCACAATCCCGATACGCCGGTCATCCTTTGCCAAGTGTTTCCCAGTTCAGCCACGAAGAAACGCCCCGCCGACAAGATCAAGAAAATCAACGAACTGTACGCTGCCGCCGTGAAGGGCGACGCCACCGTTACCTACCTCGAAACGTGGCAACAATTTGCGAATACGGAAGGTGATGCCAAGGCCGAAGAATTTCCAGACCTGCTCCATCCCAACGCGGCTGGCTACGTCAAGTGGGCAGCGGCGATCCGCCCAGTATTAGCAACCCTTGGTTTTCTCGAACTGGAGGACGACCGGTTCACGCTCGAACCCGGATTTGTCAGCCTCTTCAACGGCCATGACCTGACTGGTTGGGGCTTTCGCACGAATAGCTTCGATGGATTCACCCGCAGCTCGGATGGCCGTTATGTCGCCAAGCACGGTAGGCTTATCGTCACCACTCCACCGGAGTACCGGCGCATTGAGCAACTCTGGACCACCAAGTCGTTTCCCAAGAATTTCGTTCTGAAGTTGGAATTCCGCGCGACGCCGTATGCCGACAGCGGTGTCTTCATTCGCGATCCCCAACTGCAGTGCCGTGACTACTGGACCGCCGGGCCCTACAAAACCCTCAAGAGCTACAAGCCCCAGGATTGGAATCAAATGGAGGTCACCGTGAAAGACAACGTCGCCTACTGCACGTGCAACGGCGAAGTTTTGGAAGCGGCCCTGAAGCTTCCGGCAACCGGCCCCATTGGCCTCGAAGGCGATCGCGGTCAGATGGAATACCGCCGGATTCGTATCAAGGAAATGCCCTGAGGTTTCTGTCTTTGCTGACCTCAACCACATGGACGAGTCTGGCTCCTCCTGGCTATCCGTGCCCACTTGACGCGTATGCCAAGAAAGGTAGGGAGAGACTCCGTCGAGCCCACACTTACTGCGAGAAGCTTCGTCTTAAACCATAACATGTTCTAACGAAGTATTTTGTGCCGATACTCAAGGTCTTGGGCTTCGATTTATCTGCCCTCTTTTAAGACGAAGCCTCTCACCGATAGCTGGGCTCGACGGAGTCTCTCCCTACCAGATTTTTGGCGACCTTACGGTTCCCCAAGGCCGACGACGATCACTTAAATTTGCGGAGCGGGAGTCGTGTCCTTCAGCCCCCCAAAGGTTTTGCATTCTCTGGAGGCCCACTATGGTCCGCAGGTGGGCGCATTGGATTTTCGGTATTACAGGGGCGCGATTCATCTGCCGGAACTGAATCTCTGGCTGGACGCCCATGAACCCATTGGCCCCAAAGAGTGGGTCTTCGTTAGCCACGCCCACAGCGACCACACGGCCAGTCACGCACGGGTGCTTTTCTCTGGCCCCACGCAGGCCCTGATGCGCAGTCGTGTGCCGGGACAACGGGAGGAGTTGGTCCTGCCCTTCGGCGAAAAAACTCCCTTGCCCGGACACCCGGCCGCCACCATCACGTTGTTGCCCGCAGGTCATGTGCTCGGGAGCGCGATGAGCCTGATCGAAGTGGACGGGAAATCGCTGTTATACACCGGCGATTTCAAAATGCGGCGCGGGCTCTCTGCGGAGCCGTGCGAGCCCCGGCATGCGGATATCCTGATCATGGAAACCACGTACGGCCTGCCCAAGTACGTCTTTCCGCCCACGACCGAAGTCCTCAAAAGCATCGTGCGGTTCTGCCGCGAGGCGATCGACAATGACGAAGTCCCAGTGCTGCTCGGCTACTCCCTGGGCAAGAGCCAGGAGATTCTGCGCGGACTCGACGCCGCGGGATTGCCGATCATGTTGCACAACCAGATCGTCAAGATGACGGAGGTTTACGCGCAATTTGGGATGTCGTTCCCTCCCTATAAGAACTTCGACGCCGCCCAGGCCGCCCACCACGTGGTACTCGCGCCCCCAGGCGGAAGTCTGGCCGCCCTGCAAAAACACCATGGAACCGTACGGTCCGCCATCCTGACCGGTTGGGCGCTGAATTCGGGCGCCCAATTCCAGTACCGCGCAGGCACCGCGTTTCCGCTGAGCGACCACGCGGACTTTCCAGATCTGCTGGAGTTCGTGCGCCAGGTCTCCCCGCGAGAAGTTCATACCCTGCACGGTTTCGCCACCGAATTCGCCGCCACTCTTCGCGCCAAAGGCATCTTTGCCCGCGCCCTCGGCCATGATGAACAGCTGGAACTTGGGTTGGGCTCTGTTTCGCCTGCGGAGAATCACCTCTCGTTGCCCCCGCCAAAATCCGTCGAGGAAGTTGAGGTTCCCGTCCCGCCGGAAACGTTGGACGCATCGAACAATACCCCATCGTCCCCTTCCGGTTCCTTTGCTGGCTTTGCGGAAACCTGCGCTGCGATCGCCAGCACCCGGGCGAAGCAGGAGAAAGTCACAAAGCTGGCGAGTTACCTGCGCACGCTGCCTCTCGAATCGTTATCCACCGTGACGGTGTGGTTTACGGGACACGCTTACCCCGCCTCCCGCAATCGTACGTTGCAAATAGGCTGGTCTCTCCTGCGCCACGGGGTATGCCAGGCTGTGGGAATCTCCGAAGCGGTTTTCCGCCAGGCATACCTTCAGCACGGTGACACCGGTGAAGCCACCGCAGCGATGATCGAGTCCCATCGCCTCACTCAAAGCCACCAAACATCAGCCGCGCCGCTTGGCCTGACCGAGGTGACCGAAAGCTTCCATCGCCTCAGCGGCGCGCAGGGACCGAAGCTCAAACTGCCGCTGGTCACCGAACTCTTGCGGCGCACGAGCGGCTTGGAAGCCAAATACTTGGTGAAGATCGTCACGGGCGATCTTCGAATCGGGCTCAAGGAAGGATTGGTCGAAGAAGCCGTTGCGCTGGCCTTCGAAGCATCGCCGGAAGAAGTGCGAACGGTGAACATGTTGACCGGCGATATCGGGGTCACCGCCGAACTTGCCAGTGAGAAAAGGCTCCCAGAAGCGGGCGTCGTGCCCTTGCGGCCGGTAAAGCCGATGCTAGCCTCGCCCGAACCCTCAGCCGCCGCCATCATGGAACGCGTGGCCGAATGGCGCGGCGCTACCGAAGGCGACCTCACTCGCCTGGAAGCATGGACCGAAAACAAGTTCGACGGCATCCGTTGTCAGACCCACAAACACGGAACAGAGGTCGCCCTCTATTCGCGTGACCTCAAGGATATCACCGTCACTTTTCCCGAATTGGGTGAAGCCTTGGGCCGACTGTCGTGTGACGCCATTTTCGACGGCGAAATTGTCGCGATGGAAGACGGTCGAGCCCTGCCCTTCGCGGAACTCCAAAAGCGTCTCGGCCGACGAGATAGGGATCTCTTCTTGGGCGATGACATTCCTGTCCGATTCATCGCCTTTGACCTGCTGTGGCTCGATGGCCAATCGCTTTTGGGGGAAGCCCTGCATCAACGACGCGCCAAGCTGGAGTCGCTCACCTTCCCCGGCGGAATCGAACCCGCTCCGCTCCGCCGGGCGCAAAATACCGAGGAGCTCGAATTGGCTTTTGCGGAAGCCCGCTCCAATGGAAATGAAGGGTTGATCATCAAGGACCCGGCCAGCCGCTATACCCCGGGCCGGCGGGGACTCGCCTGGCTGAAACTGAAGAAGGCCCTGGCCACGCTCGACTGCGTGGTGGTGGGAGCGGAATACGGCCACGGCAAGCGGAAGGATGTGCTTAGTGACTACACTTTCGCGGTTCGCGACTCCGCGACGGGCGAGTTGAAAACCATCGGCAAAGCTTACAGCGGCTTAACCGACCAGGAGATTTCCGCGCTCACCAAACACTTCCTCGCCAGCGCCACCCGTCAACGCGGCCGCTATTACGAGGTGCCCCCAGAGGTGATCCTGGAAATTGCCTTCGATTCCATCCAAGCCAGCGAGCGGCATGAAAGTGGTCTCGCCATGCGATTTCCCCGTATCGCCCGGATCCGCACCGACAAGACGGTCAACGAGATCGATACTGTTGAGACCGCGCGGAAGATCGCAGGGCTGCCGCCGACGATGCAGCTGGCGGTTGGGTAGGGTCGGTGTCAAAATCGCCCGGCGATGCGCAAACCCGCACTGGTTTTCATTTTCATAACCTTGTTTCTCGATGTGCTCGGCATCGGGTTGATCATACCCGTATTGCCGGACTTGGTGCGGCAACTTCAAGGGAACGACTTCCGATCCGCATCGTGGACGGTGGGTGCGCTGGGCATGCTGTATTCGTTGATGCAGTTCCTGTTCGCCCCTTTGCTCGGCAGTTTGTCGGATCGTTTTGGTCGTCGGCCGGTGATCCTCATCTCCCTGTTCGGCTCTGGAATCGACTATCTGGTGCAGGCCTTCGCCCCGACCCTGCCCTGGTTTTTCCTGGGCCGGGCCATCAATGGGCTGTCGGGGGCGAACTTCTCCGTGGCGGGCGCCTATATCGCAGACATCAGTCCGCCCGAAAAACGGGCGGCGAACTTCGGCATCATCGGCGCAGCTTTCGGCTTAGGTTTCATTGCCGGCCCGGCCCTCGGGGGAATTCTCTCCACGTATGGCATCCATGTGCCTTTCGTCGTGGCCGCCGCGCTGACTCTGGGCAACTGGCTATACGGCTGTTTCGTCCTGCCGGAATCGCTGGCCCCGGAAAACAAGCGGGCCTTCTCGTGGCAGCGCTCGAATCCGATG
>DATJII010000278.1:0-4143 GCA_035493435.1 Candidatus Limnocylindria bacterium | reverse complement strand
TCGAGAACAGCGTGCGAACAGTGCCGCTTGAATTGCTGGGTGAATAGATATCCATAACCAGCGAATAGCTGCTCAGAGTGTTGCTTCCTGGCGAGGCGATGAAGGGCAACTGGATCGCCATGTCCGAGGGGAGCAACGGCGGAATGTAAATTACACTTGGGATTTGGCCGAGAGGATTCGGCAGTCCGAAATCCAGCGTCGTACCAGAAGCGATGCCCAGGGTATTGGAACCGGACAATACCAAATCCGGCCCGAGCGTCGCCCTCATCGGATTGGCTGCATCCAGGAAGTCCCACTTGCCCACCGGCCAGGGCCAACCTAAAACGATAGTGAGCTTGCTGGTCTGGCTTACCACGCCGCAGGCGTTCGACACCACAACCGTATATATCCCACCATCCCCGTAACCCAGGCCCTTAACGGTCAGGGTTGCCCCCTCCGTCCCGGAATAATGCAAGCTATCCATGAGCGGACCTTGGCCATTGTGATACCAATAGTAATGAAACAGCGTAGTGCCGCCGGCGATAACCTTAAACGTCGCGATTCCGGCTGGCGGCAATGATCGGTCACCGGTCATTGAAACGATGCTTGGCGGTGCGCAGTTCGAGCAATTCACAAAGGCGTTCGTCATTTCCACCCTAAGGCCGGTGTAGAGGATCTCGTTGGTCACGACGAAAGTAAGTGTGTTCTGGACTGGATAGCCATTGAATAGACCGGGACCCGATATAGTGAAGGGCTTCCAACTCGCGAATCCATTCTCGGATGCTACCTGAGTGCCATTGAGGTTCATCGTGGCGGCATTATCAGCAGCCCATCGGCCTGAAATTGAAGCCGTGGTCGGGTCCGCACCAGGCGGGAGCGTGAACGCATTCATCACGTAGGTATAGGTCGTATCCTCAGGCTGCTGGGTGTTGAAGGGGCGGAAGTTTCTGGTGGGCGCGATCCAGCTCGATGAGTTCGGCAAAGCGAACCACGGCCATGAGGTCGCCACCGCTTTGCCAGGGCTCGTAACTATGGTGCCTGGTGGCGGATTCGGCAGGGTATAGTGTGGGTCAATTGCATTTTCTGCCAGCTTCGCGCGGTTATCATCAACGCCAGTGTTATATAACTGGTCCAGGAACGACGTCGGGCCGGTAAACTGCAAGGCGATGACGCAGGTGGCGGTCCCCCCACTTTGGTTCTTCACAGTGACCGTTACGGAGTTGATTCCCGGCCCCATGGGCGTGCCAGCCTTCGGAAACTGTTCGTAGGACAAACGGCTGCAGCCCGAGGCGGGAACAAAACGCGTCACATCAGGCACAACACAATTTGTCACGGTCACAGCACCCGGACATCTGATGCGCGGCGCTGGTTCCTGACCATAGACGGTAACTGGACACGTATTGGAGTTGCCGCAGGCGTCCGTGACGGTCACCGTGACCACGTGGCTGCGCCCGGAAACCATCGCGCCTGGCTTGGGGTATTGCTCGTAGCTCAACTGGCTGGATGGTGTGCAGTTGTCCGTCGCGCTGAGTTGAATGCGGGGAATGACCAGTAGACAATTTGAGTTGAGGGTCACGACCACTGTTCTGGTCTTGCACTTGATTACGGGCGGCGTGGTGTCAACTACCGTCACTTGCTGCGTACATGTTTGGCTGTTGCCGCAACCGTCGGAAATGAGCCAGCCCTGGCTGAGAATTTTCGGGCAAACGCCATTGGTCGTGGCGCCGATCGGTGTGATGGACAAATTGGTGCAACCTGAGGTGGCAGTCGGTTGATCAAAGGTCCAGACCGAGCCGCACTCGACGGTCTTGTTGGTTGGGCACTGGACCTGC
The DNA here is from genome assembly GCA_035493435.1 of Candidatus Limnocylindria bacterium. Classification (GTDB taxonomy): domain Bacteria; phylum Verrucomicrobiota; class Verrucomicrobiia; order Limisphaerales; family UBA9464; genus DATJII01. The sequence continues at coordinate 2,332 of DATJII010000278.1, read as the reverse complement.
AAGGTGCTTACGACCTTGCTGACGAAGTTGGAACAAAGGCGCCAAAGGGCATGGTCCTCGAGGACGTAAAGATCGCCGGTAAGCGGTTCGCGCAGGAGGCCCGAGCAACTCGTGAAACCGTTGGCAAACAATTTCAGATAGCCGGTATTGGGATCGACCGAGTAAAGCTCACCGCCGCTGGCGGTGCCGGCCAGGACTTGGTGGGAGATGGGATCGAAGGTCAACCCGCCGTCGATCGGCCCGCTAAGAGTGGCAAGCGTGCTGTCGCTGCCTGGCGGGGTGAATTTGTGTACGGTTGGACCGTAAGGCGCATAGTAAAATACGTTAGCGTCCGGGTCTTTAGCCATGGTTTCCACGGAGGCGGTCGGGAAATACGAGTTGAGGAGAGGGCCGTTGGGGAGTTGAAATTCGTCAATCCACCCCGCGATAAAAGCGCCGTGACCGACGAACAGTGCGGTGGCCGTCGCCACTAAAGGTGAACCAGCCCCGTTTCCCGCTACGCCGGAGAAAATCAGGGTCGGATTGGAGTTGGGAAGGGTGAATTGTTCGACCCCCGCGGGGTCGGCTACATACAGCAGGTTTCCGAAGCAGGAGATTCCATCGGCGTCGCCCATCAACGTCGTTCCAAGATCGGTGAAACCGGTCGGGGGCCTGGGAACAGGCGTCGGGACGTGCACTTGAACTGGCATTCCGGAATTGTGGGCACTGTTGCCATTGTTGCCGACGTGGATTCGGCCAAAGTTGTCCGACGCCAGACCGAACAGTGGAATCGGGTTGGTGTGAGTCGCCACCAGCACAAAAGGGTCGCCGTAAATGGTGGCCGGCGCGCCATGGGTATAAGCGGCGGTCGGGCACGCGCATTTGCATTTTCCGGCCGGGCCGGCGTAGAAGATGCTACGGATTTCAGCGGTCGTGAGCGCGCGGTTGAACATCTCCACTTCGTCAATGCAGCCCAACCACGGTGAGTTCTCATCCACCGGCGAGCGTCCAACACCGAAGGAGCTCGTGTTATCCAGGCCGCCTGGACGGCCGGTGGGATCGAAAGTGCTGGTGGGGTTGCCGTCAATGTAGAAAGTGCCTCCGCTCGTTGAGGTGCGATGTATCGTCACGGCCACGAAGTGCCACGCGTTGTCCGCGGGCACAACGCCCGTGTCGCGGTAATTGGTCTGGCCGATCGCGTCAGTCAGGGTCATGATCAGGTTTCCAAAACTGACTGACAAGCTGTAGCCGATGTATGGCGCAGTTACACCGCGCTTATCTACAATGATGCGAACGCCGTTGCCGCTGGTTGGATCGCGCTTGACCCACGCATCGAGACTGAGATCGCCGACGCCCGGGTTGATGGCCGGATAATCCGGCACATCCACGTACTGGCTTGTGCCGTCGAAGCAGAGACAGTTGGCGACAAAGCCACCCGCATGCGAAGGATTATTGATCAAAGTTCCATTATTGCCGCCGCCGAAAAGGTTCGCCGTACTTGTGCCGCCCAGTTCATCAAGCGGAAGCCAAAGCACCAGATCGCTCGGTGCTTGAACACAAGGTGCATTGCTCTGCCCGCAGGCAGTCACTGCGCAGGCTACCGAAAATAGAACGGACCAAAAGCAGCGGAAGAGAGCGGTGGTTATCATAAAAAGCCTTTCGCTCTTCTCGTGGCTTATGACTTTCCAGCGAATCATCAGGTTTAGGAGGGGAGTGAGCACCGTCGCGATGGGGAGAGTTTGGATTGTTGCATTCATAGCCTTACATCATTTGTTGGTCGTTTCCGTGTGTTGAACATCTGGGTTCAGTTTCAGGGCCAACTCCCGCCCGCTGCCATCCAGCCCGGGCAACCGCCAGGCGGTAGTGCCTTTCACTCCCTTACAAAAGGAAATCGCGCTGAACCGTGCTGAATATTTGGAAGTAATCTAGAGTCGCAGTAAATCGGGAGAAGAATTCCTGCGTAAGGTTTGGGAAACCTTGGGCGAATAACCCCGGGGCCAAACTCGCGCACCCACCTAAAGCATCACAATCGCCTCGAAGTTACTTGAGTTGGCCGATTTCAGCCCACGAAGGCGCGTGCCACACGCGCACCCACCCGCCCCAATCGGCGGCGATCAGCATCTCGTTGTCCGCTGAAAACGCCAGGAATTGAGGCCAGTGTGCCACACCCGGCTTGACTCCATAATAAATTGAATCATGGGTCGCGCTCTCCGGTGTCGAAACCGTCCCCAGGTTTCTTCCGGTCGGCACGTGCAGCAATGCAATTTCCCCAAATCCCCCGCCTACCGCCATGGTCCGACCGTCGGGCGAAATCCCGAGCCGATCGCCGCCAAGCCTTGGCCCCGCAAACCTG
>DATJII010000277.1:0-14109 GCA_035493435.1 Candidatus Limnocylindria bacterium | reverse complement strand
TGAGCAGCCCTTTGTTGCAATGATTTAATCGAGTCAGCGTTTCACCCCGCCAACACGGCAACTCACCCCCGCCAGCTTGGCGGAATCGGTCTGCCACAACCCAATGGCTTCGCACCCATGGGAGATCCAACGACACCTCAGCAGGAGAATACTGCGCCGATCCGGAAGAAGTACGTTCGAGCAGTCGGGCCGCGACTGCGGATCGTACTCAATATTATCTGGGTCTTGCTGGCCGTCCTCGGGGCCAACTCCGTTTACCTATTGTCAGTGACGTTCCTGGACTGGATGGAACGGACCAAGGGTGTCAGCTACCAGAATTACTTCTACCAGATCCAGTTCCTCGTCCATCTGGTGCTGGGGCTGCTGTTCATCGTCCCTTTCCTTTTCTTCAACATCGTCCATATCCGGAATACCTGGAATCGGCCCAATCGGCGGGCGGTGGGGGTAGGTTATTTCCTTTTTGCCTCGAGCATCATCGTGCTCGTCTCGGGTATTGTGTTGGTTCGGTTCGACGGGCTGGAACTACTGCAGGTCAAGAATCCCACGTCACGCGGCGCGGCTTATTGGGCGCATGTCATCGCTCCGCTCGCCTGCGTCTGGTTGTACATCCTGCATCGGCTCGCAGGCCCTCGCATCCGCTGGAAGACCGGGATCGTCTATGCCGGTGGAGTAGCGGCGGCGGTAGCGGCAATGATCGCGTTGCATCGTCACGACCCGCGCGTCTGGACGGCGAAGGCGCCGAAGGACGGCGACAAGTATTTCACTCCCAGCAGTTCCCGGACGGCGAATGGCAAGTTCATTTCAGCCAAGGCGATCATGAACGACGATTACTGCCTGCAGTGCCATCAAGACGCTTATAAAGGGTGGTTTCATTCCGCCCACCATTTCAGCTCGTTCAACAACCCATTTTACCTCTTCACCATCAAGCAAACCCGCGAAGTGGCCTTGCGCCGGGACGGCAGTGTCCAAATGTCCCGTTGGTGCGCGGGTTGCCACGATCCGGCTCCGTTCTTCAGCGGGGCATTCGATGACCCCAACTTCGACATGGAGAAGCATCCCACCGCCAAGGCCGGGATCACCTGTGTCACCTGCCATTCCATCACCTCCCTGGAAGGCGGCGCCAGGGGACCGACCGGCAATGGCAATTATACCATCGAAGAGCCCATTCTCTATCCGTTCACCTTTTCACCGACCAATTCGCTGTTGTTTTGGGTGAACAAACAATTAGTGAAAGGCAAGCCGCAGTTCCACAAGCAGACCTTCCTCAAACCCCTGCACAAGTCCGCCGAATTCTGTTCAACCTGCCACAAGGTTGGCCTGCCGATGGAAGTGAACCACTACAAGGAATTTCTTCGCGGGCAAAACCACTATGACGCCTACCTCTTGTCCGGTGTTTCCGGGATTGGTGCACGGAGTTTTTACTACCCGCCGGTAGCCCAGCCCAACTGCTCCGGCTGCCATATGCCCCTGCAAAAATCCGAAGACTTTGCGGCACGGATCTACGGAACAAACACGGACCTGGCGATTCATAATCACTTGTTTCCTTCGGCGAACACCGCGCTCGCCTACGTGCGAGGCGCCACCAACATCGTTAAGGCCCACCAGGATTTCCTGAAAGATAGCGTCCGCGTTGATCTGTTTGGAGTGAAGGAAGGCGGCACCATCGACGCCCCGTTGGTCGCCCCCTTACGGCCGAACGTGCCGAAATTGAAACCGGGCAAGACCTATCTGGTTGAAACCGTGATCCGCACCCTGAAGCTGGGCCACCTGCTGACCCAGGGAACGGTCGATTCCAACGAACTTTGGGCGGAGGCGTCGGTCACGGACATGTCGGGCAAGAAACTGGGAGGCAGTGGCAACCTCGGCCGATACAACGAAGTCGATCCCTGGGCGCACTTCTTTAATGTCTATATGCTCGACCGCGATGGCAACCGGGTGGACCGCCGCAATGCCCAGGACATCTTTGTCCCCCTCTACAACAACCAGATTCCGCCAGGTGCCGCGACTGTGCTGCACTACCGGCTGACCGTGCCTGCCGACCAGAAGGAACCGCTGAAAATGACGGTCAAGGTCAACTACCGGAAGTTCGACGCCATCTATTATAACTATGTGAATGGCCGGGATTACTCGAACGGAGCCCCTTTCCAGGTGACCAACGACCTGCCCATCACCCTGATGGCCTCCGACACCCTGACGTTCGCGGTGGAAGGCGGGAACGAACTGAGCCAGACCAACAATGCCTCCGGCGTTCCTCCCTGGCAGCGGTGGAACGACTACGGTATCGGGCTCTTCCTAAAGGGCGACAAGGGCAGCGAGAAGGGCGAACTTATCCAGGCCGCCGACGCTTTCAGCCACGTCGAGAAACTGGGGCGTGCGGATGGCCCACTCAATCTGGCGCGGGTCTTCTTCAAGGAAGGCCGGCTCGAAGACGCAGTGGTCGCCCTGCAGCGTGCAAATGACACCAACCGCTTCACGCCCGCCGGGAACCGCTGGACCATCGCCTGGCTGAACGGCCAGGTGAACAAGCAAAACGGATTCCTCGACCAGGCCATCAAGGAGTTCACCAGCATCCTGGAGGACCGCTATCCGGAGTTGGAGCAGCGCGGCTTCAATTTCAGCCGGGACTATGAGGTTATCAATGAACTGGGCCAAACCCTCTTTGAACGGGCCAAGATGGAACGCAGCGATCCTGCGCGGAAACGGGAGTATCTGGATGCCGCATCCCGCCGTTTTCGTGACACGCTGCAAATCGACCCGGAAAACGTAGCCGCGCATTATAACTTATCACTCATCTACCAGGAATTGGGCGATAAGGACAAGGCGGCCGAGCATCGCAAGGCCCATGAACGGTATCGCGTCGACGACAATGCCCGGGATCGCGCGGTGGGCATCGCCCGCCGACAAAACGCGGCCGCCGATCACGCCTCACAAGCCATCGTCATCTATGACCTGCAGCGATCCTTGATGCTGGGTTCGCGTGTCTCGCTGGATGCCAGTGGCGTGGTTTCAAAGCGTTAGCGAGACGAGCCTTGGGGTGCATCATTCAGCGGCGAGCCGCCGCTGCCACCTTGAGGTAGTCGACGCCAACCTCCATTATTCAACATCTTTTTACCTGATCTGACCTGACCTATGGCCGACCCGAAGAAAACGAAGCCTCCTGAGGCTCCAGAAGAGTATGTGCAAACCGACGACGCGATTGTCGGAAAGGCCGTCAAGGCATCGCTGGCGGCTCTTTTGGTGGCCAGCGTCCTGGCGGGCGGAGGTTATTTTATCTTTCGCACCAAACGCACGGCTGCTTCCACGAGAATTACCCAGATCTCCGCACCCCAGACGGCCCACGCTGCGCCAGCCCAGATGCCCAACGCTCCGTTCACGGATATTACGGCCCCGGCGGGAATTACCTTTAAGCACGAGACCGGAGCCTACGGCGAAAAGCTTCTGCCCGAGACCATGGGTGGCGGGGTGGCATTTATTGATTTCGACGGCGACGGAGACCAAGACCTGGTCTTCGTCAATTCCTCCTATTGGCCGTGGCAGAAACCTGCTGCCGGTGGCAATCCCCCGCCCGGTTTGGCGCTTTATCGAAACGACACCCAAGTTGGTCAAATCCACTTCACCGATGTCACTGCCGGTTCCGGATTGGAACAGCCTTTTTATGGCATGGGCGTGGCCGTGGGCGACTATGACAACGACGGTTTGCCCGACCTGCTGATCACGGGAGTCGGAGGGTGCCGTCTGTATCATAACGCGGGACAGGGCAAGTTCGTGGATGTCACCAGCGCCGCTGGCGTGGCAGGCGCCCCGGGCGATTGGAGCACCGCGGCGGTCTGGCTGGACTTCGACAACGATGGCGATCTGGATTTGTTTGTTGGCAACTATGTGCAGTGGTCCCGCGAGATCGACGCCAAGGTGGGATATAAGATCGACGGAGTGAACCGGGCCTATGGTCCGCCCATGAATTTTCAGGGTGCCCTGCCCCATCTCTATCGCAATGACGGTGGTGGGAAATTCTCCGACGTCTCGGCGGCGGCCGGAGTGCAGGTCAAAAACCCAAACACGGGCGTCCCCGCCGCCAAGACGTTGGGCGTCGCGGCCGTGGATTATAATCAGGATGGCTGGATCGACCTGGTGGTGGCCAATGACACGGTCCAGAATTTTCTCTTCGAGAACCAGAAGAACGGCACCTTCAAGGAAGTCGGTGGCCTCGCAGGTGTGGCTTTCGATAGTTACGGTAACACGCGCGGCGCCATGGGGATCGATTCAGCGCGGTTTACGGGCGATGGCCGCCTGGGCATCGTCATCGGCAACTTTGCCAATGAGATGACCGCCCTTTATGTCGTATCCACCGGCGGAGCCAGTTTCAGCGACGAATCGATTTCGTGGGGCATCGGGCCCGCCAGCCGCCTGTTATTGAAGTTCGGTACGGTGTTCGTGGACTACGACCTCGACGGGCGACTCGATGTCATCAGTTCCAACGGGCATCTGGAGGAAGAAATCTCGAAGATCCAACAGAGCCAGAAATATCGCCAGCCCGCCCAGCTTTTCTGGAACGGCGGCGATGCCGGGTTCCAGAATGTGGATGCGAGCCACGCCAGCCCGGCGCTCTTCACGCCCCTGGCTGGCCGGGGCAGCGCCTACGCCGATATCGACGGCGACGGCGACGAGGATATAGTTATTACGCAAGTCGGCGGTCCGCCACTGCTCCTGCGCAACGACCAGTCGCTCGGCAATTCCTGGATCAAGCTAAAGCTCCAGGGCAAAAGTTCGAACCGGGACGGAGTTGGCGCGTGGATCAAGGTTTCGTCCGGCGGCAACACCCTCTGGCGCCAGGTCATGGCCTCCAAGTCATATCTCAGTTCCAGCGAACTCCCGGTGACCATCGGGCTCGGCAAAGCCAAGGACGCGGGCAGCGTCGAGGTCATCTGGCCCGGAGGAAAAACCCAGTCCGTCGGCCCCGTGGCTCTGCGCCAACTCACCGTGGTGCAGGAAACGAATTAATTATAAATCCGCTACGACTTTGATTGCACGAGCTTCCGCAGATGTTCCCGGGCCGAATCATTGAGAGCACGCACCAAGCAGTCCACTTCAGTGGACGGGTTCCCGGGAGCAGGAGTACCGACCTCCGCATGGTGCAGACGAACTCTTTCCGAATAGGCCACCGCGCCGGGCCATTCCCTGAAAAACAGGGCGATTGCCGCCTTTGCAGTTTCCTCGTTAGTCGAGTACTGCTTACCCAATTCCCGCTCCAATGCCGCCTTTGCCATATCACCGTTGTAGAGGTCACTGCGGGTGGTAAAACCGACCACATGGAGGAGGAGCCAGAATTCGAAGCAAGGCGTCGAATGGGCTAGTTTGATCTTTTTGGCGCGGGCCAGGGCTTCAACTTTAGGCCAGAATTGCTCTCGAATCGCCACGTCTGTATCAATGACCGCCCAGACATGGTCGAATTTTCCCGGTTCATTTGAACCCAGGATACCTTTGCGGTGTTTGCGCTCCTGTTCCCTGGCGAGCCATGATGCCGTTTCGACAACCCGCCGTGGATCGGACGTGTCACCAGGTAACACCCGGACTTGAACCGTCGAGAGTTGCAGGTCACTCAAAAGTAAATCGAAGTAAACCGGCTCTGTGATCTCTCCTTCTGTAACGATGAGAAATGTATCTCCAGGTTTGGCCAAGGTGGAGCCCCCTTGCCTGGCAGATTTCCGGGCGAGGCTCGAAGCTCGCGCGTCCTTCCACCATTCCGGATTATAATTTCCCTCGCTACTCATGCGCTGGCCCATCGGGATTCTCCACAGTCTGATGGGCCGGAAACGATCCCAACAATCCAGCGGGAACAAAGGGGACCGCACCGTAACGCCCAGATAGATACCCACGAACCAATGATTCGCCTTTGCGCGGCTGAAAGTCGGTCAGGGGATAAAGATGGGAGGCCCCCTCATCGTCCTTTTCGGTGAACCATACCTGATCCCGCCGCAAAAGTGTGGGGGCCAACAATAGTGGGCTGTGGGTGGTAAATAATATCTGTGCGCCATCATGGTTTTCGCGTTGGCTGAAGAAGAGACGCAACAATTCCATGACTACCAGCGGGTGCATGCTCGTCTCCAATTCGTCAACGCAAACCGCATGGCCTTTTTTAAGTATATCCAGCCAGGGGCCGGCCAGTGCAAACAGCCGCTGTGTGCCGGCAGACTCAACTTCCCAAGGAAGTGCCACTTCCAACGAACCACGCCCGCGATGCGAAAGTTGAGGAGCAAGCCATTCTTGTTTGAGGAACTTCTCCCTGACCTCTGGTTGGAGGGCAGAGAACATGGGCGGCATTTCCTCTTCGGTTGCGCGCCTCTGCACGGCTCGAGCGGCAGTCACACCGAGGTCTGCATGTCGCAAAAGTTCGACAATCTGGTCTTGGAGTACTGTCTTTTGCGCCAGTTCGTTTAGCGTGAATGTACCTCCAAAGGGAGTCCGTATGCCCAAGGACAGGAATCCCAGACGTTCCTTAAACCATCGGTATACTGGATCCAATTCCTGACGATTATTCGCAACAGCCTTCGAGAGAAATAGCGCATTGGGAAGGGTGTACGATTCCAGTTTGGAATCGCGTTGAAATCCTGCAGGGCGCTCCGGTGACCATTCGTATGCTTCCGTATCTGGTCGCCAATTCCGCTGGTACCAGACCTGCTCCTTGGCCTTGGGAAAAGCTCTTAGCGACTCATGCCACACCCGCTCGCGCGTCGCGGCCACGCGGTATTCATAACGGACTCGGTCCACCACAAATGTTACCGCAAAAGCAGTAGGAACACTCTCCTGTCCTGGGACCAGGGCAAACGGCTCGATCTGCCTGATTGATTCTTTGGCATCAGTTGTTTTTGACGAGTTCTCGACCAAGTCTCCCAACGCCTGCAAAGCCAATATCAACGTGGTCTTACCGCTCGCGTTCGAACCGTAAAGCCCAATGCCTTTAACCCATCTTCGGCCAGCTAAACCGGGCAGATCGACATCGATGCAGTTTTCCGGAAGTGACTTGTCGTGATTACTTGCCGCAAAATTCAATGTCTGTCGGTCGCGAAACGATCGAAAGTTGGAAACGGAAAATTGAAGCAGCACCCCATCAAAGTGCAGCACAAACGCAGCACAATCAATTTTAATGCAGAAAATCCGCTTTCAACCGGCGATCCATGCAACACGATCAGACTAACAACTCACCTCCGTCACCACTCGATCACCGCCGCGCCCCAGGTGAGTCCGGCTCCGAACACCACCAATAGTACCAAATCGCCACGCTCGACCTTGCCGGTACGGACGGCTTCGTCGAGAGCAATGCCCACGCTGGCGGCGCTGGTGTTGCCGTATTTGGCGACGTTCGAGTAAAGCTGTTCTTCCCGGGCACCCAATCGTTCCGCCACTGCGCTCATGATGCGCTCGTTGGCTTGGTGCGGGATCAGGCACTTGATGCGGTCGATGGTCAGGTTGCAGCGGGACAAGGCCTCCTCGGCAGCACCCACCATGGCGTTGACGGCGTTCTTGAAAGTCTCTTTACCGTCCATCCGGAGATAATGCAGCCCCTTGGCGACACTCTCGGGTGTCGTGGGTATCGCGCTGCCGCCAGCGGGGATTTCCAGCAGCGAGGCTTTGCCTCCATCGGAACCCAGGCAGGTCACCAGCAATCCGTGAGTTTCGGGGCGATTCTGCAAGACGGCCGCACCAGCACCGTCGCCAAACAAGACGCAGGTATTGCGGTCAGTCCAATCGATCACCGACGTCATTTTTTCCGCACCGATGACCAGTACGGTATTATACGTGTGCGACTGGACGAAATGGGACGCTATATCGAGTGCGTAGACATAACCGCTGCACGCGGCCTCAATATCGAAGGCCGCCGCCCGGGTGGCCCCCAGTTTTTGCTGCACCAGACAGGAGGTGCTCGGGAATTGCATGTCCGGGGTGATTGTCGCCACGATGATCAGGTCGATTTCCTGGGGCGTGATCCCGGCATTCTCGATGGCCTTCAACGCGGCCTGAGTGGCCATGTCGGAGGTGGTTTCCCCCGGCGCCGCCACCCGGCGTTCCGCAATACCCGTCCGCGAGAGAATCCACTCATCGCTGGTCTCAACCATCTTCTCGAGCTCGCGATTGGTCAAAATCCGTTCCGGAACATACGAACCCACGCCACTGATCGATACGGTGCGAAGATGGGGGCGGCTCGTCCGCGGGTGTTTTAATGGGGACATAGTCTACTCTGTCGTCACCGGGGCATCCATCGTGGGGATCGTGGACCAGCGGGCCAATTCCCGCACAATCGAATCGCTAAGCTGGAGATTGACGATCTGCCGGGCTTGGTGCATGGCATATCCCAGCGCGGTGCGACTCGCCCGTCCGTGGATCTTGATGACGCAGCCGTTGAGGCCAAGCAAGGGAGCACCGCCGTAGACCTCGGGGTTCATGCGCTCACGGATTCGGGACAATCCACCCTTGGCCAAAGCGGCTCCCAGTAAACGCCAAGGTTTGTGATACGTCTTCAGCTCCTCGTGAAGCATGTCGCGGACGGCTCGCCCTAGGCTCTCGCTCGATTTTAGGACGATATTGCCCACAAACCCGTCGCAGACACAGACGTCGATACGATCCAGGAAAAGGTCGTACCCCTCGCAATAGCCATTGCAGTTGAGATCCGTCTGTTTTAGCCATCTGGCAGTGGTGCGAGTGGCGTCAGTTCCCTTGCCTTCTTCACTGCCATTGCTAAGAACCCCGACCCGAGGCCTCTCAATGCCGAGCAAGGCCTTCATGTAAAGGCTGCCCATGATACCAAATTGAAAGAGGTATTCCGGGGTGCATTCTGGATTGGCACCGCCGTCAACCAACAACCACACGCCGTTCTTCGACGGCAGGATGCAGGCGATGGTGGCCCGTTTTACGCCCTCCAAGCGTCCCAGGCGCACCGTGGAGCCAGCGTAGAGTGCTCCGGTATTACCTGAGGAAATAACGGCGTCCGCCGCGCCCTCACGCACGAGCTCAATGGCTCGCATGACCGACGAATCCTTTTTCCGGCGGATGGCAATGCCGGGATCGTCGTGCATGGTGAGGACTTCGGACGCATGACGAATCTCGACACGCGGGTCGGTCAGTTGGATGCGCTCGAGGAGCGGGCGCAGCTCCGCCTCCGGCCCCACCACAAACACCTTGGTGAGAGCGGCATCGGCGGCAAGACCGACCTTGACCCCTTGGAGTAATTCCTCAGGACCGTGGTCGCCACCCATCACGTCAACCGCGAGGCGCATAAACGAAATCGCGCCGCCTCCAACGAATCGGAGGAGCGGCGCGATGTCGCCTGACTCTACGCGGTAGCGCCAACGGTCACCACTTGGCGACCATTGTAATAGCCGCAGGAGGGGCAAACCCGGTGCGGAACGCACTGGTTGGCACACTGCGTGCACGCATTGGTCTGAGGCAGCTTAAGTACGCTGTTGTATGCGCGGCGCATACGTTGACGGCTCCGCGAAGGCTTGCGTTTTGGGACGCCCATATCGTTCTTCTCTCTTTACAGTTTCAATTGATCCAGCGGCCCCCACACCGGACTAGATGACGGCGACGCGCTAAAATGACCCTCTCGGGCATCTTGCTTTTGCGGGAGCCCGTGACAGTCAACCTTGCACAACGGATGTGTCGGCAAGGCGAGTAAAATCTCTTCTCTGACGAGCGGGGTCAAGTCTGCAAAATCGCCGTCACGTACTAATGCCTCTTCTCCTTCGGTTACTCCGAGAGCTTCGAAGGCGTCCAACACCAAGGGAAGATCGAAACTCTGGAGGCACCGGGCGCACTCGCAACGGAGCACCGTTTCCAATCGGCCGGCAACGTGAACTCCTTGCGGTTGTCGTTGTGCCTCAAGCCAATAGGAGACCGGCTTCGCGACATGGATCAACTCGTCCTCCACTCCCGGCGCCAGTTCCTCAAATGCCACTTCTCCTTCCAGAAGGGCCGGCTTCTTCTCGAGAAGCCTGAGATTCACCTTGATCTGCATGATTGAGAATAGATTCGCATGGCGAAAGCGTCTGGCAAACCGTTTTCGGCTCCGTTTAACCTCATCGTCACATTCAATGGCATCAAACAGACACCTCTCGGCAGTTGATGACGGAACCGCAAGTCCTCACTGGTTCCACGCCCTTTGGCACGCCCGATAGTCCTTTGGATCCCGAAACAAAAAAACGGCGACCTTTGAAGGGTCGCCGTGTAAAGGATCTATTGATTCCGTTGCTACGCTTGCGCGTTGGCGTCGGCAATGGTTAGCACCTTATAACCTCCTCTGACCTTGAAATAGGCCAGCAGGAGCAAGTAGATCACCGCCATCGTCGCCGGGATGAAGGAGTCGGCCTTCAGGGTGCGGCGGTCGCCCGCGATGCTCGCTTGCGCAACGGTCTTTTGTTCCGGCGTCTGCTTGTCAGCGGGGATCGCTTGCACGGCGGCCAGCTTGGTGCCGTTCAATCCCGTGGCAGGCGTCAGGAAGAGGAAGGTGCTGGGCTTCTCGGCCTTATACTCGGCATAGATCGCCGGGGCCGTGCGTTGGAGTTCATCGGCGGCAAAACGATCCTTGGCATAGCCAAGACCCGCGGAACCAAGCAAACCGGCCGACATCATACCGCAACCACCCATGATGGAGATCGCAATGGCACCGGTGCGGGGGAAGCGATCGCTGGTGACGGCCAACATCGTGGGCCAGAAGAAGGTCTTGCCGAGAGCGTAAACGCCCAAGGCGAGTAGTGCGCCGCCGAAACTCGTGATCCCACTCACCAGGTTCAAGCCGATGCAGGCGAGAATCGCGCAAATGGAGAGCAATCCGACCGGCGAGATCTTCAGGCTTTTCTCGATGAAGTGGGCGCAGAAGCGCAGGGCAAACATAAGCAGCGAAGTGAACACGAACAGGATCTTGCCTTCGCTCGTGGAAAGAATGTTGCCCGTGATGTTTTGGATCCAACCATCCGTGCCCAATTCCACCGCACCCACCAAGACGTGGGTAATCAAAAGCACGAAGAGCAATACCGCGCCGAGTGAGAAACCAGTAAGACCGGCTACCGCGAGCAAGAGCACCCCACCCATGACGTAGGAGGCAACTGCAGGCAAGTGCAACGCCTCCTGGAAGAACAAGACGAGCAAGTAACAAGCGACGGCGGCGCCGAGGATGCCAACGTCCTTCATCATTTCACCCATGCTCAAACCCTTCGCAGAAGCTTCGGACTTGGGGAAATGCTGACCGAGGAACATCAGGCCATAACCGACGGTAGGGATAAGGAACAGCGCGAGCTGGATCTTCCAGCTCATATGCATTTGGTCACCGAGGATCCAGCCCGCCAAACCACCGATCACCAAGCCAGCCGGCCAGCTAGCGTGCAGGATGTTCAAATAGTGGGTACGGTTTTTGGGAAACAAAGTGGCCACCAGAGGATTCGCCACCGCTTCCAGAGTACCGTTGGCCAAGGCGAAAATGAACGTGCCCCAATAGAGAAAATTGTACGCCGTGTCCTGGGGTTGCCCCTTGGAAGCCGCAAAGGTGACCAACGCTGAGAGCACATGGAACAAGAACGCTGCCGCGACCAATTTGCCGTAGCCGATCTTATCGACAACGACGCCACCAATGATGATGCCGAAGCAAAATCCAGTGAATCCGGCGCCGCCGATGGCACCGAGTTGTCCTCCGGTGAACCCGAAGTCAGCGCCCCAATTCGCCAGGATGCCACCGCGGATGCCGAAACCGATACCCGCTGCCAGAATTGCCGCGAACCCGGCCCAGAGGAGCCGCATGGCGTTTGGGGACGCCCCCTGGTTACTTCCATTACTCATAGCGATAGTTGTAGAATGATTCTGTTGATCGATGACGATAGCGTTCTGTGGAACGCGGGGATTAAACCGTCTTTGCGCGTGCTCTGTCCACTAAAGCTTTGATGCGCGCACAAAAAAACCGCCGAAAATCGGCGGCTTGAATAGTCACTGGAAATACGCGGTCTGAGGCGCGTTTCCGCCTCAAACGCCCCGGAAATTCGGGACGTAGATTTTCTCCCCGCCACGCATGGCCGACTCGTGCGCGAGAATGCCCACCAAGGTCCAATTTACGGACTGATACAAATCCGGGAAACTCTGGCGCCCCTCGAGCACGCTCGTCACGAATTCGTGCGCCAGATGCGGGTGGCTGCCGCCATGACCGCTGCCTTGGATGAACGACAGGTGCTGGTTTTCCGCCATGTCATAGACGCACTTGGTCGTGAAATCACGGATGCCTTCAGGCAACAAGTGCCCGTAATCGGGAATCTTGACCTTCTCGACCTTTTCGCCACCCACATGCAGGACCGGGTCGTCATGCTCCACTAGTTGCCACTCAAACGACGTCTGGGAGCCGTAGCAATCGAAGCTCTCCTTGTACTGGCGGGCCGTGTCGAAAAGGTACCGGGTCACCTCGCCGGCAACATCCTGGTTGCGGACCTTGAAGTGGGCGGATTCGAACGCGAAAGGCGAGCCGTACTTGGCGATACGATCTTCGGAAATGCGGCCCGAGCCAAAACACGACACATATTCTGCTTCGCCATTCACGATACCCAGGCAAGGCGACACGCAGTGCGTGGCATAGTGCATGGGCGGGAGGCCTTCCCAATAGCCAGGCCAGCCCTGCATGTTCTGCAAATGACTGCCGCGAACAAATTGGATGCGGCCCAGGCGGCCGGTATCGCGCAGTTCCCGGACATACAGGTATTCGCGGCTCCAGACGACGGTCTCCATCATCATGTAGGTTTTACCGCTTTCCTTGGCTGCCTTGACGATTTCACGAGCCTCTTCGACCGTGGTGCAGGCCGGAACGGTGCAGGCCACGTGCTTGCCCGCACGCAAGGCGGCAATCGCCTGTGACGCGTGGAGGTGGATGGGAGAATTGATATGCACCGCATCGACATTCGGGTCCTTCAGCAGGTCCTCGAAACTGGCGTAGCGCTTATCGACGCCAAACGCCTTGCCAATCGCGTCGAGTTTCTCCGGATTACGCTGGCAGATGGCGTACATGTTGGCGTGGGGGTGCCGTTGGTAGATGGGGATGAATTCGGCACCGAATCCCAGGCCGACAATCGCTACGTTGAGTTTACGACTCATTTTGATACGGGTTCTTGTTAGAGTAAACGCGACGCCCCTTGACCCAGGCTTTCGCGGAATAAGGAAGTCAAATAGGGCGGGCAAAAAAGCGTCAACGGCAAACTCAGAATATTTCGGGTTTGCTCCGGGAAATTGCGAATTTCACCTTAGGATTTGCGCACGAAAATGTGAAATTGCGCGGGCTGCCGGGAACAACCGCGCAAATTCGCGGTTGGACCAGGCGCCGAGCTCCAAACGGGGTTGAGATCGACGTCAGGTTGTTCCTCCCAGTTGGAGGATTCGTTCGTATTGTTTTGGCGAAACCGGCACCACGCTCAAACGCGAATGCCTGATAAGCAAAAGATCCGCCATGGCGGGATCGGCTTTCAACTGAGCCAAGGTGACGGGCTTGAGGAGCGGCTTTACCGGTTGCAAATCCACACAAGACCAATCGCCTTCCTCCGCCGTGGCGTCGGGATAGTGTTCGCGGAGCACTTTGGCGACGCCTACCACCTGTTTTTCGCTGACACTATGATAGAAGAAGACCAGATCGCCCTTCTTCATCGCCCGGAGGTTATTGCGGGCCTGGAAATTTCGGACACCCGTCCACACCACCTTGCCGTCGCGGACAAAATCAGCCCACGAATAGGCTTCTGGCTCCTGTTTTACCAACCAGTATTGTGACATAACGAATTTCCCCCGAAGAAAAACATCCCGACAGCGCCTGGCGTGCAGTCGGGATCCAACGAATGGTGAAAATGGACCGGGTTGAACCCAGTTTACTTGGCACCTTGGTCAATCCATGCGCGAATCAAGCCAATCTGCTCTTTGGTCAGCGGATCGCCCTTGCCTTTGGGCGGCATAGCCTCTTCTTCATCCAATCGTGCGATCGCGTGAACAAGAGTGCTCTTGGCGCTGTCTTTAGGCACAATGCATTCCCCATTTTCACCGCCTTTGAGGGCGGCGGCCAGCGAGTCCAAACGGAGTTTGCCCTTCTGCTTCTCGGATCCGTGG
>DATJII010000276.1:0-10111 GCA_035493435.1 Candidatus Limnocylindria bacterium | reverse complement strand
GAAATAATCGGACACGTTGAAGCCGTCGGCCGTCGGCTGGAGTTTGATGATGGAATCCCCGTAGTCGCCACCGGATTTGTCGGCGCTGAAGGTGCCATTGCCCGTCGCCAAATAAATATAACCCTCCTCGTCCACCGCCGGCGCGCACCCGGCCATCCAGATGCCACCCTGCCGGCCATTCGGTGTCGAGTTGAAGGTCCGCACCAGCTTGAGGGTATGGGCGTCGTACCCAAAGAACCACCCGTGATACGGCCCTTGGTCGCCGGGCGCCGCGAAGCCAACATAGACGACCCCATCGAGCAGCAGGAGTCCCGCGCGGTTGAAATCGTAGAATGGATGAAAAAAGACCCGTCCCGCGCCGTTGTTGCTGGTCCCGGTTCCGGGATAGCTGCCGTCTATGACAAGGGGACTGCCGAATTTCGGTTCGCCGGTGGCGACGTCCAGGGCGTAGAGTCGGTTGGAATATTGGGCCGTGCCGCTGCGGACGTCCTTGATCTTCGCCACCAGGTATAAGGTCCCTGACTCACGGTCAATCACCGGCGTGCCCGTGATGCCCAACTGGGTGGCAGGTCCGTCGGCGAGCCTGAAGTCGCTGATGGGCACACTCGTGACCCCGGTTTCATTAAACGTGCGGACCCACAAGGGCGTGGAATTCGTGCCACCCCGGTCGGCGTCGAAGGCGTAGACAGTGTTGTTTTGGGTGGCTACGTAGACGACGTTGTGGAAGCCCTGCCCGGGGATCTCGAGGTTGGAAAGGTAGAGCGGTTGGGCGTAGATGAACCCATCCACCGGGCGCGTGAAAAGTTTGCCAAAGGTGGACGCGCTGACATTCGTCGGACTTAGGATGGTTTCGTTCGCGTTCAGTCCGTCCCGGTTCAGGTGATAGCGATAGGTGAGAACGTCGTTACTGGCCCGTGCCGAAAACGAGAGGGCCAAAAGTGCGAGTGCGGCACCCCAGGCGAACACCTTGCAGATGGCGGAGGAAGTTATCCGTGGATAGCGTTCAAGGCGGGTCATGGTGTCGCGGAGCTGAAATCGAGCCGAACTGTGGCAGTCGCGGGATTTGCGCCGTTTTTGGGCAGCTTCCCGAGACAGCCGCAGGAGATGAATCAGCGACCGGGGCTTTGGTGACAAGCAATTTCGACCGGGGAGGGATTCGGCCGGAGGTGGCCGTTAGGAGAGTCGACGCCCCTTCGGAATGGCTGGCTTTGGAAGGTTGGCCGCGCAACGTGAGCGCCAGCCGTCATGGAGTGCGCCGGCCGCGACGGCGCTTTGGAACGCGGCCGGTCTTAATTACACCCGGCGTTTTCGAATGCGACACCCCTCACCAAAGCGGTGTCGTCGCTGCGCTTTGCCACCGCACTCCACGACGCAGGCGCGTTTGCCGTGGCGAAGATGCTTTCCGTCCACCTTCTACTCCGACCCTGTCCCCACTATCGCCCGATAGAATCGCGCGGAACCGGAATTGCCGTTGGGATCCGTGACGGTCTGGCTGCTCCGGCTGAGGGTAACGGTGGCGAAGGTGGTCCAGGCCCTGCTCCCCAAACTCAGGTCGGTTGCGTATTGCACGGAGTAGCTGCCACCCACAACCCCAGAAATGACAATACGCGCGGATTGATCGATGCCAATGCCCGGCGGAGCTGCAGCCGTGCCGTTTAGCAATCCAAAGACCACGACTCCGGCGCCGGTACCTACGTACACCTTGCCATTGGCGACGATGGGGACGGAGAATTTCATACCCACGGGCAGCCGGTCACGAACGCCCGCCAGCGCGCTGTTATATAATTCCCGGGACAGGTCGGTGGCGTCGAACGCCCGCAGGATGGCGGGTCCGCCATAGTTAAAGGCGTCGGCCTGGATGACCCATACGATTCCGTCTCCCGATCCGTTGGCCGACACCGTGGGAATCGAACCGGGCGATCCGATGGCCATGGTGCTCTGGGACGTGGGATTGACAGGAACCTTGGCGCCTGCAATGGCGTAGGACTTGACCGGGGCGTTCAAGCCGGAATGGTAAAATCGGCCGTTGAACGCCGCCGGGGTGCTAAGCGAAGGCGCCAGGCCGGGCAACGATTGGACAATCTGGGAATCGTTGAAGGAATTATAGCGCCCCATGTTCTCCCGGTCGCACAGGTATAATGTCGCATCCTTGCCGATCAACCCCAGCAGGTGGGGATGGTTGCCGCTGCCGGCCCAGGCGGGAAACAGGACCACGCCGCCGGAACCCAGGTCGCCGTCCACGCCCACCAGGATATTCTGGTCCGAAGGGGTGAAATAGTCGACCACGCTGAAGGCGTTGGGAGTGGGCTGCAGCTTGATGATGGAATCGCCGTAATCGACGCCGGACTTGTCCACGCTAAAACTGCCGTTGCCCGTCGCCAGATAGATGAATCCCTTGTCATCGGCGGCGGGTGCGCTGCCGGCCATCCAGATACCGCCCTGGTAACCATTGGGCGTGGCGTTGAAGGTGCGGACGAGTTGGAGCGTGTGGGCATCGTATCCGAAGAACCATCCGTGATACGGCCCCTGGTCGCCGACCGACCCAAAGCCCACGTAGACCACGCCGTTCAGCAGCAGCAACCCCGGCCGCTGGAAATTATAGAAGGGATGGAAGAGCACCTTGCCCGCGCCGTTGTTGCCGCTGCCTATGCCGGGATAGGTATTGGTGATGACAACGGGGCTGCCGAACTTCGGTTCGCCCGTGGCGACGTCCAGCGCATATAACTGGTTTGAATACTGCGCGGCGCCACTGCGGACGTCCTTGATCTTGGCCACCACGTATAGTGTTCCGGAATCGCGATCGATCACGGGGGTACCGGTGATGCCAAGCTGGGTCGCCGGCCGGTCGCTCAGCCCGTAGTCGCTGATGGGGACGCTGGTCACGCCGGTCTGGTTGAAGGTGCGGACCCACAGGGGGACGGCATTGGTGCCGCCCGCGCTGTCGGCGTCGTAGGCGTACACGGTATTATTTTCCGTGGCGGCGTAAACGACGTTGTGAAACCCCTGGCCAGGGATCTCGACATTCGAGAGATAGAGCGGTTGCGCGTAGAGGAATCCGTCCACCGGGCAGGAAAACAACCGCCCAAATGTCGTGGATCCGACGTTCAACGGACTAAGGATCGTTTCGTTCGTGTTCGCACCGTCCCGGTTTAGATTGTAGCGGTAGGTGAGGACGTCGTGGTCGGCACGGGCGGCGAACGACACCACGAAAAGGGCGAGGGCGGCGCAACAGGCAAGCGCTTCGCAGAAGGCGGCGGGTTCGTTCCGTGAGCCGCGTACAAGGTTGATCATTGTCTCGGAAATCTATAATCGTGCCGTAATCTAAATAATTTAGGTTGAAGAGTCTGGTCGTCTGCGAAAAGGGTAACCAAATCGAAATTCGTTTATAAAGGGTCGTGCCTCCATCGGCGTCCACGGAATAGGCCGTGCGATGCCTCCGTTGCTTCAAAATGAGTCCATCTGTGGGATACGGCTGTCCTGCTGGGCGTAGGGAAACGCCCTTTTTTGAGACCGACTCTCAAGACTGCCGCAGGAGATGACTCAGCGACGCCGCGTATGGTTACAGGTAATTTCATTTGGGCGACTGTCCCCACGGGGACCTTTCCCCGACTGGAGCCAAGCACGTTCAACGCCAAGGAACGCCCCGGAGTTCGGGGAGACGCGCCGATTTAAGTGATCCACATCGGTTCAGGCAGAGCACGAGGATGGCAAAACCGGGAGTGGTCCCGAAAGCTCCGCCTGGTCGTCCGGACACACCCGACGCGTCCACCAAGAACGGGAGGGCGAGGCTCCCGACGAGCCCTAACCTCAGTAAGGCGCTTCGTTTCGAATTAGGACAAGGGTAACGAAGCACAAGACCAAGTCACGTTGGCCACGTATCAGGCTCCGTTTCAAGAAGTTGCTTATTCAAGATCAGATCACTTTCCAGGGGTGTGCACTCCTCGGAAGCCTAGCCTTCCCGATCCCCTGCAGGGCTGGCTTTCGCCTAGACTGCCGCCGATCCCCTAGTTTCGAGGGAACAGTCCATTTTCACCCACGCGATCAACTTGCCGCAAAGGCTCCTTTACAGCCGGGCCGGTTGGCTCATCATCCCCCGTCTCGCTGCCTGACTGGCGGCAGGCTCTGAACTATCCATGGCTAAAGTCATTGCGGAAATGTTGGTGGAGTCCGTGAAGATGGAACTTCCGGATGTCAAAACAGTGCGTCTCAAGTGGCCCGACGGTTACGAACCGGGCGACTTCAAGACGGGCCAGTTCGTCACGCTCTATTGGCCCCACAAGCCGAAGTACAAGCGCGCGTATTCCCTCAGCTCGTCGGCGCTGGATCGCGGCTATTATGAAGTGTCCATCAAGCGCGATGGCAAAATGGGCACCAGCATCGTCGATTGGGTGGACGCCGGGGATAAACTCTTTGTCATCCCGCCGACCGGCCGCTTCCTCCCGGTTTTTGATCCTCCTGGCAAGCATCTGATCTGCGTTGCAGGCGGCTCCGGAGTGACCCCGTTCCGCGGTTTCGTCCGCGAAGCCACGGCCCGCAATCTCGATACGAAGATCACGGTGCTCTATAGCGTGCGAACCACGCAGGACATCATCTTCTTCGAGGAGTTTCGCCAGTTGGAACAGCAGAACCCCCGCTTCAAGTTCGTCGTCACCTGCACCCGGCTCCCGGCGGAAGATCCTTGGGATGGCCGTCGTGGTCGCGTGACGCCCGAGTGGGTGAAAACTTTCGTGACCGATCCCGCCCATACCGTGTTCTACGCCTGCGGCACGAATGCGATGGTGGAGTCGGTGGAACACTTGGTTCTGCACGACTTGGGATTGCCCAAGGAGCAGATGAAGACCGAGAAGTGGGGTTGATGCCCCGGTAGGATTTTTCCGGGGCCCTCGTCCTATGCAGGATGAGGGCTTCGGCATTTTTTGGATAGATCTCCCTCGCAGACGAGTATTCCGACAACCTGTAAGATCATCGAACCATGCTAAAACGTACTCCGCTTTTTGCCGCGCATCAGCGCGCGGGAGGCAAATTGATCGAATTCGGCGGCTGGGAAATGCCCGTGCAGTATTCGAGCATCGTGGATGAACATCTCTGCGTCCGCCGCGCCGCTGGGATTTTCGATATTTGCCACATGGGCGAGGTCTTGGTGACCGGCCCCGATGCGGTCACGTTTTTGAATCGGACGCTCACCAATGACGCTGCCAAACTCGCCGTAGGGCAGGGGCAGTACACGTTGATGTGCCTGGAAACGGGCGGCGTGGTGGACGATCTCTATGCCTATCGGCTGGAGGAAACGACGTTCCTGCTGATAATCAATGCTTCGCGCATTGACCCCGATTGGGCGTGGCTGCAAGCGCGCTTGGCGGCGAATTCGGATCTCAAGGTCACCCTCGAAAACGCATCCGACAAACTGGGCGCGGTCGCGATTCAAGGGCCTCGGGTCGTGCAGTTTATCGAAAAGGTGGTTTCTGGACCTTCGCAAGGTGGAACCCAGGTCGCGTCGCCTTTGGATCTGAAGAAGAATCAGATCGGCCTATGGCATTTCGAAGGTCAACCCGTGTGGCTGGGCCGAACTGGCTACACCGGCGAAGACGGCTACGAAGCAATCGTTCCGGCCGGCATCGTGGACGCGCTCTGGACCAAGATCCTGGCGGAAGGTCATGTAGGTTGCCTCCAGCCCTGCGGCTTGGGTGCTCGCGACACCTTGCGCACCGAGTACTGCTACCCGCTTTACGGTCACGAATTGGACGAGAATACCTCGCCGATCGAGGCCGGGTTGGGCTTCTTTGTTGCTTTGGAAAAGGGCGATTTTTGCGGTCGAGCCGCGTTGCTGGCGCAGAAGACTGAAGGCGTGAAGAAACGCTGCGTCGCCTTCAAGATGGTGGACAAGTCCGCGCCTCCGCGTCCGGGCTATCCCATTTGGGTGGATGGAGTTCAGGTGGGTACCGTGGTCAGCGGAACCCAGAGCCCGTCCTTGAGCAACGGCATCGGCTTGGGCTATGTGCCACCGGGTGCCGCCGAGATCGGAAAACGTATTGAAATCGAAATCCGCGGAAAGCGTTTCGGGGCGGAAATCGTGAAGAAACCGATCCTCCGAAAGCCCGCTGCCGCGACCTGACACACCTACACATGCCCAGAACGGAGCCTGCAAGGGGCGGCTAACAAAGTTAGCTCCACCCTGTTGTGCCGAGCCACCTGAAGCGTCCGCCAAGCCCGGGAGGGCGAGGCTCCCGACGAGCCCTAACCTTGGCTAGGCGCTTCGTTTCGAGAGACGGCAAAGGTAACGGAGCGTGAGCTTTTGCTGCAGATCTTATTCTCCCATCACGCTCCGTCTCAATCAGTTACATTTTCAACACGAAGCCACTTGCTGCTAGTTTGGGCTCGTCGGGAGCCTCGCCCTCCCGGGCTTGGATCGCTTTCGGGTTCGCCGAAACCGACGACGATCACCCCAGTTTCGGGGCCAGTGTCGAATTGCACTTCGTGCCCGCTGCCGCTTAAACTTTCCCTTTGAATCCCGTGGCGGCAACGCCACTATCCGCGCTCCGTCGATCGGGTAAGATCGGGCGGACGCATATCGATTTTTGGCATGAAACGCACGCATCATTGCAATGAGCTTCGCCCCGCGGACGCCGGGCGTACGGTGACTTTGGAAGGCTGGGTCCACTCCCGCCGCGATTTGGGTGGAGTTCTCTTCCTCGATATACGAGACCGGGAAGGCCGTACCCAGACGGTGTTCGATCCCTCGGACCTCACGCCGGAAGTCTTCGAGACCGCCGCCAAGCTCCACAGCGAAAGCGTGGTGCGGGTGAGCGGCAAGGTCCGCCTACGTCCCACCGGCACGGACAACAACAAGATCCCCACTGGCCAGGTTGAAGTCCTCGCCAGCACGCTGACGGTCTTGAACCAGGCCGACGTCCTGCCGTTCTCGGTGGACGATCCCGAGGTTGCGAACAAGGTCAACGAAGAGCTTCGCCTCAAGTACCGTTACCTGGACCTGCGCCGTCCGGAGATGATGCGGAACCTGAAGACGCGTTCCAAGGTGGCCATCGCGGTCCGCCAATATATGGACGGGCAGGGGTTCCTGGAGATCGAGACGCCCACTCTATTTAAGTCCACGCCGGAAGGCGCCCGCGAATTCCTGGTGCCGAACCGCCGCGATCCCGGGACCTTCTACGCGCTGCCGCAATCGCCGCAGCAGTATAAGCAGATCCTGATGGTCGCGGGCATCGAACGCTATTTCCAATTGGCCCGCTGCTATCGCGACGAGGACTTGCGCGCCGACCGCCAGCCGGAGTTCACCCAGGTCGATATCGAGATGAGCTTCATCGACCGGGAAGACATCTATGCGCTGATCGAGGGCCTGCTCAAGCAGGTCTGGAAGACCGCGCTGGGCATGGACATTCCCACGCCCATCAAGCGCATGAGCTTCCACGAGGCGCTCAACCGCTACGGCATCGACAAGCCGGACACCCGGTTCGCGATGGAATTGGTGGACATGACCGAGGACTTCCGTGACTCCGGTTTCAAAGTGTTCAGCGGTGCCATCGCCGCGGGCGGCGTTGTGAAGGCGCTGAACGCGAAGGGCATGGCTGGGGCGACCCAGGGCCAGATCGAGACCATGACCGACTATGCCAAGAGCTTTGGCGCGAAGGGCCTGGCTTATATCAAGGTCGAGGCCGGCGAATGGAAATCGCCCATCGTGAAGTTTTTCAGCGAAGCGGCCAAAGAGGCCCTGCGCACGAAACTGGCGATCGAGGAAGGCGACCTGATACTTTTCGCCGCCGACCAATGGCTCAATGCCTGCGAGATCCTCGGCAAGATCCGTCTCTACTGCGCCGACATCCTGCGGCAGCAGGGCAAGCTGGTCATCGACCCGATGCGCTTCGAATTCCTGTGGGTCGTGGACTTCCCCTTGCTGAGCTTCGACAAGGAAATGAACCGCTGGTACTCCAGCCACCATCCTTTCACCGCACCCGTCGAGGAGGACATCCAGTACCTCAAGACCGATCCCAAGAAGGTCCGCGGCCAGCACTACGACATCGTGGTCAACGGCGTGGAGCTCGGTGGCGGCTCGATCCGTATCCACCAGCCCGACGTCCAGAAGACCATCTTCGAAGACATCCTGGCCATCACGCCCGAGGAAACGAAGTTGCGCTTCGGCTATATGCTCGAAGCGTTCCGGTACGGCGCCCCGCCGCACGGTGGCATCGCCCTGGGCTTCGACCGCATGATCGCGATCCTGTCCGGAACCCAAAGCATCCGCGACGTCATCGCCTTCCCGAAAACGGCCAAAGGCACCTGCCTCATGACCGACTCCCCCAGCACCGTGACCGGCCGCCAACTCCGCGACCTGCACATCGAAGTCAAAGCGGCGCCGCCGAAAGCACAGTAGGGGGAGATAGCTGGAAAATGCAGAGATACGCGCCGGGTGATTCGTTCACCCGGCGTTTTCATTTGGTGGATTTTGCCGGTTTTGCGATAGAAAGCCCTATTCGCAATATACCAACCAAAGGTTCAAAGTGTTTTCCGTTTTTGGTTATGACCCACATGGTCGACGGGGACTCCAAACA
Source organism: Candidatus Limnocylindria bacterium (assembly GCA_035493435.1). Lineage (GTDB taxonomy): Bacteria > Verrucomicrobiota > Verrucomicrobiia > Limisphaerales > UBA9464 > DATJII01. The sequence continues at coordinate 1,547 of DATJII010000276.1, read as the reverse complement.
AATAAGGGCGTCGCCACAAGAATGGCAATTGGAACCGCTGAAAGGCTTGCCAGGCACCATGTTTGATAGATGATGAATCGCCTCGATCCTTCTTGCGGTTTCTTTGTCAGGGTTAGATATCCGCCTAAGACCATCCAAAATACTTTGAGCCCTTGATGCGTGACCTCTCATGAAGGATTGCAGCTCGCATGCAGTTGGCTGACCACATTGTTCTAATGGAAGTCGCTGGTCCAGCAGGTCATCTGAACGCACGAAAGGGGCCGTAATATCCGGGCGGCATCCAATGTCATTGATAATGGCGCATTTCGTAACCATCTTTCTCCAACCCCTACGGACCCATCCGCGAATCTTAGCGCGCAATTCGAACAAATCTAATCCATTTTCGATCGAGCCTTGTTCCAGTGCCATTTCCGCAAAATAATCGTCAAAGGCGCCCAGCCATGTTTCCATCGCATATCGCTTGAATCGAAGTTGACCGGAGTGGGCGGCCTGGTGCAAATCCGCGAACGACTCGTGTTCAAAGGAGATGTTATGGAGGTTGATCAAATTCCGCAAAAAACCACGTGACACCTCGAAAATAACGTAGCGAGAACAGTATAAGGTTGCAGTGATCGGAACGGCATCCTCGCAAACCTTCCTTTCTCCCCTATTGCGAAAAAAGAGGCCGATTACGACGCTGGAGTCTAAGAATGCGTCAGGCATCTGCTGGGCGATGCGAGTCTATTGCCAAAGAATCGATTCCAGAGGATTCAAGAATTTCTGCGATTTGGTCAGTTAGAAGATCGTCAAATCGCTGGGCTTGTAGCAGGTGCTCAAGAGCGCGATTGATTGAGGAAACGACGATGGGAGGAGTGTCCTTGCGAAGGTGTTGGAATCGGGCGGTTCTGAGTTCGGCAACGATCTCGTCAATTACGGGAGACGTGCCGAAGAACTCTTTTAGTCCTGTGATTTTGCTCCACAGCAAATTGACCTGGTGGACGTATTCACTGCTGTCGGGGGCAGCCGCCTGCGCGGATGACGCAGTATCCTTGAGGTTCTGAATCGCAAAACGGAATCGAATCTGCGGACTGTCGACCGCCCCGTAAAGTGTCGCCAATGAGCTTTGGCTCAAAAAGACATTCTTTAAATTAATTATATCATCACCTTGCTCTGAGTTTCGTCTCACCGCATAAAAATCGTATTGCGTGCGGTCCAAGCCGTTGAGTTCGGCGCCGTTTGAAACCTCTTGACGCACGAACTGTTGGAGTGATTCGTTGGTTGCGCCTTCAAGTTGGGATTCAACACTGCGCATCGTTGCGGTGGAAGCTTGAGATGTCATGATTCAAGAAAAATCATTTGGAACCCTGAATCTAATGTTAGCAAGATGGGTATCGCGAACATTATTCATGAATGCGAGGGGGTCGAATTGGACCAATGCCATCGGTGTTTGGGCGCGACAATCGATATGAAAGGTCAAATGTGGAGTGGGCCGACTGCTGATGCCAGGGAGGTCAACTATTGCTGTCCGGGCGTGTATGGTAACATTGTCAATCGAAAATTCTGCTTGC
>DATJII010000275.1:0-24828 GCA_035493435.1 Candidatus Limnocylindria bacterium | reverse complement strand
TGTTGAAACCAACGCAAATCGACGCCCTGCTCTACCGGTGGCGTCCTGATAGCAGATCTGATGACCATTAGAACTCCGTCTTCTTGACAGTCATCAGTCATAGCATCCAATCTTCTCTCCCTGAGCTTATTCTCGATAATCTTAACATTATCGGAATTCTTCGGGCCGTAGAGCCACACTTCTCGATCGACCGGAGAATTGGTGTCGAATGAGCCTGCATGACCTATCCAAACGATATTTCTCTCTCCATCCGTGGAGTTAGCTCGAATCCACAGCAATTCACCCCCTTTTGGGACCGGCAACGCGTATCCCATCGACCATCCGGATTTCCCACTCTCGCTCCACTTGTCGAACGTGATCTCACGTTTCTTCGTACCACCTAATTCCTGATCATAAGAATCCAACGCCGCTCCCAACACCTGCATTGCAAGGGCACCTTGAGCGACATCACAAGTAAGGCTCACTTTCTCAGCTTCCATAATCGCGAATTTTCGTCTAAATTCTTCAATCCCGATTTCTCCCACGCTAAATAAAAAATCCGAATAAATCGAAGTGATCTTCGAAAAATCCTCACCCTCCGGCCAAAAATTTTTCCAGCTTAAGTATGCGTAGGATACACCGCCACTTGTAATACCTGGTGAAACTCCCGAGGTGAAATTTTTCGCCTGACGCAAGACGATGTAGCGAGATTTGTTTGGAGAGTCATTAATCTCTCTCCCGTACCCTTTGGGTGAATCGTGAAAGCAGTCCTTCTCCGGATTTTGGTGATCTTCCAAGGCAGCACCAATCTTTCCTTCAATCCAATAATCAACCGTTCCAGTCCGAACTAGAAGATCACAGCAATTCCGTGGCTCAACTTCAACGTGGAACTCATCCCCTTCCCTCGGGATTTCCGCGAACAAATGAGACACGATCTCAACAAATCGCGCTCTAAAAGAACTGTCATGACTGAGGCAAAAACCCATACAGGCCATCGCAAATCGCTCTTTCTCCTCACACTTTCTTTTCTCGATCGACGGGTCAGATTCCCCAGGTGGTGCAACTCTCCTTCGCCCGGCGAATCGCCCACGCTCAAATAATGCTAAAAAACTGATTGGCAAGGTTGGTCTAGTTGAACATTTTCGGCACCTGCGTCAATTTTAAAAATAACGACTTAATATTAAGTACTCCGGGTGATCGATCGAACCTTTTTCGAGGACTATGCTTCGTTACACATGTCTTTAGCCGATGCGAATCCCCTGGCCGATAGCAGGGTTCGCCGAGCCTCACCCTCCCGGTCTTGAGTCGCCTTAAGGTTCGCCTAAGCCGACGACGATCACCCAAGTTTTCGGAGGCACGTTAAGTTGCGCCCCCCTCTGGCTAAGGGAAGCGAAAACGCCCAGTATGCAAAGGTAAACTACCTCCATTGCACGCGGACCTACTCGAGCCGATTCAAGCCCAGTCGCCTTAGTACACCCCTTCGACAATATTCTTCTCCATCGCTCCGAAAGGCCGGACGTCGCCCACTCCGTCCCAGGCATAAGGGGCGCGAGGCGCGCGGCGGATGGCTTCGTCGCGTTCGAGGAAGCGGGGCATGAAGAATTCCTTGGTCAAGGTGGTGAGTTCCACGCGGCCAAAGGTGTCGTAAGGAACGAGTTCGGCGGTGTTCTTGACGTTGACCACTCGGAGCACGGCGCGCGGTTGTGGCGCGTAATAGGTCACGCTGAAATGATCCTCGGGGCGAATCGGGACGCTGGCGGCCAGACCCATCAGGGTGTTGCCGTAGGTGGGGTAGAAGCCGATTTTGCCTTCCAGCAATTCTTCGACGAGGAAGCGGACGTATTGGGGCGACATGGAGGTGCCACCGCAGAAGACGCCCCGGATGCCGGCGGCGTAGAGATCGATCTTCTCGGCCAAGGCTTCCAGCAACTTGGGTGTGGTGAAGAGGCCGGAAACCTTGCGGTTCTTGAGGATCGTGATGGCCTGGTCCACGACGTGGTCCATGTAAGCGCGAGCCACGTCGAACTGCTTGTTGCTGATCACCTTTTTGACAAAGCGCGGATCGAGGTCGATGAAATAACAGGAGCTGCCCCGGAAATTGGCCAAGTGCTCGATGGCAAGACGTAGGCGACGCGGTCCCGTCGGGCCGACCATCAGCCACGCTCCACCGCGCGGGAAATGGGCATCGGCGATCTTTCCGCTGAACTCTTCGTAGTCGGTCTTGTAATCAGTCCAGCCGATGCGTTGCTTCGGCATGCCAGTCGTGCCGCCCGTCTCGAAAATATTGAATGGCTTGCCCTTATAAGCGGCGGGAACCCAGACCTCGGGCTGCATGTCGCGCAACGATTCGTCCTGGAAATGCGGGAACTTCAGGACGTCTTCAAACGATTGGATCTCCTGGCGGGGATCAAAATTCTTCTTCGCCCAGTCCAGCCAGAAGGGGCATCCCGTCTCCGGACTGAAATGCCACTGGATGATTTCGCGCAGGTGCGCATCGAGCTGGGACTTAGCCCCGGAAATCGCTTCGGGACTGACTGAATCGTTGGCCATAGTGTGCTTCAGGGAATAAGAATCAAAAGGAAGACCGCGTGTCACGTGCCAATCGAGGCGGCGTGCAACGCGGTCCAAGGGGCATCAGTTCTTGATACGGACGCCGTCAGCAGGTTTGTCGTTGGTGTTCGCCGCCCCCTCGCCCGTCACCGCGAACAAGTGGGTCTGGCTGCCGATATAAATAACGCCGTTGGCGATGACCGGGGTGCTCAGTACGGGTGCGCCAAGGTTGGTCTCGCTGATCAGCTTCAACGTCTTGTCCGCCGCCAGGACGACCACATCGCCGTCCTCGTCACCGGCATAGACCTTGCCATCGGCAACCATGGTGGAGCCCCACATATGGGCCTTCATGTCGTAGACCCAATAGACCTTGCCCGTTTCGGCATCGAGACAGTGGATGAATCCGCTGAAGTCGGCGATGAACAGCAAGCCCGTCTTCGGATCAATGCTGCACGTGGAGATCGAGCGCTTGATGCCTTTGTAGTCCCAGATGACACCGGTCTTCGTGATATCGCCCGTCTTGGTGGCGTCGATGCAGAGAAAACGTCCAATGCCTTCGCCGTGCTCGGGGTCCTGGCCCACCGCCACGTACACCCGGTTCTTATAGAATACTGGCGTCGCGTTGATTTCGCTGGGCCCTTCCGGCTGGGGATACTTGACCTTCTTGACCTCCGGGGGATTGGCATCCACCCACCAAACCTTTTTCAGGTAGCTCGTGTCTTTCTCTTCCTCGCGATCCGCAGGTGTGCCCGGGAGTACGGGAACGATCTTCGATCCATCACCCTTTTGGGGAGTGGCGTCAAACGAATAGCAAACACCGTCACCGCCCCCGAAGAAAATCTGCCACTTGCCGTTGATCTTGCCGGCAGCCGGGGAAGTCCATTGACCGTGGAAAATACGGGGGCCGATACCGGCATTATCTTCCGCCAGCAGCTTACCCGTCTTCGCATCAATGGCGATGAAGCTGGGCGAATTCGGCGACGGCACGTTGACGTGTGTCCAATCCTGTCCATTCGAGGTACAAACGTAGAGAATGCCGTCGAGCAACAATACCGAGCAATTCGACGCATTATGCGGGAACACGCCCAGATCATCGATCATGTCATAGCGCCAAATGATATCGGCGTCCTGCTTGCCGGGTTCAATCGGGGCCTTGCCGACGATATCCTGCACTACGTATTTCGCCTCATCCATGTACGGGCCGTCGTTCCCGTTGGCCATGCCCTCCGTATCGAGGCAAAGCACCTCGCCGCGGCTGGTGACGATATAAAGACGATTCCCAACGACGAGGGGCGAAGCCAGCAAGCCCAGGTTTTCCCAGTCGTTAACCTTGCCGGATTTCAGCTTCGGCACCACCAACTGCCATTGGAAGGCGCCGGTCTTTTCGTCGAAACAATAAAGCACGCTTCGATCGCCCACATGGCGCTTGTCGCGGGGCGACTCATTGTTGGTGCCTGCATAGACCTTGCCCCCGGCCACCACCACGTTGCCATAGCTCTGTGACCCGAGCTTGGCCGCCCAACGCACGCCCTTGGTGGTGGACATGTCGATATCCTCCTCCCCCGACTTGACCTTGCCCGGCTCAAACTTCGTCGGCAAGCCGGTGGCCGGAGAGTACATGTTGCGTCCCAAGTCGCTGCCGCCCCATCCGGGCCAGTCTTCCGCGAGCAGCATGCCGCTCGTAAGCACTGTGGCGATGATCGGAGAGAATTTCATGAATGCCGTGAACTAGAGGTTCTTTTGAAAATTGCGTGACTGATCTTGAGGAAAGCGTCGGGGATTATTTTTTCTTGGCCGAAACCGAAATGTTATCCACCGCCACCCGCATATCCTGCGGCGCAAAAGCATAGATTCCGGGCGAGCCGTGGGTATGCCCGTGCTGATGGGTGACTTCGATCGTCCAGGCGTCGGGTTCCGGATCACCCTTCTTCCAAGCCTTGGCTCGGATAGTCGCGACACCGTCAGCAGCCACGTCCACCTGGGTCTTGAGTCGATACCACGTTTCCGCTGCCCATTTGAACGCCACCGATTGCCGGAAAAGCTCCTGGTTGGAATTGATCTCCAACTGTTGCGCGTTGCCCTTCAGCACGATCGCGTAGCGCTGGTTGATGATGCCCACTTCGCTCATCTTGCGCTTGTTGCCCTCGCTCAGGACGTCCGCCTCATACACATAATCGTGCATCTCCGGATTGCCGAAAAACACCTGGCCGCGTTGAAACCGGCGGTCATCAATCGTCTTGATCAACGCCTTGTTCGTCACGCCATCGACATCCTTCTCACGAACTTCGAATTTGAAGCGCGCAGAATTCCAAGTCAGCGGCGGATAAGCAAAATCCGTGGGAGGCTCGACCGAATTAGTCGTCTTGTTCGTAAGCGCGAAGTTTTCGAAAGTGAAATTCAATGGAAGATCCGCTACCACACGGCCCTTCACAAAACCGACCAACGGCTTGCCTTCGTCCGACTTCAAAGTGCCCTTGAACTGCCCGCCACTCGGAGCCGTGGAGGGTTCGCCCACGAGTTGCCCTTCGGCATTGAAGGCCGCCTTCATATAAGCCCGCACCAGGGCGGTCGGCGGAACAAACGCTTCCCAGGTCACCGTCTTGGGATCGACGTTTTCCTGCACCGTAAAACCATTGGCATCCAAGGCACGCACGCGGAAGGCCTGGGTGCGACCGGGATGCAGCACGAATTCATAAGGAATAGCCTGCAATTGCGCTGCCGGGCCGGGCTTCGGCCAGGCAGGAGAATCGGTCCTCGCAGCCAAACCGGGGTTATTGCCCTTCGATCCAAAACAATAGAGCTTCTTGTCGGTCTGGATATAGACCTTGCCGTTATAACCAATCGGAGAGCCGAAGCAACGGCCGGTCAATTGCGTGCGGCTTACTACTTCACACGCGTCCGGACCGGGCTTGAGCACGAATAGATCGCCGTTGCCACCCGAGTCACCTGCGCCATCGGCGGGAGGCGTTCCAGTAGCACTGACATAGACTCCAATGTAAAGGTAACCATTGGCATAAAAGGGCGATCCCTGCCGCTGTTCAATACCCAGCTTCTTTTTCCAGAGTAACTTTCCAGTTTTCGCGTCGACTGCAGCCAAGTCACCCGTACCGGTAACTTCATAAACTGTATTGTCCACAACCAACGGCGAGCTGGCCAGGGACCCGACCCCAGGCTGACGCCAGACCTCGAAATGGGACGGCGGAAATACGTGCGGAGTGATGGAATTCGTAGGATGAACCTCGTCCGGTTTGGGAATACGGAAGGCGGACATCCGGCCGATTTCGGAGGAATCCACATTTTCCGATTCATGGACTCCGATCAAAGTGTCGCCGGAGCGAATAAGCCCCGCGTTGATGCCGCCTTTGGCCCCGGACTTGGCGAAGGGAAAGCGCCAAAGCGGTTCACCAGTGCGGGCGTTGAGAGCCAAAATACTGCTGTCACCCCCCGCAGTGTACAACACCCGCTTGCCGTCCCAAAATTCGAGAAGTGGCTGGCTAAAGGAGTTATCCTGCGGGCGATCTGCGGGCGAAGAACTCCAGGCCAGTTCGCCTGTTTTCTTGTCGAAAGCGTAAAAACGGTCACCGGCCGGTCCATGCGCGCCCCAGGAACTCGTGATGCCCCGGATGATGGCGTATTCGGCGTCCAGCGTAGGCGAGGCCGTACGGGAATTGGGGAAGGTCATCCGACCATATTCCTCCATTAGAGAATGCTGCCAGAGCAACTTGCCATCCGAACTGAAAGCAGCGAAGACGCCTTGGGTGAACTGAACGTACACATTCCCCGTTTCCGGATCTACCGTTGGGCTGGACGTCGCGTAACGCAGGTAAATGGTGTCCGAAAGAAAGTCCGCCTCGCGATGCTCCCAGAGCAGCTTGCCGGTCTCGGCGTCGAAACAGCGGACGGCCTCCAAGAGATCTGGCCCGTCCTTAACGTAACCGTTGATATACAAGTGCCCATCGGCAACGACGGGAGTGCTTTGGCCAGGAAAATCGACGGACCAAAGCGGTGCCTTGGCATCAATCTGGGTGGGGAGGCCTTTTTCAAGAGATACGGATCCCTGGTCGGGACCGCGCCAATTCAACCAACCCTGGGCGGCGTCTACGGAAACCGCCGCGCCTGCAAAGCAAGCCAGAGCAATAGCAAAAGATTTCATGGCAAGAAAGCTGACAGCGACAGGATCGAACTTGGCGAGGAAGTGGAAACAAGGCAAACAAAATAGTACGCACCCGTACTATTTTGTCGCCCAGACCCACCCTCCGTTTGTCGACAGAATCAAGACTCCAGGCCCGCCTTCCTGACGGATTCAAGGTCAGACTCGTAACACCAGACCGGTCGCTTGCTTGAATTCTTCGGTCAGAACCCGATTCAGATTCGTCAGCAACCGTTCCTCGATCTGTGGCAACGCCGGAATGAAATCCAGCGCCTTGGCGTTCTCCGGGTTGATCGACTTCATCAAGGGCGGCAGATCGGGGATACCTTCCAATTCGAAATACGCCTCGACGTGCTGGTAACCCAGTTGCACCAGAAACACATACAACTCCGAGAGCAGCTTCAGGATCAACGACATCAAGCGGATGATCTCGGGAATGTATTTGCCGATGAGTGGGATTTTTTCGAGTTCCAACTCCAACCACTCGAGGATCTCCTCCAGCGTCGAGGTGGTATCAATGCGCGCGAGGACCAGATTGAGAACGGCAACCAAGGCGTCTTCAATGAACGGCGGAACGCCCAGTCTCTTCAGCAGGCCCTTGACGATCAAATCGACCGTGAACTGAAACACTTCGGATGCTGGGACATACGTCGCCGTAATGTTGACCTGCCCCGCCAAACCCGGTGTTTGCGGCAACAACTGAAGGTATCGGTCACCGGAGAAAGGCCCGCCGGAACCGGCCAAGCTGCTCGCCACCGCCAGTCCGACAAACGCCTGTACTAGCGAGCCCGCAACCAGGTACGGCCAGTAAAGCGAGGGTACCGCCTCCAGCATGTCCAGTTGCCAGGCATGGGGAACCACGTCGAGCCGATTCCACACCCGGATGGTGCGGAGCCCCAATGAATCGCCGAAATAACGCGAAAAGTCCGCGTTCCCCGGGGTGGCACCTGCGCTGGGCAAGGCGGAGACTGTAGCGAGGTGTCCGGGATCCCATTGCCCTTGCAGGTTAAAGAGTGCCAGCGCAACGGATGCCGAAAGAGCTCCGCCGAGGCTATGACCGGTAACGATCACCTCCACCGGACTCTTGGCCTGCGCCAAGGTGCTGGTCAGGAAAGCCTGCAAACCCGCCCCGTTCGACTTCATGGTGTTCAACAGGATTCCCACTCCTATGGACGTCCCGTTCGATATGCGCGGGCTATAGCCCGTCGGCGTGGCGTAAGGCCACGGCACCGAGGTGCGGACATCGAAGTCTTCGGTAAACCAGCCGTAGGTGGAGATGGGATTTGTTCCCGCAATGGCCACCACGTACTGGTTCGACTCCTGGTTGAAGGCGACGTACATCGCGTTGGTGGCCACCTTCAGTTTCTCCTCGGGAGACTGGTAAACGACGGGTCCCCAGACGATGGCCCAGGTGTCAATCCGATCCACCACGGACTGGTTGGACAGCATGGCGCGCAGGCGCAGGTTCAATTCCGCCTGCAATTCGGCTTCCGTGCCGTATTTGCTGCTGGCGAGGTTGGAGAAGAAATTGAGGGCGAAAACGCGTTGCTGGTTATTGTAAAGAGGCGTGGACATGGATGACCTAATCATTTTGCCCTGCGCCACGGGAATCGCGCATCACCCAGGGAGAGGCTGGTTTCCCGGAACGCAAGAATTGGATGGCTCATATGATTAACTTCAACCCTTCCATTTGCCACAACAAAATCGGCCAGCCCGGAGAAATAAGGAGACCTCGCACGAGATATCGCGCCAAATGGGCCGGAACGGCGCGATTCGTCTATTTTCAACCCCGTGCGAGGCCGCGCCGCGCAAACATATTATAGTTAGTCAGGTGAATGCCCGTGCGTTCTCCTGATCTGGACAGAATATCTTCAAACTGAAGACTGGCCTCGAACTCCAGATCATCCCCGTCGCCACTGCTTGGCCAAACTTCGGACCGGAATCACTTTTCCGCCCTCACACTGTCCTTTGCCCCAAATTCCGGCGGCGGGGGTATAAGCACAGGTGCCATTGAAGCGAAGCCCCCTTTCTCCGCCCCCAGCGGAGGTGAAGGTCGCAGGCCAGATGAGAGGGTGGCGCACCAGCAATTCTAACCGCGCTTTTTTCCTCGAATAGAAGATACGCCTGAACCGGGGCCCACCGCGTTCCCGCGTTTGCCCCTTTTGCCTGCCTCCCGTACCTTGTGAAGCATGTCCACCAGCTTGGATACATCGGCTCAGACTGGCACCGACACCTTGTGCCAGCCCGTGGTGATGATTACGGGAGCTTCAAGTGGACTAGGACTGGCGACCGCGCGACAACTCCTGGCGAAGGGCGATTGCCGCCTGATTTTGACCGCCCGATCAGCCTCCATTCCGCGATTCGCCGCCGCCGGCCTGTTGGAATCGGACCGTGTCCGCTTACTACCACTGGACGTCGCCTTGCCTGACGAACGCGCGAAAGCCGTAATCGCGGCGGAAGCGGCCTGGGGTCAGGTCGACGTTCTGGTCAATAACGCCGGAGTTGCCTACCGCACCGTGGCCGAACACATCGACGACCAGGCTTGGCAGCACATCATGGAAGTGAATTGTCGTGCCCCGCTCGATTTGACCACCCGTCTGCTGCCGGGCATGCGCCAAAGGCGGATGGGACGCATCATCAATATCTCCTCTGTAGGCGGGATGATGGCCATGCCCACCATGGCCCTCTACAGCGCCGCGAAATTCGCGTTGGAAGGACTTTCGGAATCCCTGTGGTATGAGGTGCGCCCGTGGGGCATTGACGTCGTCCTGGTCGAACCTGGATTTATCCATTCCGAATCGTTTCGCAACACCCTCTTCACGCGACGGAGTTTTCGCAGCGTGGTGGACGACCACGATCCTTATCACGCGCAGTATCACGCGATGAGCGCCTTCATCGAACGCCTCATGGAAAAGACGATCGCAACTCCGGAAGGCGTCGCCAAGGTGGTCGTCCGGGCGATCCGGAGTTCATCTCCACCACTCCGAATTCACGCCACCATCGATGCCACAGTCTTCGGCCTGATGCGCCGTTTTCTCCCTCGCGGGCTGTACCACCGTTTTCTTTACGCCTGCCTTCCGCACGTCCGCGCACACGCACTTCCGGAAAATCCATAGAATCAGGCGGGACACACAGTGAAGCCACTTCGCCCCGTCGGAAGGAAAGGTTACGGGCAGGAAAAGCGGCGGCGTCCAGTGTTTCCAACCGCGTCTTTTCCCAGAAGGGAGAGGCACGCGCCCTCTACCCATGGGAGCTTCTTTGCTTCGTGGGCTGAGGCAGTTGAAACTGCAGGTGAGCCCAGTGTCCGAAGTTTGGTTTCGACCGGAAGAGCATCCCTACGGGATCGGAAGGGCATTCGATTCGGTGCGGGTGGTTAGTTTATCTCCTCGTCAACAGAGGGCCTCCGGGGAAAACCTGAGGAAGGGACACAGAATGGTATCACCCACGATTCGAAGATGCTCCCTCTACCCAGGTTTTTTGCCGTTTGACTGTGACAACCCCTGCCCTTGCCTGCACAATCCCTTCCCGCGCAGTCCGCGCACCCACTATGGAACTCGCCCTTCAACTCGCGCTTTTCCTGGACAACAAGCCCGGCGCACTGGCTCGCGTGTGTGAGGCCTTGGCGGAAGCCAAGATCAATATTCACGCCATGACCACCAGCGATACCGTGGACCACACGGTCCTGCGAGTCATCGTGAACGAACCGCGCAAAGCCTTGGAAATCTTCGAAGAACGGGGCACCTTGGTGGTGGAGAGTGAGGTCCTCCTGATTTTCGGGGACAATCGTCCGGGTTCCCTGGCCCAGATTGCCCGCAAATTGGGAGATGCCGATATCAACATCGAGTATGCCTATTGCGCCACCAGTCCCAAAGCCCGGAACGGATTGCTTGTCCTTCGCACCTCGAATCCCAAAAAGTCGCTTAAGGTCCTAAACTCCTGAACGAACCCGAGCGTGCGTCATTCGCCAAGGGGCTTTGGCATCCTGGGATGATCGCCTCCTCCAATTCCAACGTGAGAAGCCATTAAAGCCATGCACGTTCTCCTCGCCACGAGCGAACTGCATCCCTTTTCGAAAACCGGTGGACTAGCCGACATGGTGGCCGCCCTCGGCAACGCCTTGGCCGCCCGGGGTATTCGAGCCACTATCGTGACCCCGGCGTATCGGGGGGTGCGGGAGAGATTCCCGCAAATTGCCGACAGCAATTGGAACTTCGACATTCGCCTCGGCGACGAACTTTACCCCGGTCGCTTCGCCCGGCTCTCGCCCCGGCCGAACCTGGATATCTGGTTCGTGGAGCAACCGTTTTTCTTCGATCGCAAAGGAATCTATAACGAAGCGACCGTCGACTACCCCGACAACGCGCTACGCTACCTTTTTCTAAGCAAGGCAGCCATCCTACTCGCCCGGCACCTGCCCCATCCACCGGATGTCATCCACTCGCACGACTGGCAAACGGGACTTATACCACTGCTGGTCCACCACGCGCGACTGACCGAGCATTGGCACAAGGCGCCCCCCTGCATTTTCACGATTCACAACCTCGCGTACCAGGGCTGGTTTCCCGCGACCCACTGGCCGCTCACCAACCTTCCCGAAGAGTGGTTTCACGCGGACAGCGCCTGGCAGGATGGGCAAGTGAATTTCATGAAGGCGGCCCTGAACGTCGCCGACGCGATCACCACGGTCAGCCCAACTTATGCCCGGGAAATCGTGACGCCGGAATACGGCTGTGGGCTCGAACGGCTGCTGCAGCGCCGTGGAACGGACGTCCATGGCATCCTCAACGGGGTGGACTACGAGGAATGGAACACGGTGGCCAATCCCGCCTTGCCAGCTTCATATGGCGCGAATGACCTGGGCGGCAAAGTCCGCTGCAAGGCGGCCCTGCAGGAAGCCTTGGGATTGCCTGTAAGGGACGACATTCCCCTGCTCGCCAATGTCAGTCGTCTTACCAGCCAGAAGGGATCCGAGCTCATCCTGGAAGCGATACCCCAGGTCCTTCGTTCGCAGGCTTTCCAATTTGTTCTGCTCGGCAGTGGTGATCCGGCGTTGGAAAAGGAGTTCCTGGCGCTGGCAGCCCACTATCCCCGCCAGGTTTCGGTCACGCTCAAATTTGACCCGGCACTCTCCCATCGCATCGAAGCGGCTGCGGACTTTTACCTGATGCCTTCCCGCTTTGAGCCGTGCGGGCTGAACCAGCTATACTCCCTGCGTTACGGATCCATTCCCGTGGTACGAGCCACGGGTGGTCTCCAAGATTCCGTGACCGATCCCCGCGAAGACTTGTACCGGGCGACTGGCATCAAGTTCAACGAGTACGCCACCGCCCCCCTGGTTCAGGCGATCCGGAAGGCCCTGGCGCTGTATCCGGAAAAAGACCTCCTCCAGCACTTCCGCCGCAACGGCATGACGGCAGATTTTTCCTGGGAAAAGCAGGCCACCGATTACGTGGCCCTATACCGCACGGCTGGAGCGCTCGGGTAAGGAAAAAGAGGTGTCCGTGAAAGCAAACACCCGGCCCATACTGGGGCCGGGTGAACAGCACACTTCACTCATTACAAGTCCAATCATCGCACTACGGCATCCGAAGCCTGACTTTCGATCCTGGTCTTCCTATAGGCCAGAAACAACAATCCAGCCAGACCGCAGACACCCATCACACAACAGTCGCACTTTACTCAACCGTATCGTCTTGTCACAGATGGTGGGCTCATGCAAACCCACACCAAGTGAGGAAGCATCGATCATGCCAGCGGCGATTTTACCGGGATTACCGACCTTGGGGAGCTGGCAATCGGGAGCCGATTGCCAAGAATAAACCAGTGAGCGCAGAAATCGCCACCATAGAGGAAGTGGCGATTGGACTAATTAACCTAGGCGAACTCGTTGCGGCCACTGTTGGTTGGATTCCCAATAGGTGCGCTTGTTCTTAATCTCCGAATCCTCTGACGCCGGCTGCACCCGTCCATCGGCGTCGGTCGCCCGCGAGACCAACGAGTGTTCACCAGGCGCAGGATTCACCCAATCGTAGTGCCAAAAACACCAGGTGTACTTGCTCGCCACGGGCTTCTTTTCGACGGTGACTGGAGCCCAAGAACCGTCATCAATCTTGAGTTCCACTTTCGTGATAGGCGTGCCATCACTCCAGGCTGCGCCAGAAACCCGGTAGCGTCCCGGTCCTGTCTTGACCACTCGGGCCGCGATGGATTTGACGTCAATATTGCAAACGGAGGTTTCCCGCCAATTCATCTGGCTTCCGGGACGGTCCTCCCCGCGAATCGTCACATATTCACGAGCCATCCAGCGGCCCATGAAGCGTCGATCCAATACATCGACCCGCGTCAACCACTTCACCCACGCAATGCCAAACCAGCCCGGCACAATCAACCGGACGGGCGCTCCATGCATCTCATTGAGGGGCTCGTCATTCATGGCCCACGCCAGCAGGACGTCGTCTTCCAAAGCGTGTTCGAGGGGCAGGCTGCGGGCAAAATGCTGGGGATAATCGTTGTCGCGGATCTTTTCGATCTTCTCATCAGCCCCGTAGAACACGACCTCCCTGGATCGATTTCCCAAACCCAATTCCCGCAAAATGGGGCCGAGCGGAGTGCCGGTCCACTTTACGTTGCCGATGGCTCCCATGAAATTCTTGCTGGAGCCATTGCCTCCGCATTCCAGCGTGGCGTAGAGGCTTTTATGTTTTCGCTTCTGGAGTTCCGGCACAGTGAAAAGGTGCGGCTTCTTTAGGTAACCCGTGAACTCCACCTGCCAGGGATCAGGCTTGCTGGTGGGACGTCCGTAATGCTTGACCTCGTAGACGTCTTCTGTGGGAGTCACCCAACGGGTCAGCTTTTGCCATTGGAGCATCTTGCCGATGGGTTGCGCTTCGAGGAACGGGATGACTTCCTCTTCTCCTATCGCCTCCATAGCCGTAGCCGCCAAAGGGTGTGAGGCAAGGGTGTAGGCGGCCAATCCCACCGAGCCCCGCATGAAATCGCGGCGCGATAGCTCCCAAGGTTTCATGTCCCCAAAGTGCCGCCGCCCCCGGAAAACGCCAAGTCCCGAAAGAGAAATGATTGAACACCTTGCCCTTGGCGGCTTTCCTACGGCATACAAAGATTGCCAATGATGTCAGTCACCGCCCTTAACGCCGCCGTGCAGGAAGCCGGCGCTTTCGTGTCTCCGCTCATCAACGAGATTAATCGTTGTGTCGTCGGGCAAAAATACCTGGTCGAACGGCTCTTGATTGGTCTGCTGGCCAATGGCCACGTCTTGCTGGAGGGTGTCCCCGGCTTGGCCAAAACACTCTCGGTCAAGACCTTGGCAAGCGCCATGCACGTCCGGTTTTCGCGCCTGCAATTTACCCCCGATATGTTGCCGGCGGATGTCGTCGGTACCCAGATCTACAATCCCCAGGCGGGTAGTTTCACCACCCGACGGGGCCCGGTCTTTGCGAATCTGGTATTGGCGGACGAAATCAATCGTGCCCCGGCCAAGGTCCAATCCGCTTTGCTGGAGGCCATGCAGGAGCGCCAGGTGACTATCGGCGACCAGACCTTCAAATTGGACGATCCCTTCCTGGTGCTCGCCACCCAAAACCCGATTGAGCAGGAAGGCACCTACCCCCTGCCGGAAGCCCAAGTCGACCGCTTCATGCTGAAGCTGAAGATCGGCTACCCATCCCGTGAGGAAGAGCGTCAGATCCTGGATCTTATGGCTCGCACGAGCGGCCAACCCTCCGCGACGCCCGTGGTCGATGCGAAACAGGTGCTCAAAGCGCGGGAAGTCATCAACGACCTGTACTGCGACGACAAGATCAAGGACTACATCGTCGACATCGTTTGCGCCACACGCGATCCGGAGCATTACAACCTCAAGCTCAAGGAACTCATCCAACTCGGCGCCAGTCCCCGTGCGACGATCGCCCTGACGCTGGCCTCGAAGGCCCACGCTTTCATCCGGGGCCGGGGCTTTGTCACTCCTCAGGACGTGAAGAGCATCGCCATGGATGTCCTGCGCCACCGCGTCGTCTTGACCTATGAGGCGGAAGCCGAAGACAAGACCACGGAAGACATCGTCCAGCGGATTCTCGACGAGTTGCCCGTGCCTTGAGCGATTCGCGAATTTACCCACACCCTTTACCACCCAGGATATGAGCGCCAAGAAGATCCTCTTAATCACCGGAGATTTTGTCGAAGACTACGAAAACATGGTCCCCTTCCAGGCCCTGTTAATGGTGGGGCACACGGTCCATGCCGTCTGTCCGGGCAAGAAGGCGGGCGACCGAATTCGCACCGCGATCCATGATTTCGAAGGCGACCAGACATACAGTGAAAAACCGGGGCACAACTTCACGCTCAACGCGACCTTTGCCGACGTGAAGTCCAAGGCCTATGACGCCTTGGTGATTCCCGGTGGGCGAGCCCCAGAATACCTCCGTCTCAATCCAGACGTGATCCGGCTCGTGCAGGAATTCGCCGCCGCAGGCAAACCCATCGCAGCAATCTGTCACGGGCTCCAAATCCTCACCGCAGCAGGTGTCCTGAAGGGCCGCAAGGCCTCGGCCTACTACGCCTGCGGCCCCGAAGTCACACTCGCAGGAGCCGACTACCAGAATATCGCGGTCGACGCTGCGTTCGTCGATGGGAACCTCGTCACCGCGCCAGCCTGGCCAGCCCATCCGGCCTGGCTGGCCTCCTTCCTGAAGGTCCTGGGCACGACGATCAATCTGTAGGCGACAAAACCACTTCTTGGGCAGGGTTTGTTACTCTCGGACCGGACAGGTTTTCATCGAAGCGACCCGACCTTTCCCAGTCTCCTTTTTCAGTGGCGCCCCGTACCGCCGCGCACGCCGATGACCGCCTCGTGCAAGAAAAATCCCACCCATTCCTGGGCGGCGATCAAGTCATTCTCCGTCCCGCCCACCAAGTCGTAGCTGCCATCCGGCAGGCGGATCAATCGCGCGTCACCAAAATGAGCCACCACTTCCCCCATCGTCTCCGTCCGTCGCATTCCCAGTAGTTTCAACATGCGACGACTGTGCCAGAGGGGCTAGGACATCTGCGGTCCAACGGAGAAATTCCAACGACCGGATCGGACCTGCCTGGCAACTTGAGATCTTCATGCTCCAACGGACAAAACCCTGAAGTTCTATTGCCAGAACTTGAGGGAGAAAACAAAGGATCCCGGATGCCCCGACACGTGAATCACCCGGAAATAATAGGTCTCGCCACCCAATACATGTGGATCGTGACCGGCCCATATCAAGTTTTCCGGATCTGTAGCCCAGTCAATTCGCACTTCTGAGGCGGAGCGCTTGGCTTCAGGATGGATATGTCCAGAGGCGGGGGCCTTCCACGAATACCATACTGTTCCGCCTATATCTGCGCCCCACCGATAGTCAAAATTCTCCAGAGTGCTGCCCAATATGGTCCCTTCAACGTGAATGTCCGTTCCTGAAACCTCAATCGCATCTGCCAAATTGTCATTGACCGGCGGGAGATAGTTCCAAAAAGCCAGGGTATAATCCCCTTGAAAGCCTCTTGCATTCGTCAGCTGGAGCCGATAAGCCTGCCCTGCAATCGTCGCAAACCGCGTGGGAGAGGAGGCCGCCATAAACGGATTTAGAGGAGGCAACACAGTCACCGGTTCGATTAAGGCAGGCGTCTCCCCAGTAAAAATGGACAATTTCAAAACCGATGGACTTCCGTCCAGGGCTATTTCGGCGAAACCGGTAATCGGTGCCACCCAAGTGAACCACACCGATCCGTCTCTTCCCGGTGGAACCGGCTCACCCTCCTGAAGGCTCGAACCGCGAATATCGCCGTGGAATTCACCACGCTGCCCCGATAAAACCACCGGATGGGCGAAGTCATCGTTTGCCGGAATCTCATGCTTCCGAATGTTCAGTGTCGCGCCTCCATAAATAGTTCTGGAATCATAAAAAAGCGCGAAATACAATTCCTCACCTTCGGCGGCGATGAGGCCAAGGCCCCCTGCCTCGCCCGTTTTAACCAGTGTCTTCGTTCCTGCGGAATCGATGTGGTAGACGTCCATTTTCACAATCGGATTGTTGACCTGGGTCAGGTAAAATCCGGCCACCGGCGCAATCCACCGAAACCATCCAGCCCCTGCCGCGCCAACTCCGGTATGGAGGGGTTCGGTTGGCCCGGGGGCCAATCTCCAGAGATCGACCGATCCTACGGCATTGGTACCTGACAATACGGCGGCCCTTTCTGACGAATCGTTAAGACCTCCGGGAACGATCTCGGCGTACAACCGGCAAATGGCATTCCGGGTCCTGGTCACCGCTTTGAGAAAAATCCTTTCCCCTTTATTCACCGGCGTAGATCGTGAAATCTCACTGGAGTTAAAGATCGAATCCCCGCGATAGAGCAGAACCGTCGAGGAACTTGGGTCTCCCAGTGGGGACGATTTGTCATAGGCCCGGACATACCCGCTGGCGGGCACAATCCACTCCCACCACAGAGAGTTATCCGACGTTGTTGGGAATGGCTCGGGGAAAAGCTCAATAATGTCCAGGGTATCCCCGGAAAACCGATAGGGCGCAAAGGTGCTTTCATTTTCGAACGGGTAGCCAAGCGTCATCCTCACAAATAAACTGTCCGTTTCGAAAGGAACCGAAAATATCAAACGGTCCGCTTGGGCAAGCACATTGGTCTGGGCCAGCCATCGGCCTAGAACGGTTCCCCACTGATACCTATAACTATTTCCCACCTGGACTGACGTATCAAGTCGAAGCGCTCCATTTTCCCGGCGGACTGATTCAATCGCCTCTATCCCCGAGATGCCCTTCCCCTTGAACTTCCTCGGATACTGCACAAAATGTTCCACGTCAAACGAAGAGGCTCCGGGAAACATCCCCCCGAACGTGGGGTCAGGAAAGGATCCGAAGACAAAATGGTCTTCCCGGAACTTCGGCAAAAAACGCCGCGGGGCAAATCCCTCTTCAACCATCCGTGCAAGATTGATCTTTCCCTCGTATAATGCCTTGCCGTCAAGCGATTGTTTCAACCCATCCAATGCCTGTCGGAATATTACTTCATTACGCGTCTGGCCAGGATCCCAATTAAAAAGTCGTATATCCGCGAGGTGGCGGATGCGAATGAGTGCCGAAGCCACGTTGTATTGGGCCGCGACGTCGGTAAATGCCTGGCGCGCTTCTCTCAAATCTGCCGGACTCTTGAAGGTCAAGAACTCGGGGTTCTGCTTCAAAAATAGTTCAAAGGTCGGATTGGTAGATGATGCGAAGGATTGCAGTGCAGTCAGTGGCACATCCCAATCCCATCCGTAGGCCGTGAGGCTCAAAAACCTTCCGCCGTGACAGATAGCCCGCAGCAATTGAAGATCGGCGTAATCGACGACCGTCTCGACGGTGGTTGTTTCTTGGGCCGAAAGAGTGACCAAGTAATTGGTCGCCGTGACACGAGCCAGGTCTTGTTCGATTCCGACCAGTTCCGGCACCACGTTCGTGCGCCACGAATCTGCCAGGTTTTGGGAACTAACCCCTGCCGGAAGAACAATCTTGCCATCAGCACCCCGCGTGAGGCGTGCCGTCCAGCGCAACAAAAAACGATTGGCGGGACTCGTCCCCAATAGATCCAAAAGTCGCTTAACCGGCGGCCTTTCCGGCAACGCCATGACACGGCTGTAGGCACGAAGCACGCTGGCGTTGGCGTCAGTGATATCGGTGGCCAAAGCTTGGGCAAATAAGGACTCGGCCGCTGGGTAATGGCGTGACGCCAGCTCCGTGCGCCCTTGCAAAACAAGAGCTTCCGACGCTGGATTGCCCCGCAATGGTAACGCCCAGAATGCCACCAATACGGCGGTAACGATAATTGAAGAAACGATACGCATGACTCGATTGCAAAAAGTGGCTGCTATTTGGGTGACTCGACCAAGGATTGGAACATCGGCTTCCCCGCTTCCGACCACTCCAACTGCCCCAGCAGCGGGCCAGTCAGGTGCAGTCGGGCTTCGTCAAATGACTGCGATTTACCCGTAATAAATGAAGCTCCACCGCCGGAAATCTGCCAGATTCCCCCCGGTAACATCCGAACTTTTGCCACAGCCAAGACTGGCTGGCTTTGGCGTGGATCCCGGAGGATGACTTTTCGCAATTCCACGGTATCACTCGCGCCCGCGTTGAGAGCCAACCGCGCTTGTTCCAGTGCGGCCACCAGATACTGGGGATCCCGTACTTCGATAACCACCTCCTCCGCCACCGCCATCGGAAGCGCACCGATCCGGAAAAAACCGACCGATCGATGTTCCTTGCGCAATTGAGCGCAGCTAATGCTCAAAACCGGATGGTCTACGTGAGGAACATAGATACCGAAACCAATTTGCCGGGCTTTTTCGCCAACGTTCCCCGCGCTAACCACCACCTGGACGAACAATACGAGACAAAGGAATACCATACCTGTGCAGGCTCGCATGAAGCCCAACACATCCCGGCAATTCAGAGGGTAGCTTTTCCTCACTTTCGTGGCGGTTTAATCACGAGACTTCGAAACGCACTGAAGCCTGTGCGCTTCCGCGCCGAATGGCAAGCTGACGGATTCACACCGTTGGATATGAAACTGTTATCAATCCGGTAAGAACTTCCATGACAATAAGAACCGTCCGTCGGATCCATGAACATTTTGCACCTGTATCAAATAATTCTCCCCTTTTGACACCCGCCACTCGGATCCCCGTCCCGGAAAACTGCCGGTGCGAACCGCAATAACAGGACTTCCGAAATAAACGAGGTGCAGTCCCGGCTCAAATGCTGAACGACTAACACCGGCAAAGAACATCCCGTCCGCGGGCGCCTGCCAGGAATACCACACCGTCCCGCCAGGACCCATCGTCGCCGGCTCGTTGGATTCAACACTGGCCCCCAAGGTGGAGCCTTCCAATATGCCAATATCCCCTGGCAAACCCGCCGCATCGATCCGGTTGTCATTCGAAGGATACGAAGCGGCCTCAAGTCGCATTCGATAATTGGTGAACAGCTCGTCGGGAGGGGCAACCTGGAAACTATAGGAAGCTCCCGCCACAACGTCGAAGCTTGACAACCCAAATGCGGAAATGGAACTGGGCAGGACCGAACGTAGATTCCCAAGCGAATCTCCTTCGTAAACCGAAAAACGCGGTCGAAACCGCTGCTTTTCGAACTCCAGTCTGGCCATACCTGTCACTGGGGAAATCCACTTGAACCAAACCGTACTCTGGCCCAATCCGCTATCGGGTTCCGAGGGTTCAAATGTCGCATCGAGCATGCTGCCCTGGTACTCTGCGCGCACCCCCTCCAGGACCGCCGCCGCGGTATAGTCATCATTGGCAGGCGGCGTAAAGGGTGTCACCTCCACGTCAGCCTGGTCCTGATACGAGCATTCGTAAGTTTGGAGAAACGCAAAATAAAACACCTGGCCACTGTCGGCGGAAAATCGGATGTTTCGAAGCGAAGAGGACTGCAGGTAGTCAAGGCGTGAGGGATCGTTTTCATTATATACATATACTGCCGCGCCGCCGATGTTGTGGCGGAGGGCATAGGTGCCCGTCCGCGGAGCGGACCACCGGAACCACGCCGCCCGTCCATCCGGCACGTTTTGGGGACCGGGCAGGATTCTCGGGGTAGGCAACAATCCCGCAAGACTGGCATGTGTGACGACGGGACTTCCCGTCATGAGCACCGCTCGCGAGGGGCGATCGTTGGTGGTGGTCCCCTCCACGAGGTGGACTCGCAGCATGGTTTCCGTAAGGGCGCCCAAAGACCTCCCGCGAAGCACTATATGCTGCCCGGCACTCACTGGAGCGCAAACGTTGAAATAAGTCAGTTGGAGCAGGGAATCACCCTGCAACATGTCCCATCTAACCAAATCGGGGTGCGCCAGCACGGGTTGCTCATCATAAACTGTGAAAAAACCGTCGGCTGGCGCTACCCATTCGAACCAAAGCTCGGCCCCGAAAGGGGCAAACCAATCCGCAACTAATGCCCAACTGCCAAACGCCTCCCGAAGCCGTACGTCCTTGCCGTCAAGATGGATCCTCCCGTCAAAGGTGGCATTGATCGGTTCCCTCGGGATGGCCGTTCGATAGAAACGAAATGAATTCGATGCGGGAATACGCACCGTTACGGTGTCTGCCTGTGGCACCATGTTGGTATAAGGAATCCACTCGCGAAGATCTTCACTGGCCAGCACCGTGCAGGCAACGCCTGGCAGGGCGGTAAACTGAAGGGCCAGCGACTCTTCACCGTCGGGTTGAGCCACGGCATGCGAGGCGCCGCCCAAACTGTGGTTGCCCAGTTTCTTCGACCGGAAGGCAAACGTTTCGAAATCGGACCGCGTGTACCCGGCTACCAGTCCGCCAAACGTGGGATCGGGCAGGCTGCCAACGACAAAACTCGAACCGGAAAATTGAGGAAGCAAGGGTCTCGGTGCCAGCCCAGGCACGAATTGCCGGGCAAGATTATATCTCGACTCGTATCGGTTTGTCCCGTCCAGTGAGGTACGCAGACCTTCCAGGGCTCGCCGAAAATCGCTTTCCTGCACGGCCTTCGCGGGATCCCAATTGATCAGGCGAATCGACGTCAGCGGGCGGCTAATAATAAGTTGCGACGCCTCGACGTAGCGGGTCACGGCCTGTTCGAACGCTATCCGGGCCTCCGCGAATTCCTCGGCGCTGCGGAAGGTAAGAAACGACGGATTCTTGCGGAGAAACTCTTCGATAGTGTGGTCCCCGGCGGCAAACAATGAATTCAATGCGTCCAATTGGGCATCCAAGTCCCAACTATAGGCCGTCAGACTCAAATAACGTTCCCCGTGGCAAACCGCCCGCAGGAGTTGCAAATCGGCAAAATCCACCGTCGTCTCCACAGTAGTGGTTTCCGCAGCAGAAAGTGTCAGACTGAAATGGCTGTCGACGACCTGGGATAGATCCGCTTCGGCGCCGGCCAACTCCTTGACGATGTTCGTCCGCCAGGCATCGGCCACCGCTTGAAGGCTTACTCCGGGCGGCAAACGCAATTTTCCGTCCAAGCCCCGACTCAGATGCGCCGTCCATCGCAAAAAGTTGCGGTTGCCAGGGGCCGTCCCTAAAAGGTCCAACATGGCCTTCACCGGAGCCCGTTCTGGCAAAGCCAGAACCCGGCTGAAGGCGTGCAGCGCGTGAGCCGAGGAATCGGCCGGGTCCGCTCGCTGCGCCTGTTGAAATAACAATTCGGCCTCGGCGTATTTCTGCGTGCCCAAGGCCGACCGGCCTTGCGTTATCAAAGCCTTAGACGCCGGATTCGCCGTTAGGGAATTCCGAAATAACGCCGCCGCTAGACAGCAAAAAAGGATGACTCCAAGTCGCATGGGTGTCTCTCAGGGCAAGGGCATGCCCTGCCCAAGAGTGGCAGCCCACACCCAGAAAGGTCAAGTGCGCGCGGACTTATCGGTTACGGTTATGAACTTTAAACGTTTGGCCCTGTAATGACCGCCAGTGTGCCGTCAAGGGTTCCGACTGCGACTTTGGATTGAGTCGGTGACCATTTGACGACTTCGAGCGCACCGTTCATGCGGGTCTGGCCCAAGGGGGACGAGGACTTGCCGGCGTTCCAAAAATAGACCATGGAATCGGCTCCCCCGCTGGCCAGGAGATGGCCGACCGGTTGATAATCGAGAGCGGTGATCTTGGCGGAATGGCCTTCGAGAATACGAGGCGTTGTCCCTGCTGGACCGCCGCCGCCACAATTCCATACCATGGCCTCGTTGCCACCGCCGGTGGCCAGGAAACGGCTGTTACTGTGCCACGCCAATTCCCGCACTTTGGTGTGGTATCCGGACATCGCCAACTCTTCACCCGGGCGAAACGGCATTTCCCAGATCTGGACACTCAGTTCCTGCGTGCCCGCCACAACCCATCGACTATCCGGCGACCAGGAAACGGATATCAAACTCGTCTTCCACGGTAACGTCTTGGCGGCGCCTCCGGAATTGGGATCGTAGAATCGCACGGCCCCATAATAGCTGACAGCCAGCATCGCCCCGTCTGACTTCCATGCCAGACTCGTGAGGGTGCTGGGATGTTCCTTGAAGGTGTGGACCACGCCTCGACCGGGAGCCCAAAACTTGAGTTGCTTTCCCGCCGCAGTCGCGAGCCAATCACCTGTCGGTGACCAAGCCAATTGCTCACCCCAAGCCGCACCCGCCGGATAGCTCTCGACCTGTTGCCCTGTAACCGGCGACCACAATCGCACCTGACCATCCTGTCCGGTGCTCGCCAATATTGCTTCCTTCGGATTCCAACCCACTTTGAATCCCCCGCCCTCATGGGCCACAACATCGTGCAGCACCGCTCCGGTGGCAGCATTGACGATCACCAAACGGCCTTCGCCGGTAATCGCTGCCAAGGAGCCTCCATCTGGCGCCCAAGACAGGCTCACCACCGGATCTTTCAGGGCCAGAGACCAATCCACCGACTGTGCTTTTGCTGCGGAACCGCTCATCGGCCAACAGGATACCAAGAACGCCGCCAACAACAAATGCCGATTCTGAGCGTGAAAGGGTACCCGTAACACCCATCGACGGCCCCAACGAGCCGACAGGCCGCCAAAACCCGGGAGGGCGAGACTCCGTCGAGCCCTGCAATCGGTTGGACGATTCGTTCTGATGAACGGTTCGGGCATCGGAGAAGCAGCCTTCAAATTTCTGCACGACCCAACGCATTCATCTCCGTTTCAACGGGTTACCACTCTAAGGCAAAACCTCTTTCCGTTAGGCACGGCTCGACGGAGTCTCGCTCTCCCGGACTTTTGCGGACTCGTCAGGTCGACCTGGATCCCACGGAGGAGCTTGGCGTTTTGGCTTCATCCCTTCGAGTTCTGAACCGTACCGTCCAACGGGGTCCAAAATAAGAACACACGACGATCAATGCCATAGGCAGTCACCAACGTATCCTTTCGAAATTACCCGGTACTTATTCCAACGGCTTGCACTCCAAAGGCCGACAGCATCACCATCAGCCAACGCCATGGAAAGAAGCCAAGTCTCGCCGAATCCGAGTATCCTTGGAAGACGTCGCTTTTCCACAAGCAGTTGGAGGACAAGTCTTGGACGATGTTTTCAGAAAAGACAGCCGCCAAAATATAACTAATATCGACTAACTATTCCTCGTGGGCGCTCCCGCCCCCTGTCGAAACTCACTGGCCGTCTGACCGACGTGTTTCTTGAAGGCGACGCTCAGGTACTCCACGTGGGCGAAGCCGGTTCGTTCCGCGATGGCGGCCAAGGGGAGATCGGTTTCGATGAGCAGACGTTTCACGCGGTCCAGCTTGACCCGCAGGATTTGGTCGTGCGGTGAGCAGCCGAGGCATTTCCGGAAGCGGGTTTCCAGGACACGCCGCGATAGAGGCACGTTGGCGACGATGTCGGAGACGGTGATGCCCCGGCAGGCGTGTTCGCGGATATAGCGTACGGCGGCGGCTATGTGCCGGTCTGGGACCGCGATGACGTCGGTGCTGAGTCGGACGGCCACACCGCGCGGGTCGAAGAGGCGGCCTTCGTCTTGCAGGCGTTCGCCACCCATGAGGCGGTCCAGCATGGCGGCGGCCTCATAGCCAGTCCGGCGTCCGTCGGGTATAATACTGGTGAGCGGCGGATCGGCGAGATCGCAGAGCAACTCGTCATTGTCCACCCCCAGCACGGCCACTTCATCGGGGACGTGGACTTCCAGGTAGCGGCAGGCTTCGAGAACTTGGACACCGCGAATGTCGTAGCAGGTAAAGATCGCCACTGGCCGAGGCAAGCGGCGAATCCAGCGCACCAAAGCGGTCATGTCGGAATCCAGGTTGGGTATGGAATCGGACGGCTCTTTCTCTCCGGTCGAACCAAACACGTGGCACGGAAAACCAAGCGTCGCCAAGTGAGCAATGAAGGCTTGGCCGCGCCATTGCGACCAGTTGAAGCGCGGGTCACCGCAGTACGCGAAACTACGAAAACCGCGTTCCTGCAGATGCTCCACTGCCACGCGGGCGATGGCCCGGTCGTTGGTTTCCATCCAGGGGACACGAGGGGCCAAGCGGGCGGCGCGGAGATCCACCACCGGAAGCTTCGTAGCCATCACAGCTTCGGCGATCGCAGGCGTCTCAATGCGCGCT
>DATJII010000274.1:0-14408 GCA_035493435.1 Candidatus Limnocylindria bacterium | reverse complement strand
TGGCCGCTGTCGCAGCCTTGCTGGGAGTGCTCGCTGTAGGCGATATCTGGGCAGCCACCGTGGCGTTGGGAGGGATCGCCCTCCTGGGCGGTTTTTGGAGGCATTTGAGCACCGATTACGGCCCTGCGCTGGCGGTGTCTTCCGCGCTTCTCTTCCTTCTTGGGTTATCCCAGCGGATCGGCGGTTGGGATGCCGCCATTCATTTGGCCAGCCTTGTCGTCTTGGGCGGTTTTGCGGCGACCCTGGTGCATATCGGTTTCTGGTTGTTCCGACCCCAGCACCCGCTTCGCTATGCCGTGGCGGAAACCTGGGTGGCGGTGTCGGATCTGCTCGCCGCCATGCGGACTGAATTGTCCGGTGAACCGAATGTCCCCATGAACCAAACGGTGGCGGCACGCGAAGGGGAACTACGGGCCGCGCTCGACCGGACTTTTGTCATTCTGGGTGGCGCGGAGAAGAAACAGCCATCGGCGTTGATTGTCCACCTGGAAGAGATGCGGCGTGAGGTCGTTCACCTGGCCATGCGGGTGATTGCATTCAACACCTCCCTGGAACCGCTCTTGAAAGACGCCAATCTGGCTAAGTTTCACCCAGTGCTCGACTCGGTGCTGAAGGCGTTGGGGGACGCCGCACGATCGGTGGCTATTTCGCTCATTGTTTACCGTCCCCAGAATTTCGCAGCCACCAGCGTTCGTCTCCGGCGATGCCAGCACTTGATCCGCGTCCTGGACGAGCGATTGGAATCGCTGGCGGCCGAATGCCCCGCCGCTAATCAGGCCCGCGTCACGCTGCATCCCATCGCCCTGGTCCTGCCACGCATCGCCGAAAGCATCGGCGCGACCACCGAACATAATCCGACCCGCTTCCAACTGCCCCATACGCTGCCCGACCTGAGCGCCCGCTCCATCCAATCCCTTGCCGCCTGGATGAATCCATCCCCCAAGGTGGATCCACTGTTGATACGCCATGCCGCGCGGGTGGCCCTGCTCACCATGGCCGCCGTGGCCCTCTATATCCATTTCGATATTCCCAAGGGCCATTGGATCGCGTTTTCGATGATCATCGTGCTGCAGCCGGACTACGGATCGACCCGGCGCCGGGCCATCGAGCGCATTGGCGGCACCTTTGCCGGGGTGATACTGGCGAGCGCCCTCCTGTGGGTCCGGACCCCTGTTTATATCCTGGATCTCCTGGCTGCGGGAACGTCCTTCGGTTTCGCCTATTATCTGCGCACCCGGTATGCCTGGGCCGTCTTCTACGTGACACTGCTGGTGGTGCTCATAACTGAAACCACGACGCCCGTTCACCTTGACTTTACCATCGCCCGCCTCGTGTCCACCCTGGTCGGTGGCGGCTTTGCGTTGCTGGCCGCACTCACACTTTGGCCATCGTGGGAAAAGCGCAAATTTCCGGTGTTCCTTGCCGCGGCGCTTCGCGCCAATGGCTCCTACCTTGAATCCTTGCGGGCCTGGATAACGGCATCCGGACCCGATCCGTTGCCGGTAACGTCCTCCTTGATGGCCAAGCGCCGCGCCGAGAATGCTGACCGCTCGGTGGCGGCTTCCCTCGAGCGTGTGCTCGCCGAACCCGCGGGCCGGCAGGAAAACCCGGTTCGCGCCGCCGCCCTCACTACTTATACCCAACGGGTCACGCGCGCCCTGACACTCATGACCGTCCACCTACACGAGGGTGACCGCCCGGCGGCAGCCTCGGGAGTCGATGCCTGCGTTGGTCGCCTGTTGGAGACCTTGGAACTTTTCGCCGCAGGTGTGGAACAAGGTTACGACGCCCCGTCGCTCGTGGAAGTGTCCGGACGCCTGCAAACGCTGGAGGACGAGATCGCCCAACTGGGCCGGTTGGAAGCCGGTCCAACCAAGGACTGGATCCTGATCCAGCTCGCCAAAACCGTGGCCGAACTGCGCGCCATGACCCTGGCGATCCAGGCGCCGGGAGCGTAACGCGATTTATTATATCTGCATCGGAACTTCTCCGCCCAGGAAGTTCGCGACAGCGTTTGGAGTGCGGTCGCGAAGGCTTGGCGGAGCTACCGTTTTGGGAGTGGTGTGGTCTTTGTTTCCCGGCGGGCAGCGAAGGGCTTTTGACCGCAGATGGATCGGCTCGCCTTGCGGACGATATTAATTATATAATGCGGCCTTTTGATAGAACGTTCCCACTTGTTCCTTGCTGTGCCTGGGTCAGACTGCCGACGGGACGAAGCGACTGCCAAAGCGGCGGCTTCGCCAAGCCTCCGCAGCCGCACTCCAGGCGCTGCCGCGTTTGCCAGGACGGGCCCGCATGACCCTCGGACTAACTATCCCGCAGCGCCACCATGGGGTCCACCCGGGCCGCGCGCCGTGCGGGCAGCCAGCACGCGAGAAAGGCCACGCCACCCAGTATCGCCGCGTTGGCCAGGAACGTCGCCGGGTCGGTGGCGTCGATGCCGAACAAGAGGCTGCGCATCAGGCGCGTGACGGCCAAGGATCCCACCAAGCCGATGGCTACGCCGATGGCAGCCATCTTCATTCCTTCCAGGATAACGAGATTAACCACCGAGGCAGTCGAGGCCCCCACCGCCAGCCGGATGCCCATTTCGTGGGTCCGCTGGCTCACGGAATAGGAGATGACGCCATAGATGCCCAAGGCCGCCAGCACCAAGGCCAATACCGAAAAGGATCCCAGAAGAAGGGTCATCAGGCGCTTGGGCGAAATCGCTTGATCCACAATATCGTTCAAGGTCCTAAAATCGGCCGTTGGCAGACGCGGATCCACTTCGTGTAAAGCTGCCTGAACCAGAGGCACCAAAGCGGTGGTGGTTAACTTGGTCCTGACCACGAGATCGGACCCGGCCATGTCGTCCAATTGGGCAAAAAGGATGTACGTTTCCAATCCGGATGCTTCATCGACGCCGCTGTGCCGGACGTTGGCGACCACCCCGGCCACCTTGAACTCACCGCCACCGGTCAGGACCACGCGTCCTAGAGGATTCTCGCCCGGCCACAGACGCTTGGCCATCGCTTCGTTGACGATGATCATCGGCTGAGATTGGCCCGTGTCGTGGGAATCGAAATAGCGCCCGGACCGAAGGGGAATGCCCATGGTTTGGAGATAGCGGTAGTCCACGATCCGCGGAAAGGCATCCGGGTATTGGCCTGGCGGATAGGTGGCTCCTTTGGCGCCTGCGCCCCAAGAGCGATTACGGCCCAGTGGCAGGGTGTCCGACATGCCCACCGATTCCACACCGGGGACGGCCGCCACGCGCTCGGCTACCTCGTTGTAGTACCGGAGCCGGGCGCCCGAATTGTCGAAGTTGCGGCCCGGTTCCACGCGCCAGGCCACCGCGTGGTCCGGCCTGAAACCCAGGTCCACGTCCAGCAACCGGATAAAGCTCCGGAGGATCAGCCCAGCGCCCACCAACAAGATGCAGGCGAGGGCAATCTCCGAGACCACCAGCGTTTCGCGAACCCACGTCTTGCGTCGTCCACCGGTGGAACCGCGACCGGCATCCTTAAGCGTTTCGTGCACGTCCGTTTTCGAAGCTTGTAAAGCAGGGACCAGACCGAAGAGCAGCCCCGTGGCAACAGCGACCCCCAGGGTAAACCCGAGAGCCGTTCCATCGACCGTGGTGGTCGCCAGGAGCGGTACGCTGAAAGCATGGGAAGTGGCGAGCAGATGCGTGGCGAAAAAGGCCAGCGGCAATCCCAAGGCCGCGCCGCAGAACGAAAGGAGAACGCTCTCTGTGAGCATTTGGCGAATCAGTTCCCCGCGCGTTGCCCCCAGCGCGATGCGGACCGCAATCTCCTTTCGCCGCGAAGAAGCACGAGCCAGCAGGAGATTGGAGAGGTTCGCGCAAGCCATCAGGAGGACAAATCCCACGGCACAGAAAAGCAGGATGATCGACTGTTTGAAGCTACCGCGCACGTGGTCCTGCAAAAACGAGAGCTTCGCGCCGAAATCCGTTCCACGCTCCGGATGGCTCTTTTGCAGTTGTTCATTGATCAGGTTGAAATCGGCTTGGGCCTTGGCTAGGGAAACGCCCGGTTTCAAGCGCCCCACCACGGCCAGGGTGTTGCCCCAACGTTCGGTTTCCTGGGTCAAGGGGAAGGGAGCCAACAGGTCCACCCGGGAACCGGGCGAGAAAACCCCGGGGAAATCGAACGACGCGGGGAGGACCCCCACCACAGCGTGGGCGTCGCCATTGAGGGTAATCGTTTGCCCGACAATTCCGGGATTGGCACCAAATCGGCGCGTCCAGAATCCGTGGGTCAACAAAACGGCTTTGGCGCCGTTGAACCGGCATTCCTCGTCCAGGAATCCGCGTCCCAGCTCTGGTTTGACACCTAAGACGTCGAGAAAATTCTGGGAGATGCCAAAGCCGCTCAGTCGTTCCGGTTCACCTCCGCCGCCATAGAGATTGTAGCCACTGTAATCTGAGAACGCGAAGTAAGCAGCCATCTCCGAGCACGACTGGTTCATCTTCTTCCAGTCGAGGAAATTGAAGACCCGGGTGGTCACTCCGGAAAGCCCACCGTCAAAAATATTGGCCACCCAGACCAGGCGGGCGGGCTCGCGGAAGGGTAACGGGCGAAGCAGCACCGCATTCACGAAGCTGAAGATGGCGGTGTTGGCCCCAATGCCCAAGGCCAGGGTGAGGATCGCAATGGTGGTAAAACCCGGACTTTTAACCAGCATCCGAACCGCAAAGCGTAAATGATTCATACCGTTCGACTCAGTCGAGCCACGCAAGGGACGTGCCACGGCCAGAATCCCCATCTTCAGGGTCGTTTTCGTTGCCCGGGTGGTCGGTCCTGTACCATTTCCGGGATCGGCGTTCCCGGCATTGGGAAAGCGGACAAATCAGGAGCGACGCGGTAACTCCTGCCAAATTCTGGCGATCGGCGTCGGTCCGGGTGAACCGCAAGGAGCCAAAAGCCCGGTAGGGAGAGACTCCGTCGAGCCCTGCAATCGGCGGGATGTTTCGTTCCGAAGAAGAGCAGTCAAATCGGGACTAAGGGTCTGGGATTCCAGTCTCCAACCGTGACCCAAGGCATGTTTCACATATGTGACGCTTGCCATTCGGCCGGGATTTAAGTCCCATCACGGTCCGGGAGGTGGAACGTCGCCACCTCGGATGAACGATCAACCCATGACATCTATGAAAACGGACCGCACCGGATGCACTGCAATTAGCTGTGTGGTATGCTGGTTTATGCTCCTCGTCGTGGGGACAGCATTTGCCGCCCCGCGAGCAGCCAAGGAGCTGCCCGGCGAAGTGACGATCAGCCAGGACATCAAAATTGGCGCGGCGATTTATCTCACTCTGACCCTGGAAAATGGGACTCCGGTGGTGGTATTGCTCGACACGGGTTCCGCGGTAACGCATCTGGACGAATCGTTGGTACCCTATCTGGGACCAAAGAAAGGCACCACAGAAGTGATATTCCCCGCGATGGGTTGGATCACCGCCGCGCTATACAATCAACCCAAGCTGTTTCTAAACGGAACCGAATTGAAGGCGGAGGGAAAGGTCCAGGTCTATCCATTCCGGCTGCGCCCTTCGAGTGGCACGGAGATTCGCGGGATTCTTGGACTGAATTGCCTCAAACACTATTGTCTTCAAATCGACCCTGAAGCGGGTAAACTACGGTTTCTTAAATCGGGCCATTTCCAGAAAAGCGAGGCTGGCCGGTATTACAGCATGGTCATTTCGCAGGATTATGAAATAGCAGCCGTTGAAGGAAACCTCTTGGGCGACGAGGACACTGGCTCCATCGTCGATACCGGATGGTCGACGGATGGCGCCCTTCAGCAAAAAAACTTCCGCAAAGCGCTGCGGCGAAAGGGCGCTAGGCTGATCCGCCAAGGTGATCCCGTCACGTGCAATCCTCCCAGCGCCGCGCTTCTGCCCGTTGCATCCTTTCACATGTCTTCTTATACCAACGTGGTGATCAACGACGCCCGGCAGGCGGATATTTACGGTTTGCGTTTTCTTGCCCGTCACGTGGCGACGCTGGATTTTCCGGATGAACGCCTATATTTGCGCCGCATCGATGACTCCATCACGGTATCCGGCAACGGAAAAGCGGGCATCGTCGAAGCGACCAGGAACCCATGATTTTCTCGCTTAATAAAATCTCCGAAGGGAAGACCGCCTCCCCGTCCTTTGGTCTGGCCATTCTATCATGGCTCGGATTGGCTTGTTTTGGCCCCGCCAGCCAGGCCGCCACTCCGCTCCCGCTGCCACCGGATATTCCCTTTCCCTCCGATATTAGAAAGGAACATGGCATACGTTTGACGATTCGTTTCAATTCGGGCGAGGAGGTCCCAGTGCTTTTCTCCACAGGTGACGCGTGCGTTTTCCTGGACAAATCTGCGGAATCGGCGCTGGGTAAGCGGCTCCAGGGATCAAGAATCTACAGCCCGGGACACGGTTGGATAACCGCCTCGCTGTTCGGGAAAACCAGTTTCTCCCTCGGTGGTACGGCGCTCAAACTGCAATCGGATTTCCCCGCGTACAACGGAATCCTCACCATCGACATGCACGATCACCAGGCATACCAGGCTGGCGCCCGGGGGTACCTGGGAGTGGACTGCCTCAAACACTATTGTGTGCAGATTGATTTTGAGAACCATGTACTCCACTTCCTGGATCCTGACCATTTCGACAAGTCGAAACTAGGGATTGCGGTTCCTCTTTCCATCCCGTGGACCCAATCGCAGGTGTGGGTACAGGATGGAATATTGGGAAAACGGACGGAAAGGACTCTTATTAATACGGCATTTCCGGGAGACGCGGCGTTGAACCAGAAGCTATTCCAGGGCCTCTTCGACGTGGGCCAGATCGACGTCTTTACCAATGCTTTTCGGGGCCAAGAACATCTCTTTTTTGAGGGAAACCTGACCAACGCCACTTTCGCCGGGGAAAAATACCGGAACCTCAAAGTGAACGAGGTGTCAGACGAAAACGTCCTGGGTCTCGGTTTCCTGGCCCAACACTTTGTCACTTTCGATTTTCCCCACCGAAGGATGTATCTGAAACGCTTGACGGCCAAAACCTCCGCCGAACCGTTGTCCCGGGCCAGGCCCTGATCGTATTTCTCCAGATCGCATGATATTTATATTCCGAATTCCGTCGTCGTTGCATCGCTGGACGCTCCTTGCCGCCACCGCGTTGTTGTGGTGTTCCTGTGCTACTTCGGGTGGGCGTGGCGGACTGGATCGCCCGGCTGAGATCCAGATGCACAGCGATACCTCACACGGGGAAGCTATTCGAGTCTCGTTGCGGCTGCAGGATGGCCGGGAGATACCTATGCTCCTGGACACAGGCTGCGATACCGTAGTGCTTGATCAAAGCTACGAACCACTGCTGGGACGCCGCTTGGGATTGGGAGCCAGTCGATTGCCGGCGTATGGAGCCTTGGCCGCCGGGGTCTATGAAGCTCCGCCCCTTTACCTGGGCAATACGCGACTTCGAACGGGGCCCTACGTCAATACCATCGACTTCTCCCGCATAAGTCTGGCTTCCAAGGGAATTCGCGGCCTGCTGGGCATGGGTTGCCTGAAGTACTATTGTGTCCAACTCGACTTCCAAGCCAATCGGATCCGGTTTCTCGATCCGGGTACCATTGACAAGCATTCCCTTGGCACGCCGTTCGACCTCGTTGGACCCTCGGACCTTAGCCGGGTGTCGATTCGCGAGAACCTGGCCGGGGTCAATGGCTTCCAATCGGTGGTTGATACGGGCGATAGCCTGGACGGCGCATTGTTGCCCGACCTGTTCCAACGGGTGATTGCCGAGAAGAACGCCGCCGTGGTGAATACTGGAAAGTTGGGCTTTGGCATTCCTTTTACCGCCGCCTATCTCCTTAAGGCCAAGATAGGCGACGAGACCTATCGGGACCTGCGCATCCACGAATCGTCCGCCGCCAATATGCTCGGCCTGCGCTTCCTGGAACGGCATCTGGTAACGTTCGATTTTCCCCATCGAAAGATGTACCTGAAGCGCATCGAAACGGGGGCTAGCATGCGCGATTTTCCCGGGTTGGTCCCGGTGCGGTAGAACGCACGCCTGTCCCTTGAAGTCGCTGGTATAAATAAAAAGCCCCGGCGGTAAAGCCGGGGCTGAATTCTGAGGGGCGCGGCTTACTTCATCCGCTCGAAGCTCTTCTGCAGGAGCTGCCACGGGGCGGCTCCCTGGATCTTGGCCTGGGTGTCGGCGATGATCTTCGCTTCGTTGGCGTTTTTCGTCGGGCGCTGGGCCTTGTAGAAGACACCAAACTTGCCGGGCCATGCCGTGTCGCTCAGGCGGTAGGCGGCATATTCGTCCGTGACGTCGTGTTCCGGACCCACGAGGTCAAACTTGCCACCCTTGCGGGGGTTGGCGGCGTCGAATGCTCCGGGATGGAATTCGACGCATTCGCTCAAGCACTGGATGAAGCTGAACCCATCATGGTCCATGGCCGCTTCCATCATCTCGAGAACGTGGTTCGGATTCGTCGCCGTGGTGCGGGCCACAAAGGTGGCGCCAGCCGCGACGGCTTGTTTCACCGGGTTGATGGGCCGGTCGCCGGAACCCCAGACGTCGGTCTTCGACTTATATCCCAGCGGGGAAGTCGGCGAGGTCTGGTTCTTGGTCAGGCCGTACACCTGGTTGTCCATCACCACGTAGGTCAGCTTGACGTTCTTGCGCGCGGTGTGGGTGAAATGATTACCACCGATCGAGAAGGCGTCGCCGTCGCCGCCAAACACGAACACGTGCAGGTCAGGCCGGCTGAGGCTCACGCCGCTGGCGAAAGGCAGGGCGCGTCCATGGATGAAGTGGGCGCCGTGCGCCTGCACGAAGTAGGGGAAACGGCTGGAGCAGCCGATACCCGCCACGGTCGTGATCTTCTCATGGATCATTTTTCGCTTCTCGATCAGCTTGAAATAGAGGGCGAGAACGGAGAAATCGCCACAGCCGGGGCACCATGTGGGATGGTCGGCGGAGACTTCTTTCTTGGTCAACGGCTTGCGCTCGGTTTCGGGGAGCGGGGCCACCGGGATGGTTGCCGCGGCGCCCGTGCGGGGCAGCGTGGCAAACGGAAAGGCTATTTCACTCATGGCTTATAAATTCTTGGTTTTGCTTTTTGGGTCGCCTGTTATTTGGCCAGTTGATGCGCCCGGTCGAGGATCTCGCGGATCTTCCAGGTGAGACCGTCGGTTTTGTTGATGCCCTGGATGCGCGGATCGCAATAACGGCCACGGAGGACCGCTGCCAGCTGGCCATATCCGTAGAGACCTTCGTCGTTCAACTCCACCACGAAAACGTGACGGAAGGCTTCGAAGATCTTCTCGATGCCGTTGGGCAACGGATTGATATACTTCAAGTGCAGCGCCGAGAAGGCCTCGCCATTGGCGCGCGCCAGCTTCACCGCTTCCTCCACAGGACCCTTGCCGGAGCCCCAACTCACCAGCAGGACTTGTCCTTCGCTCGGGCCATAGACCTTGGGCGTGGGAAGATCGGCGCCCAGCTTCTTCAGCTTGTTACGACGCTTGGCGGTCATCTGCACGTGCAACTTGGGCGAACCGGTCGGGTGCCCCAATTCGTCGTGCTCCAGACCGGTCACGATCGGGTATTTGCCACTGGCCACGCGGGTGCCGGGAGCCAGGTGACGAGTGATCCCATCGGGCACCGTCAGGTCGTAGGGCTTGTGTTCCGCCACCGGCGTGAAGTCCGGGGTGATGTCCTGGACCACGGTTTTGTAGTCCGGTTCATGGAAGGCTTCGATACGGGTCGCAATGCCTTGATCGGTGAGGATGAACACCGGCGTGCTGTATTTGCGCGCGATGTTCACGGCCTCGATCGCAATCTGGAAGCACTCCTCGACATTCGCCGGGGCCAGCACCACGCGGGGGCTGTCGCCGTGACCACCAAAGCAGGCAATGTTCAGGTCGGTCTGCTCCACGTTCGTCGGCATGCCGGTGGAAGGTCCACCACGCTGCACGTCCACGATGATCAAGGGAACTTCAGCCATGGCCGCCCAGCCGATGGCCTCGGTCTTAAGCGAGATGCCGGGACCAGATGATCCGGTCACCGCCACGCGCCCACCCCAACTCGCGCCAATCGCCATCGAGACTGAGGCGATCTCGTCTTCGCACTGGACGAACATGCCACCGTACTTGGGCAATTCGCGACGGAGCAGCTCCATGATATCGGACCACGGAGTGATTGGGTAACCGGCGCCAAAGCGGACTCCCGCGGCGATTAGGCCGTAGGCGAGCGCTTCATTGCCACTCATGACGACCTGCGACAGGCCGACATTCTGGCCGGGCTGGAACTTGAAGAGTTCCGGCGCGGTAGCCAGGGAGTAGTGGTACCCGGCGTTAAAGCAGTTCATCGCGTTCTCCAGGACCTTCGGGTCCTTGGAAGCGAAACGTTCGGAAAGCAGCTTGTGCAGCTTCTCCACGTTCAGGTCGAACATCTTGGCGACCAATCCGAGGGTGAACACGTTCTTACCCTTGTCTCGGCCCGTGCCACCGATGGCTTCGACCGTCAGGCTCGAAATGTTCACACCCACGTGCCGGTACTTGGACTGCACCTCGGGCTTGAACTCCTTCACGTGGTCGGCGTCGTAAATGACGATGCCGCCAGGCCGAAGGGAGCTGATGTGGTTCTCGTAGCTATGCTGGTAGAAGGCGATCAAGATGTCCGCCTCATCACCGGCGGACAAAACTTCACCCGATCCGATGCGGACCTGGAAAATGGAAGGTCCGCCGGAAATGGTGGAGGGAATGGTCATGAACGTCATGACCTCCTGCTCGCTTCGTCCCGCCAGGCGGGCCAAAAACCCACCAATAGCTTGGATACCGTCCTGCGAATTACCGGCAATACGTATAACAGCCTCGGATATCTTCGAGACTGGCGGCTGACCGGCGGATGCCGCTGGAGCTGTGGCGCTCATTCCTATCAATAAAATTGTTATCTATACTGCCGCCCAGGCATCCGGGGACAAAAATTCCCCCGAGGGCCAAAGGCAGCGAGAACA
Organism: Candidatus Limnocylindria bacterium; assembly: GCA_035493435.1. GTDB lineage: Bacteria > Verrucomicrobiota > Verrucomicrobiia > Limisphaerales > UBA9464 > DATJII01. The sequence goes on along the minus strand of DATJII010000274.1, from coordinate 3,387 downwards.
ACTTTATCCTAGGAAGGACGCTCTGAAGGTCAAGAATGGACACAATTCATCAGGTTGGCTTAAGTTGCGCAATAGCTGCATAAGCGAAGTGCCTCTGATGGCAAAAAAGAGCCATCCTTTGTGAAAACGACAGCGTTATGGCGGGCGTTGGGCGTTTATCTCGGAAGACGTATCTCGCTGTCTGCCAGCCAATAAGAGAGTACGGCCAAGGCCGCCGCGCACTTGCTTAATTCGCGTGGATCGAGTCGCTCCGGCGTGTCCGCGTCCGTGTGGTGGAACCAGAAGTATTTCTCGTTGGCGGTCTGCAAACTAAACACTGGAACACCTTCTTGTAGAAGGGGTTGAGTATCAGCATCAACGCCGCCGAGCTTGAATCGACCCGCCTCGAGGCTGGATCCCAGGAATTCCATCACTTGGCGGACCTGAATTCCCGCCGCAGTGCTGCCCGTGAACCCAAAACCGAGCGGTTTGAGGGCTCCGGTGTCGCTTTCGATGGCGGCGACGCAGTTCGTCAGCTCGGAAAGATGGGCCTCACGATAGGCTTGCGCACCCTTGGAACCGTTCTCTTCGTTCGTCCAAAGTACACAGCGAATCGTCCGGCGGGGACGGAGTCCCGCCTGTTTAATTAGTCTCAACGCCTCCCACGCCGCCAGGCAGCCACCGCCATCATCCAATGCACCGCGGCCGACATCCCAGGAATCGATATGGCCACCCATGACCACGACTTCCTCGGGCTTTTCCCGCCCACGAATTTCCGCCACGACGTTGCGGGACGGAGCCATCCCGGTATTAGTGCCAGAGAGTTGCAGGTGAAGCACCGGCGCGATACCGCGCGCCTGCCAGCGAGCCAGGCGATCGGCGTCCTCGGGGGCTATGGCCGCGTGGGGAATCGCCGCCACATTCGTATCATAATACATGGCCCCGGTATGCGGCGTCCGCAGGCTATAAGGAGTGATGCTGCGGACCAGGCTGGCTGCCGCCCCAGCCTTGGAGGCTTCGGTGGCCCCGGTGCCACGAAAGCGCACGGTTTCGCCGTATTGGGTGAAAACCGCGTTGAAAACCACGATCTTACCCTTGGCCTCGGCCACCCGGTTGCTGAGTTCCTGATAGTTGGTCACGACCAGCACCGGAGCGGTTATGCCGCCCGGTGGAGTGGCGATAGTCCCGCCCAAACCTAGCACCGGCCAGGGCTCAGGCTGGGGTGACACGAGGGCGAGCGATTCGGAGCCCCGAACCCAGCGGGGAACCTGCACCGGTTCACCCCGCACCTCTTCGAGCCCCTCAGCCTTCATCTCGGCCAGAATCCAATCGAGGGCGAGTTCCAGGTTGGTGCTGCCCGAGAGACGCGGTCCAAAACGATCGCACATTTCCGCCAGCCGATCCCAGGCTGCCGTCGTGTTGGTGGCGGCAACGACGAGCTTGTTTAGATTCCCAGCGAGCGATTCGGGCAGGGGTGGAACACCCGCTCCGGCTGGTTTGGTTCCGGGCGCCTCCAATTTTCGAAGGGTGACACTTCGCAGTTCCGAGGTCGTACTCCAGGAGGCGATGCCGAAAGGTTTGCTGAGTTCGATCTCGCCCGCGCGCAGACCGATCTTTTTCCCTTTGATATCCGCATCGATGACTTTCTCGTCATCGATCCAAGCGGTGATGTTGGACAAAGTCACCCGCAGCTTGAGGCGATACCACCGTCCTTTTTCGAACTTATGGTAGGAGGTGGTCGCGTTATGGCCGGCATCTTCGCCATCGATACTGGACAGCCCCACGGTGGCCCCACCCCAGCCACCCACGATCCAACTGCAAAAAGTGTCGCCGACTGGGAAGGTGAGACCGCAGAAAAAATCGTTCCCTAGGACGCGGCGCGCCTCGAGAGATACTTCGTAGTCCGTCGTAGGAAGGGCGTTGGTGTAGGTTACCCCGGTCAGGATGCCTTGGTTTAGCAACAGTCCACCGTCCTGGACTTCCACCTCGCCATGACCGCCAAAACCGGTGATTTGCCAGCCCTCCAGGGTTTTTCCATTGAAAAGAAGGGTCGGTTCATCGGCCATCGCCGCCACCATTCCGAACAGCAAAAGAGCCAGCCATCGCATGGCCCCTTCACTACACCGGCACCCCGTGTTCAGCCAGCTTTCTTGGGCGTGAAAAAGGCAAAAGGACGGTACCGGGGAGTCTGCGTCGTCACGGCCTGTCCAGAGGATGAGGATTTAGACGGAGGCGCGAATGAAGCGAAGCCTCGACCTTCGCCCGTTGGGGGAGAAGGTGGCCACAGGCCGGATGAGGGGATGGCGCACCCGTGGTTCCAGCTGCATTCCCTTCCACTAAGAGAGATGCGCCCGTTTGCTGTCTATCTTACCGGGACTTCCGGGTGCGGCGGACCAAGGCATAGCCTCCCAGAAGTGCGGCAGCAGCCAAGGTCATGGAACCGGTCTCGGGGACGGGGACGAATTCGAAGTCATCACCCACCCAATGATTTCCACCGAATTCCGGATCCACCTCGTGGCGATCAATCCGGTAACCGGTGATGCCGGTCAGTTCCAGGAAAGAACTCGTGTCCAGATGGGTCAAAGGTTCGGGCTGGCTGCCTCCCATGGTTAACGGCAAATCGTAGGTGATCGAACTGAGCACCGTGGCTCCGCTCATTGCGTTTACGGTGATCTGATCGGTGCCGTTCCCAAAGCCGTAATATACATTCCGGCCAAACCAAGCCCCCAACAACACTTCCGACGTGGTAATCATCACATGGTCCGTCGCCGTCGTGACGAACACATCGCCCGAATGGGCCAGTCCGAAATGGGGGCTGTCATCGGCGATTTTGTAGCTGGAATTGACCAGTTCGAAACTGGAATCCCAGACGATGCCCCCGTAGGTGGCATTGCCACTGACCGGTGGGTTCACCGCTTCATTGAGATTTACGGTCTGAACCGACGGAGTAGGCCCGTTGGGGAGGTCGTCGAAAGTAAAGACACTGCCCAAGGCTGTGGAAGAGGAAGCAACAGCGAGGCAAACGAACCAAGGGGAAAAGCGCTCGGAGAAGTTCATGGTTGGATCAAGTTTTCGGTAGTTTCGCGCTCTGCGCCGCGGCGAAACCACTAAGCCTAGCTTGCGGATACGCCCGAATTTGTCAATTCCCGCCGGAAACCACGCGATGCGGCAAGGGATGGCCGCTCAACACAACGAAGCGCAAAGCGTCGTGGAGTTCCTCCTACCCTAAAGCTCCGGTGGACGAGATTGTGTCGTGCAACGCGCGACACCGTCTGTAACGACCGTCCCACACCGCCGAAACGCAACGCGTCTTGGAGTGCGGTGGCAAGCAACGCGCGACACCGCTTTGGTGTGTGGTGTTGGCCTCGACAACGATTCACGAACTTATATATAACACGCCTCGCCAAA
>DATJII010000273.1:0-17949 GCA_035493435.1 Candidatus Limnocylindria bacterium | reverse complement strand
TTTGGCGAGTGCCGCCTGCTTTGTGCTGGCGCTCGATCAGCTTACGAAGTGGATTGTCCGCCAAAAGCTCGGGCTCCAGACCGAGGAGTACGTCGTTCTCGACGGGTTTTTCCGTTTTGTGCACTGGGGAAACACCGGCGCGGCTTGGAGCCAATTGCGGGACAACAACAAACTCTTGGCGGTGTTTTCCTCGTCGGCGATTTTTGCCCTCTGGTACTTCCGAAGGCATTTTGAGTATCAGCGACGGGCTGGCCAACTGGCCCTGGGCTTGTTGTTCGGTGGCATCTTGGGAAATCTCTCGGACCGTCTGGTTCATCATCACGTGGTAGATTTCCTCCGGTTTTATTGGATTACCCGCACGGGGCAGGAGGTGGGTTTTCCGGCCTTCAATATTGCGGATAGCGCCATCTGCACCGCCGTGGGGATTCTGATCCTTTTGAGTTGGAGTGCTTCCCCGACGCAGCCATCAGCCGCCTCGAAGGCGGCCAAGGGGGAATGAGCCTGGTTCCGGTGGTCTTGGCGGGTGCGACGGCCAGCGGGAAGTCCGCTGTGGCGATGGAATTGGCGCAACTCGTCGGCGGTGAGATCGTATCAGTGGACTCGATGCAGGTTTATCGCGGGCTTAATATCGGAACCGCCAAACCCACGCCGGAGGAGCGAGCCCAAGTTCCTCATCACCTGATAGATATTGCCGAGTTGGATGAATCCTTCGATGCGGCTCGCTTCGTGGCCTTGGCGGGGCCGATCAGCGCGGAAATCCAGCAACGAGGCCGGGTGCCAATTTTCTGCGGGGGCACAGGAATGTACTACAACGCGTGGCTCAATGGCCTGGGCTCGGCGCCTCCGCCCGACCCAGTGTTGCGCGCGGAATTGGAAGCCACTCCGTTGCCTGCGTTGCTTGACGAATTGGCCCGGAAAGACTGGACGACCTTCGACGAGATTGACCTGCAAAACCCTCGCCGGATTGTCCGGGCCATCGAAGTAATCCGCATTACCGGAAAGCCTTTTTCCCAACAACGGGCGGCCTGGCCGGAACGCGCTCCGGCGCTGGTGGGAAGGAGTTTTGGCCTGCTCCGGGAGCGCGAGGACTTGGTACGCCGGATTGATCGGCGGGTGGAGGCCATGTTCAAAGCGGGTTTGATTGAGGAAACCAAAGGGTTATTGGAACGAGGCCTGGCCAAGAATCGGACGGCCATGCAAGCCATTGGTTACCGGCAAGTTGTGGAGTATTTGCAAGGCGAACGTTCCCGACCCGATACCGTTGAATTAATCAAGGTGCGTACGCGTCAGTTTGCGAAACGCCAGTTAACGTGGTTTCGCGGACAGTTGGATCTCGACTGGATCGCGGTGGGTGAGGAAACAGCGGCTGAGACGGCTCGCCGATTGGCCTCCCTTTTAGGGCAAGAAAACGCCCGGTGACCTGGAAAAAGCGCCACCGGGCATAGGAGGAACACCAAGGCTGCCGCCTTGGCTTCCGTCAGCTAGGCTAACTAGTTCGCGTGGAGAGTCAAACCGCGTTTCGTGCCGGATTGCCTTTGGGAGTGGTTTCCTGGCGTGACGGTACAGCATCGGGCCCAGTCTGCCGACTGGGCCCGATGAAGCCTCCTGGCGCTGGGTGGGCATTTTCCCTTTCCCCGATTGTTGCATTCCGGATAGCTGGCCGTGCCTTGATGGCATAGCCGGGCAAGAGCTGCCCCGGTAGCCTCGGAAGACCCGCGAAATTGATCGACGCCGGTATCCATCCTTGTTCCATTGGGGTCGTCTCTCCTTTGAAGTGGCTGGCCGGTGAATTCTTTCGGCGGGTTACTTCGTCAATCAACGCGATAACATGAACAGGATGTCCCGCTATTTTGCCGCCCTCGTGCTGTTGTGCGCCAGTTGGCGCCTGGCCGCGGCGGAACCCCTCCGGGTCTTCATTCGGGCCGGAGTCAAGACCCACGGCCCCAACCAGCATGATCACCCCCACTTTCTCCAGGACTATACCAAACTGCTCAACGAGCGGGGCCTGAAGGCTGACGGTTCACTCGAATTTCCCACGGCAGCCCAACTCGACCAGACTGACGTTGTCGTCATCTATGCCCAGGACGGCATGAAGATCGTCGGCGCGGAGCGCGAGCGCTTCGAAGCGTTCTTGAAACGGGGCGGTGGCGTGGTCGTGATCCACGACGGCGTGGTGAGCGGTGACGAACACGAATGGTGCAAGAAAACCATCGGCGGAGCTTGGCGCTGGGATGGCAACGAAAAGACCAAGACCAAATGGTTTGAGGGTAATGTCGGTGTCTATTTCACCGATACCGATCATCCGATCACCAAGGGTATCTCGAACTTCGATTGGAAGGACGAAGTTTATAACCAACTGGACATGTCGCCGGACGTCCATGTCCTGGCGACCAGCTTCCTGGACGTTTTCACAATCTGGCCCCAGATCTGGACTTATGAGCGCACGATGGACGGAGCGGCCACGCCGTATCGCGCTTTTGTCAGTATTCCGGGCCATGAGTACACCTCGTTCGAAGCGCCCCAGTATAAGGCCATCCTGCTGCGTGGCATTTCCTGGGCGGCCAAGCATGAGAATTTGGACGAATACTGCCGTCCGACGGAATTGGCCTCACTGCGTTATCCCGAGGGTGGCCCCACTCCCGGGGTGAAGGCGGCGTCCCAGTTCATTGTGCATCCCGAGTTCAACGTCTCGCTGGTGGCAGATGAAAATGTCGCCGAAAAAATTATGTCGCTGGAATGGGATCCGAAGGGCCGCCTGTGGGTGGTGGAAACCCCTGAATATCCCGGCGGCCGCGATATCAACAAGGCCGATAATCGCGTGAAGAGCTGGCGCGAGCAGGATCCGAAGACCTATCCGATTGGCGGCAAGGAGCCCCGCGTGCCCCAGGATCGTATCTCGATGCTGGAAGACACCAACGGCGACGGGATCATGGACAAGAAGACGGTGTTTGCCTCCGGATTGGAACTGCCGACCTCGCTGGTTTTCTATAAGGATGGCGTAATCGTGACCAAGGCGCCGGACATCCTGTGGATCCGTGACACCGATGGCGACGGCAAGGCGGACAAGACCGAAGTTCTTTATACCGGCTGGGGCACCTTCGACACCCACGCGGTCATCAACAACCTGCGCTGGGGACCCGATGGCTGGGTCTATGGCACGGTGGGTTATACCCGGGGCAAGGTGAAATCGGGCGACGGGACGAAGAACTTTGGCGATATTGCGGCGGGCGTCTATCGCTTCCGTCCGGATGGTTCGATGCTCGAGCAGGTCGCGGCCTGGAGTTGCAATACCTGGGGCTGTGAAATTGCACCGGACGGGGAAGTCGTGTTCACCACGGCGACTTGTGGCATGCCGATCTGCCATGTCGTTATTCCCGAGAAGATCCTCGCCCGTGGAAACGTGGGAGGGCATCTGGCCTTCGAAAACGTCATTGAGGAAAACAAGATTTATCCCGCGCTGAAGGAAACCCGGCAGCCCTACGTGCAGATCGACTGGGTCGGTGCCTGGACCGCGGCGGCGGGTGCGTGCATCTATGACGGCGGCGCCTGGCCGGCCAAATGGGCGCCCGACAATCGTTACGCCTTCTTCATGAGCGAAGCGACGATGCACCTGTTCCACCAGGAGTTTCTCGAACCAACCGGGGCAACCTTCAAGGGACACAAGGAAGAAGGCCGGAAGGAAATGGAGTTCGTCAACAGCACGGACTATTGGTTCCGCCCGATTCATTCCCGCGTGGGTCCCGACGGCGCGATGTACCTGGTCGATTTTTATAATCAGATCGCGGTGCACAATGACACCCGCGGGCCGGCCCACGGCGCCCGCAACGCGGCGACCCGCCCGGACCGCGATCATCATTTCACCCGCGTCTACCGGATCCAGCACAAGGAGGCCAAGGCCCTGCCGCCTTATAAGCTGGACGCCCAGGATCCGGACGGCCTGGTGGCGATGCTCAATCATCCCAATGGCTGGGTCCGGACCACGGCGAACCGCCTGTTGAATGAAACCCAGGCGAAGTCCGCCACACCCGCCTTGGCAAACCTGCTGAAGACGGGCAGCACCAAGTACGGCCGGATGCAGGCGCTCTATGCCTTGAACAACCTCGGCGGACTGGACGAACAGCTCCTGACGGTGGCCTTGAAGGATTCCGATGCGGCGGTGCGCAAGAACGCCGTAAAGATTGTCGGCGAAAACGCGACGGGCAGCGCCGCCATCCAGAAGACCATTGAAGCACTTCTCAACGATTCCGATCCGCGCACGCGCATCCAATCGCTCATGGCGTTGGGTTCCCTGCCGCCGACGAAGGAAGCGGCGGACGCGGTGGTCGCGGTCTGGCCCAGCCTCAAGGACCAATGGTTCCGTTCCGCCGCGGTGGGCGCCGCGGCAGCCGATCCCATTCTCTATCTGGAAGCGTGCTTCCGGGCCAAGGATCCGGCTTTCGCGGCCGACTACGTCGCTTTCCTCGCCAAGGCGGTGGGACAAAAGGACAACGCCGAGCTCGCGGTGCGGGCCTTGGAGTTGATCTCGAAACAGCCCGCTTCGGTGGATGGCTTGAAGGTAGCCGCCCTGGAGGCTTTGTCTGCCAATAGCAAACCTTCGCTCAGCCCCGAATGGAGCGCGACTTTGGAAGCATCCCTCCAAAGCCTGCTGTCGAGCGACCGCTGCGCGGGGGCTACGCTGCCCTTCGTCGCGCGCTGGGACAAGCAGGCGAAGCTGGCTTCGGCCGCCAAACCCGCCATCGCGAAGGTGGAGGCCCAATTGACCGATGCCTCGTTGAGCGATGACGTTCGTGGCCGTGTGGCCGTTAGCTTGGTCAGCGTCCGCCAATTCGATACCTCGATTATACCAGCGGTTACCGCCTTGATTGGTTCCACTGCGAGCCCTGCTCTCCAACAAAGGGTCGTGGATGCCTTGGGAGCCGTGCCGGAAGGCGGGCTGGCCTTGGTGGGTGTCTTCAACAAGGTTCCTAGTTCCGCGGTTGAATCGGCCTTCGGCAATGTGATCAAGCGGCCGGAATCCACCTCCGCCCTGCTGGAAGCCATCGCCCGCAAGGACATTCCGTTGACGGTGCTTGGGCCTGCGCGCAGCCACCGTTTGCGCACGCATCCCGATCAAGCGGTCGCCAAGCGGGCGGAAGAGGTGCTGGAATCTCTGACCGGCCCCGAGCAAAAGGAAAAGGATGCCCTGATTGCCAAGTATCGGCCGGAAGTGGAAAAGCCCGGCAGTGCTGACGAGGGACATAAAGTCTTCACGGCGAACTGCGCCGGCTGTCATATCTTCAAGGGCGAAGGCCGAAACCTCGCGCCTAACCTGACGGGCATGGGAGCCCATGGAGCGGCGGACCTACTGGTCCATATTCTCGATCCGAATCGCCAGGTGGAGCCCAACTTCATCAGCATTTCCATCGAGACCAAGGACGGTACCAGCTACGACGGCATCATTGACCGCGAAAACGCGTCGGAGTTGGTGCTGCGTGACGCGGCGTCGGATCACAATATCCGGATTTCCGAAATCAAGACCCGCGCCTCCACCGGCCGGTCGCTGATGCCGGAAGGATTCGAAAGCCTGGGCGCCGACAGCCTCCGCAATTTACTGGCTTATATCTGCGCCGACGAAAACCGGTTTCGTATCCTCGACCTGGGCAAGGCCTTCACCGCCAACAGCAGCCGTGGACTATTTAGTTCTCCGGAGAACACCGACGACACCGTCAAGTTCCGCCGCTACGGCCTGTTCCGCGCCGAGGATGTGCCCTTCGACGTCGTGAGCCCGGACAAGGTGGTGGCCAACGCCGTGGTGCTAAAGGGCGGCGCGCCCAACAGCTGGTCGCGCAAGTCCATGCCCCAGCGGGTGGAAGTGAAGGTTGGCTTCGCAGCCAAGCGCCTCTATTTCCTCGGCGGCGTCGCTGGCTGGGGATTCCCTGCGGTGGGAGAAAAGGTCCCGGTGGTCAAGGCGGTCCTGCATTTCGCGGACGGCGGCACCCAGGATATCATTATGAAGAACGGCGAGGAAATCGCCGACTACAACGGGACTCCCGATGTGCCGGGTTCCAAGAACCTGCCCTGGACCCAGGGTCGCGGGCAGATCCGCTGGTTCGGCAAGAACATTACCCACGCAGGCGTGCTGCAGAGCATTGAGCTTTCCAGCTATGACAACGGCGTGGCACCAGTCTTGTTCGGCATCACGGCGGAGGTTGGTGAAGGTGGGCCTTCCAACAAGGAAGCGGCCGCCGCGCCCCCGAGTTTCAAGTGGGGATCGGGTCTCAAGACGCTCCTCGTGGGCGGCGGCAGTTCCCACGACTTCAAGAAATTCTTTGGTGACGCGGATACCGCGACTTTGAATGGCACCGGAATGATCACTGCGAATTATACCGAACCCGTCGAAGGACTCGGGCCGGTGATTGGCGGATTGGACGTCTTGCTAATGAGCAATAACCAGGCGTTTGCCGACGATGACTCCCGCAAGGCGGTCTTCGCCCACGTGAAGGCTGGCAAGGGCCTGATCCTGGTGCATCCGGCCCTGTGGTATAACTGGAATGACTGGCCCGAATACAACCGGGTCCTGTGCGGCGGTGGCTCACGCGGCCACGACCGATATGGTGAGTTTGAGGTGAAGGTCACCGAGCCGAACCATCCGTTGATGAAAGGCGTTCCGGCCTCGTTCACCCTGAAGGATGAACTCTACTATTTCGAACCCGACCCGAAGGGCACGCCCGTGAAGGTCCTGGCGACCGCGTTTTCCAAGTCGCGCAACAAGGAATTCCCCATGGTCTTCGTGGTGGAAAATCCCGAGGCGCGCGTGGTGGGAATCACCCTGGGGCACGACGCCTCGGCGCATGATCTCCCCGCGTACCAGACACTTCTGGCCAATGCCGTGAAGTGGAGCGCGCACAAGGAGTAGGGCCGGAACCTGGATCCGATAGACGATTGCAACGCCCGGCCGCCCAAAGCGCCGGGCGTTTTTGTTTTGACGCGTTGTCGGTATAAAAGCATCCCCCAGGGGATGCCAGAAAGTTGCCGATGTTCGAGCAAAGGAAGAGTAGTACGTATCGCGAGCTTCTCTTTCGGCGGTCGACAATGGCTTGCTGTCGCCAGATTGCTCCGAGATAAGGGACTCGGGTGCCGAACACGCTTTTGGTTTGCTAATAATTTGCTGCCGTCCAAAGCGGTGTCGCGCTTCGCTTGCCCCCGCACTCCACGATGCGGTGCGTTCGTCAGGGCAAATAGTGCCTAACTCACGCCCTGCACTTCCTCCAGGCTCCGGGGGCGACGCCCATTTCACGGGCAAAGGCCCGGGAGAAGGTGGATTCAGACTCATAGCCCACCGTGGAGGCTATCTGGGCAATCGTTTCGGAGGATTCGCGGAGACGCCGGCTCGCCAATAGCATGCGCCACTGGGTGAGGTAACTCATGGGCGGCATGCCGAGCTTGCCGCTGAAGCGTTCCGCAAAGGCCGAACGCGAGAGGCATGCCTGGCTGGCCAGTCCTTCCGTGGTCCACGGGTGGGCCGGTTGCACATGCAGCGCTGCCAGAGCACGTGCCAGAGCCGGATCCCGCAAAGCCGCCAGCCAGCCGGTGGCATCGTCCGGCAAACGTTCTATGTGCTCGCGTACGGCTTCGACAAAGAGCAGTTCGGAGAGGCGGGCGAGAATCTCCTGCGAGCCTGGCCGCCGTGTCGCATGTTCCCGCGCGGCGTAGCGGAATGAACTCTCCGCCCAGTCGGCACAGGACTGACCGCGCACGTCGGCAAGCAGCACCGGCGGCAGTGCCTCCAGCACCGGATGACGGGGTGCGGCCATGGTTAGATAGCCACAGACGAAATGGTTGAGAACCCGGTCGCCGCTGCCGTGGTCGATCTGGGCCATTTCCTGGTCGTTGGCTTTTCGCACTAGTGGCCGGGCTTCCAGGGCGGGAAGGCTCACGTCGCTACCGAGAAAATGGCATTCGTTATGGGGCACCAGGATCATCTGCCCGGGCAGCGCGGTGCGCGCCGCCTCCTTTCCCACACGGAATTGCATCTCACCGTCCAGGATATAGTGAAAACCGATCATCACCACTTCCGCCCCGGCGGGCTGCCCGCAATCCTCCGGCCTGATCTGGGACCAGACACACCAGGGGGCACGAAAGCGGGATTCAAGAAACACTCCGCCGGAGAAGCGGAGGACGCGAAGTAAATCAGAGAGCGCGTCCATGGAGGGGGCGGAAGTTGCGGCGTCCCGGCCAAGAGATCCGGCGTTGCTGCCATTCCGTCCGCTTCCCATTGCGGGCAGTCTGTCCAGCGTTCCGGCACTGCCGGTGGCGAGTGGTGATACTATACATGACGGATTCAGTTTTTACATACGAACGCTCACGCGGGGCAATCTCTAAAAGAGTGCCCGGCAGGTGTACTATTGGCCCATCCGTCACGTGCCGTCCCAATTCCTTCGCGGGAATAATGTCCCACAGTGGTTCCAGTTGTGTCATTCGTCGGGCCATTTCGGGGCGAAGGGCACGCTTTTTCTAATTTTCTCATTTTTCCGGGAACCATCTTCCACGGTTGTTACTCGGACTCCAATTTGTAGCGCACGCTGATCACGAATGATCGTCCTTATCTACTGAAATCTGCATTGTTCACCATGAAAACAGTCCTGTCATCCCACCCGGTCCTGCGCTGGGTATCGCTGCTCTATGCGGCGTTGTCTCTGGCTTGCTCGCTTGCGCGAGCGGGAAACCAGCGCGCTTCGGCCACTCCGTTGCCGAGCATTTATGCCTTTAACGTGGCGGCGGAAGCCACGATCAACCTGGGAACCACCACGTCCCTGAGCTGGTCGGTGGGCGACGCCGATACGGTCACCCTTTCGCCCGGTGTGGGTGACGTGACCGGGCGCACCTCGGCTAATATAACTCCTTCCGAGACGACCACTTATGTCCTCACGGCCAAAAATGCGGCCGGCAATGTCTCGAAGAGCAAGAAAATCACCGTCATCGTTCCACCCGTATTCCAGAGCTTGACGGCGGTGCCGGACTCCATCGCCTCCGGTGGCGTGGCGAAATTGAGCTGGTCCGCTCCCGGCGCTAACTATTTCAGTGTGGTGGCCGACAATGACATCGATCCCGGAAATGTCTTCGGCAACAGCGTGGATGTGAAACCCAAGACGACCACGACTTATACCGTGACCGCGGTCAATACCGCTGGCACCAGTGTGCGGACCGTTACCATTCCGGTGACGACGGCCAAACCCACCATAGCGTCCTTTGCCGCGAGCCCGGGAACGGTTGACACCGGAGCCCCGGTCACCCTGAGCTGGTCTGTCACCAACGCGAAATCGCTCTCGATCTCGCCCGGTATTGGTGCCGTGACGGGCGCGAGCGTCGTGGTGACCCCTGCTTCCAACACCACCTATACACTGACGGCCACCAATCCCAAGGGTAGCGTAACGAAAGCCGTCTCGGTAAAGGTCACCCAGGTGGTCGCGCCGGTTATTAGTTCGTTCACCGCCACGCCCCAGGCCATCACCTCGGGCCAATCCGTGACCTTGAATTGGTCGGTCAGCGGCGCGACCAAATTGTCGATCCTGGCCAATGTGGGAGCCAGCCCTGGTGTCGTCACCGGCTCGAGTGTCATCGTAACCCCGACCGCCAGCACGACTTATACGTTAACCGCCACCAACGCCACTGGCGGCGTGTCGAAGAACGTCACGGTGACCGTGCAGCCTGCGGCGCCGGCCATCTCCATCGACTCTTTTGCCGCCACACCGATGCGGGTCAATGCGGGCGAAGCTGTTTCCATTACCTGGTCGGTCACACATGCCGATAGTCTCTGGCTCTCGGCCACGGCTGGAGGTGATCCCGGTTCCGTGACCGGCAAGACCAACTTCATCGCCCATCCCCTAACAACCACGCGCTATGCGCTCACGGCGTTTAGTTCCCAGTTTGGTACCGTGGCGAAATCGTTGGAAGTGGTTGTAGGCCCCGCGCCGGTTCCCGTGATTGGCGCTTTCACGGCCGATCCTTCCACCGTCGCCATCGGCGGCTCAACGACTCTTCGCTGGAGTGTCAGCGGTGCGGATTCCCTGTCTGTTTCCGCCGATCGCGGTCCGAGCCCCGGTGTCGTGACTGGGTCAAGCGTGGTGGTGACTCCCGTGACCAACACGACCTATACGCTCACAGCGACCAATGCCTTTGGCCGCGCCACACAAACCGTTCCGGTGACCGTCACCGGGCCAACTGCGCCGGTTATCGGGTCGTTCTTCGCCAATCCCGCGTTCATACAAGCGGGTACTACTTCGATCCTGAGCTGGTCCGTCTCTGGCGCGGATTCGATTGCGATCACCGCCGACGCTGGCGTCAGCCCCGGCGTGGTTACGGGAACGAGCGTCAAGGTCACTCCTGCGACGAATACAACTTATACCCTCACCGCCACCAATGCCATTGGCAGGACGACGGCGACTGTGCCGGTAGCGATCTATTCCCCCGGCAGCGGCAGCATCGTGCATCCCCGGATCCTGGTGACACTTCCCGTCGTGCCTCAGCTTAACGCACGGGCGGCCGCCAATGATCCCGCCTGGATCAAGCTTCGGAACGACTGCGATGCCTACGCCACCATGCGGGTTCAGTTCCCCGATGAAGACCCGACCAGTAATACGATCAATGGTGGGTACCAATACAACGACTACCTGCAACCCTCCGAAGAACTGGCGCTCGGATACCTGGCTTGCAAGACGGCCGATCCAGTGCGGGCTGCGCGCTACGCCGCCAAGGAACGCGAGCTCTTGCTGAAGCTCTCCGATCCCGTTCACCACGGACGTCCCACCACCGATTCCGGTTATAGCATCCGTTCTTATGTCCCCGCCCTGGCGTTGGGTTACGATTGGATCTTTGAGACACTCAGTGATTCCGATCGGGCCCAGATCTATACGGAAATCAACCGCTGGGTTGCCTCCTACGAAGCGACCGGTTTTGGCCGGGATTTCCCGCAGGGGAACTACTTCGCCGGTTACTATTGCGCCAAAGCTCTCGCCGCCCTGGCCACTGAAGGGGAGAATCCTCAAGGCCCAACGATGTGGAACGACTGGCTCAACCGTGTCCACTACGGAATGGTCCAGCCGTATCATGCCGCCTGGCTCTCCGGCGGTGGCGCTCCTGATGGCTGGAATTACGGCCAGTTTGAGACCATCAACATGCTTCGTCCCATCGCGGCCGCTTTTACTGCCAAGGGACTCGATCTCATCCACGACGCGAAACGCTTCAGTTATCCCGACGGGCACGCGCGCTGGATCACCCAGTTCACCTGGCCTGATATGGATGCGGTGAGCGATCGCGGCTTTGTCTATAACGACGACAACCCGACGTGGACCGATGCCGGCTGGGCCACCCAATATGGCGGCCTGCTGCGCCTCGCGAACGGCGACAACGCTCCCCTCATGCAACAGTACGCGCTTGAACTGCGTGCGGCGCAGGGAACTGGAAACATAGAGCCCTGGGTGGAATTCCTGCTCCACAATAACGCAGCCCCGGCGGCCGATTACCGGACCGCGCTCAGTTACGCGACGCCCGGCGACGGCCAGGTGGCGATGCGGAGTTCGTGGTCGCAGGATGCCGTTTGGGGAGCCTTCCAGGCGGGTCCTTATACCGGTTATGACTGGTCCTCCGAAGAATTCTTCGACGAAGGCTCGCTTGCCATCCAGCGCGGAAGCGTCCAATTCCTGGTGAACACCTGGGGTGCCCTGATGCGCAACACGCCCGGCACCAGCGACGGCGATCCCGTCTTCGATGACCTGTATAATGAACTGTTCCAGACCCAATCCGACGGCGTCCCGTCGGGCCGGCGCATCTTCAATACCTATTACGCCGTCCGCCCGGGCGGATATTGGGGACAGGTAGGCAATGGTCCCGGCGACAGCAATACTACTCTGTCGCGCTTTGAGGAAGGCGGCGGCTATGTCCTCATGCGTGGCGCGAACCTGGAGTCGCAGTACGCAGACGACCATCCGATCGGCGGCTGGACCCGCAGTGTGGCCTTCGTTCGCCCGGGACTGTTCATCGTCCATGATCGCACGAGCCTGAAGAACGCCAGCGCAGACCATTGGATGGCCTGGCACGTCGCGGCCACACCTTCGGAGCAATCGGGTGCGGTTGCTGGTACGCATCGCTTCGACGTCATCGATACCCGAGCCGGATTTGGTGGCCACCTCTTCCGGGGTCGGGTAACCACGGTGCTTCCAGCCGGTCATCGCGTGAACAACGTCAACGTGTTCAATCGCGGTAAAGTCTATCGGATCGAAGTTCGGACCGCCGTGCCGGTCGCCGCCAGTACCTGGCTGACCGTCTTCGATGCCTCCGCCTCTGCCACCGCCGCCGGTATCGCTGCGCCATTGAGCGCCTCTGCGGGCAACGTGCTCGCGGGCAACATCGAAGGCACGCTCATCTCCACCGCCAATGCCACCGGCAGCAATGTGGCCGTGCTCTTCGGCACCACCAGTGCCCTCGTCTCCGGCGCCCTCAGCGTGGCTTTACCCGTGCACGACACGTACTGCCTGATCACCGACCTCCTCCCCAACACCGGCTACAAGGTGCTGGCCTCAAGCGGGAACAATGGCGAACTAGTCCTCCAACTGGCTCCCGGCGGCACCTTGCAAACCACCCCGGCAGGCACCCTGCCACTCAACGTCTCCGCCAACGGTGCTGTGACGAGACAGTAGGCTAGTTCCCGCTACTCAACCGCGCGCAACAGGCGCAGTTGGAAAGTGGCCTCCCAACCCGCCGCGCCGAACCTCCTTCGGTGCGGCGGGTGTTTCTTTGGAAATACCGGCGCTCAAATAGATCCTCGTTTGCAAACCTATCACCTCGATTTTGGCTTCTCATCCTCTCGCAGCTTCTGCGGCGATATCTGCTGAGAAAGGGGTGACGAAGGTTCTAAGGTCGGTGGTTTCGTTCAAATCGACGTATTAACAGTCATTTTCTGTGGGCTTTGACGATTGAAGAACTGCCGCGGTGGCATACAAATTTTCACGAACTATTTTATATTATCTCCTGAGCGGTAGATGACTTTGACCGCGATGCGACCGTTCTTCGGTTTGGTAAACGGCCAAGACGTGTCACTCTGCAGGTTGGCCCGAGCGTCGGCATCGACTTTCGGTTTCCAAGATCGTTTTTTAGTGCGCCGCAAGGATCGCTTTGATATTAAAATTGAACGTGGCAAATAATTTCAAAGATTTGGTCTCAAGAGATATTGGAAGAAACAAGTTAAGATGCGCTGACAGGTACAGAAATCAGATTGCTGATTTCGGTATAAAGAGGCACGTCCGCGATGGTTTCAATACTCACAATCAGGCTGTAACGAATCTGACGACGGTGACAGCGGTGCCACAGCGAACCAGCGGGGAAGCTGCGCGAGGCCCACCAACCCTTCACGGGAAAAACGGCGATCCGATCCATGGTGACCAAATCAACAGCGGCACCGCGCCAAACATCTTGGATCAACGAGCCGCTCTTGCCGCGCAGTTTTGGGCCTAGAGCCCATGCGGGATCATTGTTGCTCTCTGCTTCGATATCATTATCATCGGAATCGTTCGATTCACGAGAGACCAGTGACAGGAAATTATCAACAGAATCATCTTTATGACGCACACGAAATCTCAACGGGCTGCCCCCATATCGGTATCGGGATCCTGGAATGCGATTACTAGCGGATGGGTTTGGCGCAAGGAAATAGGAGAGAGTTACGCGCAATGTGCATGTAGTTGCACCAAGCCGTTGAAGGAGCGAATTCGGGAGCCTGAGATGATGTATATGGCAGTCGTTGATGGTCGCTGCCCCTGCAGATCCTCCATATGGAGTGAACTGATCCTGACGAAAAAGGGTGACTTGATTTTGCGAACAAGCGCGGGCGCGAGCGACGTTTGGTTCTCCGAAACCATAGCGGCGCAAGAGGCGTTTCACGTTTTCGGTAACGCCGCTGTGATGAGGGTCTAGCCCGCAGAGCATAGCCTCATTCCAGCGCGCTGAGTGAACAATCAATCCCCGGACCGTTTCGAGCCAAAGTCCAGGATATTCCGCGATAATCTCGGCGGCCAGTCGCGCTGCGAGCGCGGTAGCCGCACTTGTCGCGCGGAAAGGCACAATAGGATTGGAAGAGGCAAGCCGTGACGTGGTTGCCAAGTCAAGGGAGTCGCGGCGTTCGATGCCCTGTTCCGGGTGTCGCGCAAGATTTCCACCCTCCATAACAATTTCTGGCTTGATTGGCCAGTGTGGATCCCAGGTCAAGCTCGTGCGCGAATGCGGACTTAGGGCTCCGGCCGGTGCGATGGGACTTAGCAGGCTGGATTCAGGATCTGTCTCTCGCACGGCATCGTAATGGGTTATAGCGCCGACCGTCACAGCGTTCCACGCCTGAGCAGGATTCTCTATAGGGCTGTGTTCATTGTCATTAGGATAGGCGTAGCTTTCGTCAAAAGGGCTGGTGTTTCCGGCGGATATGAAGAACAAACGCTTTGGTTCACCAGGTTCTTCCGAACCAAATGCCAATGCGTCTATAGCGGCTGACCAAGCCGACGGCATGCCATTGATGTTGCCCTCCGAAGTAATTGGCAGCGAATAAACCCGGAGACGGTGGGGTTGGACAATTTCGGGAGTGTGAACCGCCTGCTGGGTTGCAGCTCCATAATTATCAGGCTCGTGGGGATGGGCTGCATCAAAAACCTTTACACCCTCTAGCAGATGCTTCTGGACCCACGGTCCAGATCCCATCACTAGGGCGTTCAAGTCACCGTAAGCAGCCAATCCCGCCATGGGTGTTCCATGGCCATGATTTGGATAAGCGTCACTTGAATCACCATCGGCAAAAATCGTATGATTGTCCGCCTCAGCCAATACCGGTTGGAGCAGTATATGGCCGCGATTGATGCCAGTATCTAGCAAACAAACTGCTGGAGCCCTATCTTCGGGTCTTTGGATCCGTCCTAACGCGAGGTCAATCCACTCATGCTGTTCTTGAGCGCTCAAATGGCTCAGTTCATAATGGCAAGGTCGAGCACGCCGGATCTCTGCCAAAGTGTCCAGAAGTTCAATCGAGGCTTCCAGTTGTGAGCGGCGGGCTTGGATCACGACGACGTAATGTTCCGGAAGGGTGAGTGGTTGTCCTTTCTGTCGCAGATCCCTGGAATAGCGCTGGTACTTGGCCCAGTTGAGGTCGTTGCGACGCACCCACAGTTCCCACCATTCGGATGAATCTCCGTCGGGCAGTGGCTCGCTATCGGTCCATAACGATTTGAATGCCGCACGGGCGACTCGTTGAAGATTGGCGACCCACGGATTGGGGATGTTGCCGTCCTGCGTGGATCCATCCGCGAATCGCCGAAATTTGTCTCCCAGAGCTGATAGGTTACCATAAGGGACGTGAAGTAAAATTCGCGTGAAGGGTTGATCAGCCAGAGTGGCCTCTGGCCGTGCAAAAAGTAATTTAATTTCGCTTCCAGTAGTTAAACTGTGAATATCATTTGCAGAGAACGTGAACCCTGGAGCAGTTTCCAGCTCCAAGATGAGATTTACTTCCGGAGGAAGGGCGGACTGCAAGCGAGCCGCGGTGACCGTGTCTAGTTCTTGCGTGATAGATTCAATCTGATTGATCAAAGCGCGCCCGTGCTCGCGACGATCCACGCTCTGAAGGTCTCTCCACCCACGCGCACCAGACGCGGCATCAACCCGCTGGGCTTGGTAAGAAATTTCAAGATGCCGCAGGGTTGGCTGCGGTGATTGAAAAAACGGTAATTCGGCCTCCACGATGCACCCGGAGTTAGTGATTTAGAAAAAGCCGCCGCTCGGTTAGAGCCGCAACCAGCGAATTGGTTCTAATTGTGCTACGTTCACGCAAGAGCATCTCTTTAATAGCCTCCTCACAGGCGCGCGTGATTTCTGAATAGCTTAGTCCTTTAGCCGCCTTGAGAACTTGTGCGCGCTCTAGACTGCTTTGCGGCACGCCTGTCAGACGTGCCTGAACCGTTTCCCAAATGTGCTCCTCTTCCGGCAACCCAAATTCAATAAGATCATCAAAGCGTCGATAAAGTGCCTTATCGAGACGATCACCATGATTGGTGGCGGCGACAATCAAGCTGTTACTGGAAAGCTTTTCAATGAACGTTAAAAAAGTATTGAGAAGCCGCCGCATTTCGCCGACGTCGCCGGTGAAGTCGCGAGTATAGCCGATGCTATCAAATTCATCGAAGAGATAAACCGCTCGGGACCGATCAACGGTTTCGAAAATAATTCTCAACTTTGAAAGCGATTCTCCAAGGTACCGAGTGATCAAGCTATCGAGCCGAACTACAAAAAGGGGCAGGCAAAGGTCATTGGCAAGCGCGGAAGCTGTCATGGTCTTGCCGCATCCCGGCGGCCCCGTGAAAAGTAGACGTTGCCGCGGGCGAAGTCCGTACTCCTTCAGTCGGGACAGGTGTTGCTGCTCTTCCAAGATGCGAAGGATACGATCTTTTAGCGGTTGCGGAAGGATCAAGTCTTTGACCTTCCAACCTGCGTCCACTTCCTCAAGCAATTCCGCCGCCTCCCCTTGAGGTTGGGCAACATGAAATATGGATGGAGACGTCTTCGGCGTTGCCTTGTGCTGTTTCGCCTGATCGACGAGCTTTTTTATCTCTGATGCTAACTCTTCGTGGCCACGACGCGATTCTGCAGCGGCCAGCTGAAGCGCGACCGCGTAGAATCGCTCGTTGTCACCACTGCCGTGGCTTTGGAGGAGTGCCTTAATTTGTGTCGCAGTGGCCATGTCGTATGCCAAGGTACGCCCGAAACTTTGCAGCGTCTTGGACGAAATAGAAAGTGACTTTGAACTCACTCCGTTTTGGGCCTGCCGTTTTTGAAGGCCGGAACATAGTCCGTCGGACGACAGCTAGCAAAACGGCATGTTTGAGAATCGGTTGCGTAAATGTGGAATTGTCGTCAACAAGGACCAAGTTCTGCGACTATCCGCTGAGCCTACTGCTGGTAGTAAAGAGCGAAACCAAAAGGGGGACGATTCTGTCGGGTTTACGAAGAAAAAACAACGCTGCCATGCCCATTTTTGGGGCTATCGACATGCTCGAAATCTTGTGGCTACTACGAAAAACCTTGGAAAATCGAACTTTTGGAGCCTTGGTAGCGCGTACGGGAATTGAACCCGTCTTTCAGCCTTGAGAGGGCTATGTCCTAGCCGATAGACGAACGCGCCATCGTGGCCCTAACGGATAATCGGGATCATGCACGGTGTCAACTCATCAGCGCCTTACCGCCAAGGTGAGGTAAATTGGCATTATCCCCGAGTGAGAGTGATCGTCGTCGGTCCAGGAAAACCCTTGGGCGACCCAAGACCGGGAGGGCGAGGCTCCCGACGAGCCCCGACCTCGGTAGGAGGCTTCGTTTCGAGGAAAGGTGAACGTAACGAAGCAGGAGATGCCGACGGCCTTATTGACGATATATCATGCTTCGTTTCAATGAGTTGCACATTCAAGGCGAAGCGACTCGCCGCTAGTATGGGCTCGTCGGGAGCCTCGCCCTACCGGTCTTGGCCGACACGTCAGGTATTCCAAGGCTACACGGAGGAGCGAACTTCATTGGTGCTCTGGACCCAGGCAGTCGGAGTTCATTCGGGTCCTGCGGGCAGACTGAAGGAGGAACACGGGGGGTGAACCGACGTGTCCACCTTTCTTCGGTCTGTGCGTTCCGAATCGGAATCCGGTTCCAGGGGCTCAACACCATTTGCGTAAATCTGCGCCCATCTGCGGTTAAAAAGCCCCTTTTGTCGACGACCGTCGCTTCGCAGTGGCTTGACCGCAGACAGGGGGTGGAGGAGGCTGAGGCATGGTTGGCAATACCCAGCGAGAGTTGGTTTCGGGCAAGGGATTGTGGCTCGCGATCGTCCGATCCCGGTACAACGAAAAGTTCACGACGGGGATGCTGGAAGCGGCCCAAAAGGTCCTGGCGGCAGCA
>DATJII010000272.1:0-12343 GCA_035493435.1 Candidatus Limnocylindria bacterium | reverse complement strand
CGTAAAGCGACGGCCAACTGGGCGGCCAGTTGGTCACTGCTCGCTTCCCCTGCCACCAGCATGATGGAAACCTGCTTCAATTGATTCTCTCCTGTCGAATTTCAGCGCGTCTATCCGGGTGCTTCCTAGGATTATCTAAGTCCGATCCCTCGCCGCACGATCACTGTGCAAAGATCAATCAACTCCCGGCGCCTGACTCGGTACCTCTTCGATCTTTTCAATCTTGCCCTTCACCACCGACCACTGCTGCAGGCTCGCCGCACGACCTGCCTTGAATTGTCGGAACGTCTCCGGAGCATCACGCTGCTGCAACATGGGTTCCGTTACTCCCGCCCGGTCACAGCCGAAAATTTTCATATAGCCTTTGTGGATACGGGGACGGCCAATCACCCGGGTCAGACCCGGAGACGGCTCCGGGTTCGGATCCACGGGAATCCGTTCCAGCACCAAATAACTATAAGGCAGACTCCGCAGGTCGATGCCCGCCCGCTGGGCAAAGCGTGACCAGCCGGAATCGGTAAAGATTTCGGCGGGCGGATCCGCAAAAAAGTGACACCAATGCTGCTCGTTGCCTGCGGCGAGCATGCCACAGGCCGCCCGGTGCGTGCAGGGCGCCACCACCCGAAATTCACCCACCAATCGGTCCCTGACATTGGACAAGGCGCGGCTAACGTCGCGGGTGCCAGGTTCCACCCAAATCACCGTCTGGGCGCGGCGAACAATACCCGCCAACTCGGTATGAGTTTCAGGCGGCAGTTCGTTGAGAATATGGCTCAAGACCAAGGTTCCAACAGGTGCCTCGGATTCAAGTAGACCGCTCCCCGAAACAACGCTTAAGCGGGGAAACCGGGCTTTCACTCGTCCTGTGGCAAACTCGACCGCCAAACCCGAACGATCGTGAAGCGCTACAGATTCAAAGTTGGCCGCACCGAAATGGCTCAGGACACAGCGCGAGGCCACCCCACTGCCGCAACCCCAATCAAGCAACGGACCTGGGCCAGGCTTCCAGCGCTGCCGATCCAAATCGCGCAACACCGCCAGCCATTTCCAGGCAATCCGTTGGGCATAGGTAAAATCGTAGCTGGCGAGATCCGCTTCGGAGAGCCAGTAGCTTTCCGGGGTCGGCGTGGCGTTCAGGTATAACCCCCGCAACCGATCCAACGACTCCCAGTTAACTTCGTCCCAGTTCACGACGGAACGGACGTCGGAGCCACCAGATCCAGTTTGAGCAGGTCCGCGAGGCGTTGGTGTTTAATCCCAAAGAATTGAGCCAGCGAACGCAAGGCCACTATTGCTTCCGCGTTATCCTCGACCACCGGCCGACGCACGGCGGCAATCATGACGTTCTTGCTGGTGTGTTCGGGCGAGATAAACTCGAAAACCTTCGCCGAATAACCGGCGCATTCGAGCATCTGCGCCCGCATCGCGTCGGTGACGATCTCGGCATTCCGTTCCCGGAAGATACCGTGACGCAATACCGGCTCCAGCACGGGCGGCGTATCCATTTGCGGGCGCACTTCCTTATGGCAGCACGGAGCCACCACTATCAGTGAAGCGCCTAACTGGACGCCCTTGGCAATGGCATCGTCGGTGGCAGTATCGCAGGCATGCAACGCCATGAGGATGTCCACCCGCTCAAACTGCGCGGAAGCGATTTCCCCGCTCTGAAACTTCAACCCGTCAAAGCCGCAGGAATCCGCCAGTTTCTGCGCGGAATTGACGAGTTCCGGACGCAGCTCGATGCCCAATCCCTTGGATTCCGTATAGCCCCGGGTCCGCAGGAACTCATACGCGGCAAACGTCAAGTATCCCTTCCCACAGCCCATATCCACTAATACTGGATCCCGGCGCAGGCTCGGCCCTACGTCGTCCAGAAGATGCCCGAGAATCTCCACAAAGCGATTCATCTGGCGAAACTTGGGCTCCATGCCCGCCTTCACGCCACCGTCCGCCATCGTGACGCCCAAGGACTGCAACCAAGTCTTCTGGGGCTCGATGGCTTTCTGCCGGACTCGATCATGCCGCAGATCCGGCCCCACGGCCCCCTCCGGTTTGCCAAACAAGAGACGGGTGGGCCGTCCCTTGCGGAATCCCAACTGGGCCACTTCCTTGGTGGTGGAAAGAAACGCTGAGAGGAACTCCGAACCGATAATCTCGTCCAGCAAGGGATAGGCATCCTCCGGGGGGATGTTCTTAGTTACGTCGCGGGTGGCGTACCGATAAACGAACGAGAACAGATCCTCACCTCGCAACCGCACCGGTCGAACATTGATGGCACGGATCTGCGGATCGCGGCCCGTAGGGACCGTGAGGTTCATCCGGATGAATTCGCCCGCCGCCATGGCGGTGCGCAATCGTTCAAAAAACTGTCCCTTGGCAATATCTTCCACGTTGTTCAAATCTTTCCCAATATCGTCCGCAGCGTGGCGACGCAACGGGCATTCTCTTCCGGCTTTCCGACGGAAATCCGGATCCACTCTGGCAGGCGATAGCCCCCCATCGGGCGAACAATCACGCCGTTTTTCTGAAGCTCACCCGACACGCGTGCGCCGTCGCCCACTTGGACCAAGACAAAGTTACCCCAGGATTTGACAAAGCGCAGGCCCATTTGCGTGAAGGCGCGCTCAAAGTACTCCAGGCCCAGCCGGTTGTTCGCGCGGGTGGCCGCCAAGTGCTCATTGTCATCGATGGCCGCCAGCGCGCCAGCTTGGGCAATTGCATTGATATTAAAAGGTTGCCGCACCTTTTCGAGGGCTCCGGCAATCGTAGGCGAGCCAATCCCATATCCCAGGCGCAACCCCGCCAGTCCAAACACCTTGGAGAACGTACGGACCAGTAAGATATGGGGGTGGGTTCCCTCTCGAACCAGCGGCAACAAGTCGACTGGATCGTCCAAGAACTCCACATAGGCTTCGTCCATCACGATCAGCACGTTCGAGGGAACTTCCGCCAGCAAACGCGCTATCTGGTCTCGCGGAACCAAGGAACCGGTGGGATTATTCGGATTGGCCAGAAAAAGGACGCGGGTCTTGGAGGTCACCGCCTGGATCATTGCCGGAATATCGGCAGCGAAATCCTTGGCGGGCACGGTGACGAGGCGCGCCCCAAACAACGCTGTGACGATGGGGTAAACCGCGAAACAGTGCTCCGAGACCACCACCTCGGAATCGGCATCCATGAACACATGCGCAACCAACTCCAGGATCTCGTTGGATCCATTACCCAGGACCAATTGACCCGTCGAAACTTCCAGCACCTCCGCCAGGCGGCGTTTGAAATAAAACGCATTCCCATCGGGATACAGGTGCAAGTTCTTCAGTGCCAACTGCATGGCAGCTAGGGCCTTGGGAGACGGTCCCAAGGGATTTTCGTTGGAGGCCAGCTTGATTACCTGGGTGGGATCCAGACCATGCTCGCGAGCCACCTCTTCAATCGGACGGCCCGGTACATAGACGGGAAGGCTCGCCAATTGCGGATTAAGGAAAGGTGTCACCAAACTCATGTGGGGGCGCAGCATCGTCTTACTACGGGAACAGGCAAGCCGCTTTTTGCTGGGGAAAATGCTGAAGTTGAATACGGGTCCGGGCCGTAGACGCCAAGGAGGTGGAGGTGGAGAACCTCACTGAAGAGAAACGCCTTCCGGCCCGAACCGCAGATGAGCGTATCTGGTTCAGCGTTGCTGTCAATCTCCACGAGACGATTATCCTAAAGTTCAAGTGACAAATGCCGATACTATCATCCCCCCGGCCATCAGGCAGATACAACGAATTCTTCACCGGAACGTTAATTTGTGACGCGATTTTTCAACTTTAAATCGAAGAAAAACTAACGGTTTGATGCAAAACCGAAGCGCAAGCTTGACGGTCACGGACGATGTGGTTGCATCGGTGCCAATGAAGAAGTTCGCGTTTACCCTGGCTGCCGCGCTCTTGGGCGTCGCGGGGACGGGTTGCTACAAGACCCAGGTCGGTAACTACAACATGGGCGTGCCGTTTTCGTCGGACACCATCGAAAGCCGTTACGAACGCCCGTTGACTGAGGTGATTGCCGCGGCGAAAGCCACCCTGATATACAATGGAACACTCACTTCGGAAGATTCCATCAATCACTTGCTGAGCGCCAAGATCGATAACCGAACCGTCTGGATTCGGGCTGACCCCGTCGAGGCCAACATCTCGCGGATTTACGTTCAGGTCCGCAAGAGCAGCGGTTCCGGGGACATTCATCTCGCGAGCGAATTGGACAAGCAGATCGCGTTGCGCCTCAAGTAAACCGAGCGCAGCCAGATCCCCATTCGGAGGCTCTGTGCTCTCGCCCCTTGGCAAGAGCCCTCCCCCGAAAATGAAAAAGGGCCGGATTTCTCCGGCCCTTGTTTTATTTAAATCCAGGCGTGGAAATTATTCCGCGTCCGTTTTCTCGGGCGTTTCCGCTGCGGGAGCTTCGCTCACCGGTGCTGGAGCAGGAGCTTCGGCCGGGGCTGCACCCTCGACGGGTCCAGCGGCGTTATTGGCCTTCTCGCGCTCTTCCATCGCGGCCTTGCGGCTTAGACGCACGCGGCCCTTGTCGTCAATGCCTTGGAGCTTGACCCAGATCTCGTCGCCGATCTGGACGATGTCCTCGACCTGCTTGACGCGGAAGTTGGCCAATTCGCTGACGTGAACCAAGCCTTCACGGCCGGGGATGAATTCGACGAAAGCGCCGAAATCCTTGATGGAAACAACTTTGGCGCGGAAAATCTTGCCGATTTCCAACTGCTCGCCGTCGTTTTCGCCTTCAGTCCGTTCTGGACGGCGGCCACCTCGTGCGGGACCCCGATTGCCGGAGCGGTCGCCACCGCGATCACCACCGCGTTCCGGTGCCGCAGGACGCGGACCACGGTCAGGACGATCACCACCGTTGCTGCGTTCCGGACGGTCACCGCCACGGTCGGTACGCTCAGGGCGATCACCACCACGGTCGCTGCGTTCGCCACGATCACCACCACGATCCGAACGCTCAGGGCGGTCAGAACGTTCCGCGCGATCACCACGGCCTTCCGGTCGGGGAGCTGCGGGAGCACCGCCGGGTTCGGCTTGCTGGGCAACGATTTCGCCGCGTTCTTCCATCGCCGCACGGCGGCTAAGCTTCACGCGACCTTTGTCGTCCACGCCGATGCACTTGACCCAGATCTCGTCGCCGATCTTGACGACGTCTTCAGGACGGTTGACCCGCTTATTCGACAACTCGCTGACGTGCACCAAGCCATCCTGGCCGGGGAACACTTCCACGAAGGCGCCGAATTCCTTGAGAGTGACAACCTTGCCTTTGTAAATCTTGCCAATTTCGATCTCGGCACCGATCGCTTCGATCTCGCGTTTCGCGATTTCCATGCCCTCCGGCGTCACGGAGAAAACCTTCACCGTGCCATCGTCCTCGATGTTAATCTCGCAGCCCGACTCGTCGACGATGCGCTTGATGTTCTTGCCGCCAGGTCCGATCAACAGGCCGATCTTCTCGGGGTTGATCTTCATGACGGTAATGCGCGGGGCGTACTTGCTGATGTCCGCGCGAGGCTTGTCGATCGTCGTGCACATGTGCTCGATGATCTTCAACCGGGCGGTCGTTGCACGCTTGACCGTTTCGATCATGATCGGCAGCGGGATACCCCGGAGCTTGAGATCGAGTTGGAAACCGGTGATACCCTGGTCGGTGCCCGCGATCTTGCAATCCATGTCGCAGAACGCGTCTTCCCATCCGATGATGTCGGTCAGCAGTTGGTAACGGCTGATGGTGGATTCGTCTGCGCCGTACTCGGTGCAGATACCGATACTGATACCAGCCACCGGACGGGTCAGCGGCACGCCTGCATCCATCAAAGCGAGGGAAGCACCGCAAACCGTGGCCATGGATGTCGAACCATTCGACTCCATGATTTCAGCGGTCACACGGACGGCGTACGGATAGCTTTCCAGCGGGATGACGGGTTCGACCGAACGTTCCGCCAAGGCGCCGTGGCCGATTTCGCGGCGGCCCGGACCGGAGATACGGCCGGTTTCACCCACCGAGAAGTTCGGGAAATTATAGTGCAGGATGAAGTGCTTCTTCGTCACTCCGCCGGCATAGGAATCGAACTCCTGGATGTCCTCGCTGGTGCCGAGGGTCGCCAGACAGACGGCCTGGGTCTCACCACGTTGGAAAATGGCCGAACCATGTGCACGGGGCAGGATGCCCACTTCACTGGTCAGCGTGCGGACGTCTTCGAATCCACGTCCATCCAACCGCTTGCCATGATCCAGGATCAAGCCGCGGACGGCTTCCTTCTGGATATAATACTGGGCGTCCTTGAGGACGTAAGGGGTCACCTTCTCCGCGCCGAATTTCGCAACGAGCTTGGTGCCGACTTCGGCAAACAGCGCGTTAACCTTGGCTTCGCGGAGCAGCTTGGCCGGGGTGAGCAGGGCGGTAATAATACGATCGCCCGCGAGCGCCTTCGCTTCGAGGAGGATCTCTTCGGGGACGATGTTGACCTTGATCTCGCGCTTGGGCTTGCCCGCCTTGGCGGCGAGTTCGCGTTGGGCAGCGATGATCGGCAGGCAGGCCTGCTGGGCAAATTCCAACGCCTTGATGAAGTCCGCCTCGGAGATTTCCTTCGCGGCGCCTTCATACATGACAACGTCCTGGGAGTTGCCTACATAGATAAGGTCGAGATCGCTTTGGGCGCGTTGCTCGTGGTCGGGATTGACAACGAATTCGCCTGCGATACGCGCGACGCGCACGGCCCCGAGCGGACCGTCCCAGGGAATATCGGAAACCGTCAGGGCCGCCGAAGCACCGATGATCGAGAGAATGTCGGGATCGTTCTGTCCGTCCGCGGAGAGCAGCACGGTTTGGACCTGGACTTCATTATACCAGCCCTTGGGGAAAAGCGGGCGAATGGGGCGATCCGTGAGACGGGAAGTGAGAATTTCCTTTTCCGTCGGACGGCCTTCGCGTTTGAAGTAGCCGCCGGGGAAGCGACCGGCCGCAGCGGCCTTTTCGCGATAATCAACCGTGAGGGGGAAGAAATCCTGGCCTTCTTTGGCCTTGGTTGCAGCAACAGCGGCCACGAGAATGATGGTTTCTCCCATCTGGACGGTGACCGCGCCGTCCGCTTGCTTTGCGAGCTTGCCGGTTTCGACGATTATTTCGCGTCCTCCAACCGGGATAATGATTTTTTCTGGCATGTGATATGTGCCAGCCAGCCCTGAGAAACTTCAGTCGGCTTCCCGTCGATCATCCAAATGATCGGGGGAGACGAGTGAAATCACCCGGGCCAGCGTGGCGTGATTTTTTCCGATGCGACTTGGATACCTAGCTAGGGAAACAGGCCGTGTGCGCATCGCCAACACAGCCGGATCCCATCCTGGAAAAGCGAACCTGAAGAAAGACAAAACCGGGCGAAAAGCCCGGCTTCGAAGCTACTTCCGAAGTTTGAGTTTCTTCGTAACTGACTGATAACGAGCCTCATCCTTCACATGAAGGTAGTCCAGCAGACGGCGGCGCTTACTCACCATCATAAGCAGGCCACGGCGTGAGCTGTGATCCTTCTTATTCTTCTGCAGGTGCTCGGTGAGCGAATTGATTCGCTCAGTGAGCAACGCGATCTGCACATCGGCGGAGCCGGTGTCCTGATCGTGTACGCGAAAATCGGTTATTGTCTTAGCTTTTTCTTGCATGTCTATCTACCCGATGCAGCCAGGCCTATCCCAGCCGCAACTTATTATTCGTCTTAACGGATGGAGCAGCCTAATGGCCATGACTTGCGCTTGCAAGCACGTAATTGGCACATCAATTGAGCTGCCCTTCCGCAGTAAAAACGACCCCGTCGCCGTTGGCAAGCGCTTGCGCAACAATCTTTGCCACCGCAATCTCCCGTCATGACCACCGCGAATCCCAATCGACGCAACTTTCTATCCCAGTCCCTCGCGGCTGCTCCACTTTTGCTCGCCACGTCGGCGATCGAAACCGCCCCAGCGGCCGAACCTCCAGCCAACGACAAATCTCGTCCGCTGAAGATCGTCTGTGTCGGCGGACATCCGGATGACCCGGAATCGGGCTGCGCCGGTACACTGGCTCGCTGTTCGACCGCGGGGCACTCTGTCACGGTCATTTACCTCACACGCGGTGAGCGTGGGATCAAAGGCAAACCTCTGGACGAAGCCGCCCGGATTCGCAGCGCCGAGGCGGAAGCAGCCTGCCGCATCATGGGTGCCAAGGCGGTTTTTGCAGGCCAGGTCGATGGCGCGGCGGACTTCACCCGGGCTCGATTGGAAGAGATGCAGGCGCTGATGTCCGCAGAGAATCCGGACCTGATTTTCGCCCATTGGCCGGTGGACACGCATTTCGATCATCAGGCTGCAAGCATGTTGGCCATTCGCTGCCAGATGAGCCTTCCTCGCCGACCCCGGTTGTATTTCTTTGAAGTCAACACAGGCAGCCAGACCCAGGGATTTACTCCCAACGTGTACGTAGATATCTCCAACCAAGTGGAAAAGAAGAAAGCCGCGCTCTTTGCTCACGTCAGCCAGGACGGCCAAGGCATTTGGAAGGAACACCACGAAGTCATCGCCCAATTCCGCGGCCGCGAAGCAGGAGTGACCGCCGCAGAAGGATTCGTCCACCTCAGCCGCAATACCTCGGTGGGCGGGACACTTGATTTTCTTTTTTGATCCGCCTGCCCTACTTCCCTACGCGGGAATCATGGGCTAACTCCTACGGTGTCGATTCCCCACGAAACTGATGGCCGCACGGAAGGCGTCCACCTGAATGTCTTGGGCGACAATCAAATGCTGAAACTCTCGGATGCCGAAACCGCGGTTCGGTGGCGATTTCTCCTGTCGTGAATGCGTTTCATTCCTTCGCCTTCGGTTTGGTTTCGGCGTTGGGGAATGTCCCCTGCTCTTCGATCAAGCGGCGCTCGCGCTCGATTTCCCGACTGAGTTCTGCTTCCGTGGGCAAATAGAGCATGTATTTGGACGCGAAGATCTGTTTACGGTCGCTCAAGACTGAGTATTGGGCCACGACCTCGTCCTTCTCCGTGCATAGGATGAGCCCGATGGTTGGGCCGTCGCTCTCGTTCACGAAGAGATCGTCAAACATCCGGACGTAGCCATCCATTTGCCCGACATCCCCGTGGCTCAATTTTCCCATCTTCAGGTCAATCAGGAGATAAAATTTCAACTGAAGGTGGTAGAAGACGAGATCGATGTAGCGGTCCTGCTCCTCAAATCGCATCCGCTTTTGTCGGGCCACGAAGGCAAAACCCTTGCCGAGTTCGAGCAAAAACGACTGGAGATGCGACAGTATCGCGCTTTCCAAATCCGACTCTTGCAACGCCGCCACCTCGGGCAACCCGAGAAATTCCAGCACGTAGGGATTCTTCAGGCTCTCGATCGCGGGTTCAGATCGCGTTAGTGTCTGGCGCCCCTCCGCCAGCATTTTCTGAGGTTGCTGGCTCTTTAGCAATCGCTCGTAGTAGAAGGAGTGAATCTGCCTTTCCAGCGTGCGTTTGTCCCAACCACCAGCGATGGCTTCGCGCTCGTAAAACTCCCGGGCCGCGGGTTTCTCCACCCGCATCAAGGCTCGATAGTGCGACCAGGAAAGCTGAGGGGAGAACCCGGACAGAGATTCGTCACCCGCTGGGTGCCGAATTGCCGGTTTGGTCTCGGATGGAGGAGTGGAGACAGATTCCACGCCCAAGGGGCGTGAGATTCCTGCAGACTGCTTCAAGGCTGCCAATGGGTCGCCCACGGGGCGACCTTTGGCCAATGAAGATGATGGCTCGGTGAATTCGGCACCCGTTGGGTGCCGAATTGGGACGAGGCGGTCCGAATAAGCCAAATAAAAGACGCGGAAGCTCTTGAGATTGGTTTCCGAGAAGCCTTCGCCATAACGCTCTTTCAACTGCCGAGACAGATCCGCCAGCACCTGCCTGCCGTAGTCCGCGCGTTTTCTCCCGCCTTGGACTTCCAGCACGATTTCGCGACCAATCATCCAGTAGGCCAGCACCATGTAGCTGTTAACGGCCCGGACGACACCGGTCCGCGCCTGCTCAAGGATTCCAACGACCCGGTCGAACAAGGCTCCTTCCACGGCGGCAGGCGCCACCTTGCGCGGAAGCCTTTTCGTGCCCCCTTTCGGCGTAGACCTTTTTTTAGTAGGCATACTCACTCCTCTTCCTTCGCGGCCCGTCCGGCGATAAGGGCGAGGACTTCGCCGAGTTTCAGGTAGCTGGTCTTCATGCCATCATCGAGATCGAGTTCGATGCAGACTTGGGCGAGCACCAGCAAGGGTCGCACTCTTCCCGCGAGAACCGCTTGAAATTCTCAATCCGAAGGCGGTCAATTCTCATGCTTTGTTCCAGTTTAATTCGAGACCCTGCGGATTGACACGACGATTTTCTCGCCCCAGTCGACGGATCACTTTCAACCTTCCGCGCACCGTCGCTGACGCTTGCTTCGACTCGATCCGCACCCGCTCCGGCCCCGTCAGCGGCATACTATGTCTGTCACCTCATTATCCTCCCCCGGGTTGAAACGCTTGATTTTCTTTTCTGAACCGCCTGCCTTCTTCCCTACCCGTGCGTTCTGGGCTTATTCTTTGCCCGTGTCTACTGTCCACAAGATCGTCAGCAGCGGCGAAGGTGTCCGGATCAATGTCCTCGGCGACAACCAACTCGTGAAACTGACGGGTGCCGAGACCGGCGGTTCGGTGGCCGTGATTGAGCAATGCAATCCTCCCGGCACGGGTATCCCCTTGCACGTCCACACCAGGGAAGACGAAATCTTCCACGTCCTCGAAGGTCGGATGGAATTCGCCGTCAACGGTAAAGCCGTCGAAGCGGGTCCTGGGACCACTGTTTTCCTCCCTCGAAACCTTCCCCACGCCTTCAAAGTGGTGGGTGACGGCCCGGCCCGAGTGGCCCTTACTGTGATCCCGGCTGGCGTGGAGACCATGTTTTTCGAGCTCAGCCAACTCCCACCCGGCCCGCCAGACATGGCCAGAGTGGTTGAAATCTGCGGACGCCACGGTATCAGTTTTCTCTGAAATCCGGTCCCAAAAACTGACCCGCAGGATACTTTTTTGGCAAAAAGCGTGCCGTTCGCACGCCAAAGCCCTTGCGGACGGAGCCTCGCGGCGTTAAACCCTCCGGCCATCGGAGTGCGTTACATCCGTAGTGCACCCAACAATTGGAGATCGAATGGCATATACCACCTGCACCGTCCCCGTCGGCGGCAAAATCGGCATCGAAGGCGGAAAACTTCAAGTCCCGAACAATCCCATCATCCCTTTCATCCGTGGTGATGGCACGGGTCCGGACATCTGGGCAGCCAGCGAACGTGTGTTCGACGCGGCGGTAACCAAGGCCTACGGCGGCTCGCGCAAGATTTCGTGGATGGAAGTGTTTGCGGG
This sequence comes from Candidatus Limnocylindria bacterium, assembly GCA_035493435.1. Classification (GTDB taxonomy): domain Bacteria; phylum Verrucomicrobiota; class Verrucomicrobiia; order Limisphaerales; family UBA9464; genus DATJII01. Next base: position 913 of record DATJII010000272.1, on the reverse strand, counting down.
CGAGGAAGCTTTCAAGAAGTTCAACAATTGGCTGCCAGACGACACGGTCGAAGCCTTTAGGGAATTTCTGGTCGGCATCAAAGGTCCCCTGACGACTCCGGTGGGCGGCGGCATCCGTTCCTTGAACGTGGCGCTCCGCCAGATGCTGGACCTCTACGTGTGCTTGCGCCCGGTCCAGTACTTCCAAGGTGTGCCGAGCCCGGTAAAACGCCCGGAGAAGGTGGACATGGTCATCTTCCGCGAAAACACGGAAGACATCTACGCCGGCATTGAATACGCCGGAGGCACGCCCGAAGCCCAGAAGGTGCTGGATTTCATCGCCAAGGAATTTCCGAAGGATTTCAAAAAGATCCGTTTCGGCACGGAAGCGGCCTCCACGGATTTCTGGAAGCTGGTGGGAGCCCAGGGAGTCAACACCGCCGTGAACGTCGGTATTGGTATCAAGCCGGTAAGCTACTCCGGCACCGTTCGCTTGGTCCACAGCGCCATCGGCTACGCGATCAAGAACCAGCGCAAGTCGGTAACCCTGGTCCACAAGGGCAACATCATGAAGTTCACGGAAGGCGCCTTCCGTGACTGGGGCTACAAGCTCGCCACGCGCGAGTTCCGCGATCGTGTGGTCACCGAGCGCGAGAGCTGGATCCTCGGCAACAAGGAGGGGAACTCCGACCACTCGGTGGACGCGAACGCGCGCATGGTCGAGCCGGGCTACGACATGGCGCCGCCCGAGAACCAGAAGGAGTTCGTCGCCGAGGTCGAGGCCGCGCTCAAGCTCTGGGACACCCACGGTCAGGGCAAGTGGAAGAAGATGCTCCGCATCAAGGATTCGATCGCGGACATCACGCTGCAGCAAGTGATGACGCGTGCGAAGGAGTTCGATGTGATCGCGACGTTGAACCTGAACGGCGATTAC
>DATJII010000271.1:0-20010 GCA_035493435.1 Candidatus Limnocylindria bacterium | reverse complement strand
AGACCAAGGCGCCTCATATGAGGCGCCTTTTTTGTTTTCCAATCCATTCGAATTCCGGGCGGCTGCCAAGATCAACCCTTTCCGGCTAGCCCCGCGATGATGGCGGCCAACGGGGTCGCGGGAACAAAGCCCACGAGCCGTTCCAGCTTCGCCAACGCTGGCTTTCGCCGCATGAAATCGGCAAAGCCTGGCCCTATGGCCGCTTCGTAGGGGACAAACTCCAAGGTGGAACGCGAATCCAAGGCTTCGATCACCGTCTGTGCCAATTGAGCAATACTCACGACCTGCCGGGTACCTACGTTGATTATCTCTCCCACCGCTTGGGAACAAACCGCCAATCGAGTCAATGCTTCCACAGTGTCTTGCACTGCGCAGAAACAACGGGTTTGAGTGCCGTCCCCATACACTCGGAGAGGCTCGTGCCGCAAGGCGGCATGGACAAAACGAGGCAAGACCATGCCGTATTTTCCCGTTTGACGGGGGCCAACGGTATTGAAAAGCCGGACGACCGTCACCGGGACATGGCGTTCCCGCATGTAGGCCATGGCTAAAAACTCGTCGGTCAACTTGGAACACGCATAACTCCAACGTCCGACAGTGGGCGAACCAATCAGCAAATCGTCCTCTTCCGAAAATTCCTCCTTGGAACTCTTGCCGTACACTTCCGAAGTGGAGGCGAGGAGAAGCGGGGTTCGGGACGGAACGGCGGCCGCCAAGATGGCTTCGGTTTCGCGGAGGTTGTTCTCGATGGTGTAAATCGGCGATTTGACAACCAATTCCACCCCGACTGAGGCTGCCAAGTGGAAGATATATTTCGCGCCCGCCGCCAAGCCCGAAAGATCCGGGACGCTCGATACCCGTCCGCGCCGCAGGGTCAATCCTGGATGATCGACGCAGGCGGCAAGATTCACGGGTGTTCCAGTGGAAAAGTCGTCGATCACAACGACGCTCTCTCCCGCTTTCAAGAGACGCTCGACAAGATGGGACCCGATAAACCCGGCGCCGCCGGTGACGAGAACATAACCGCTCCGCATCCAGCCAGCATGGCGGCCGACCGGAAACCGCCAAGAGCGAAGTGTGTCCACAGGAAAAATTTCCGCCCCAATCCTGGAAAAAACTGCAATTGAGCGGAGCCGGTCACAACAGTTGGCATTGAACTGGCTAAATCACACTCGTCAGTCCGAGTGGATTGACTAGGTTAGGGTCGTTTGGGTCGGAGGGCCACTCAGTCTTTACAGGTTGGGTGGCCCTTCATTTTGTCACCACCTCCTGTTTTCCCGTGCACTGCCGGGGAACTTCCCCATAGTCTCCTCCATGATCGCTGCGGTCAGTGGCTTGATTGCGGGTCTCACCCACGCCCTCATGGGACCGGACCATGTCGCCGCAGTGACTCCGCTAGCCTTGGAACAACGCCCGAACCCGTGGATTTCCGGCATTCGCTGGGGTCTCGGGCATTCGTTGGGAGTTGGGATTGTTGGATTGGCTTTCTTATATCTCCGGGACGTTTTACCCCTCCACAAGATCAGTGCCTCTGGTGAACGATTGGTGGGAATCACATTGATCCTCATCGGCGCCTGGGCCTTCAAGAAGGCGTTGCGCATCAAACTTCACACCCATCGCCACGAGCACGGCGGCAGTAGCCACACCCACCTACACACCCATCGACAAGATCCCACCCATGATCATGGCTCCACGGCCCACGCGGCTCTCGGTGTCGGGACCTTGCATGGCTTGGCGGGAAGTTCCCATTTTATCGGAGTGCTTCCGTCGTTGGCACTTCCCACCACTGCGGATTCGATTGCCTTCTTGATTGGATTCGGGGTGGGAACAATCCTGGCGATGGCGGGTCTTACCACGCTCTTGGGTTCCTTCGCACATCGGCTTCAACAAAGCGCAACTTCCGCCTACCGCTATACGCTCGCGACCTCCGCCTGTGTCACGGGCGGCGTGGGTGTCTTCTGGTTGTTCAGCGGCGGCGCCTAGTCGGTCGTCTCGCTCCGCAATTCACGGTGTCGTTTTTGAGGGAGGACTTCGGCACCCTGCTCAACTCACGTAACGATGCGCCAGTTGCCAGTACACGGGAATTCCAACGAGGAGATTGAGCGGCAGCACCACCACCAATTGTAACGTGGAGATCATCCGGTTGTTCGCCCCCGGAAAGATCCGCTGAAGTACGGAGGGAGTCAAGGCCACCGCGCCGGTGGCGGCCACGGTCACTAACAAGGTCGCCATGCCAGCCCCCAGATGAGCGCGGCGCGCCAAATAGAGTGCGGCACCCGCATTGAAAACCGGAGCCACGGCGGCAAAGGCCAGCGGGAACCACGGGATCTGCCGAATCTCGCGCCATCGGCTTCCCGCTAAAAGCCCGAGATCGAATAGCAGTAGCGCACCAATCCACGGCACCAAGGTCGGCATTCCATCGGTAAAGACCTCGTTGTTGGTCCGCGAAACGAAGTAGCCGGCCACCAAACCAGCGGCAAACAGGTGGAGTTCCTTCAGCCTTGTTCCTTCCACCAAAGCAACGGTGATCGGCCGCCACCAAGGATCGGTCTTCCGCACACCGGACATCCAAGCGGTCAACAGGGACCCCATCACCAGTGCGGGAAACGGAAGGAGAACGAGGAATCCAGCCGACAAGTCGTCCGTAAACTCATGATTGAGTTTCAGGTAGCCCAAAGTCGCGGCAAAAGTCGCGACGTTTCCGACGCTGAACTGCACCGCCCCCACGCCAGAGGTTGACGGACTCTGCCGGGCGACGTACCGCCATACGGGCCACATCCAAAAGGGCATTGCGGCACCAAAGGCAATGGATGCCAGCACCTGTTTCCAAATCGGGCGCAAGCCCACTTCACCGAGGGCCACGCCCGTGCGAAACCCGAGCGCGAGCAAAACCAAGAGGATCAGACTAGTCCGCAACAGCTTGGGAAATTGCAAGGGGGTGCCCAAGGCTCTCGCGGCAACGCCCACGCCAAAGAAAACGATCGCTGGAGAAGCCCAATTGGAGGTCAATGCTGGCCAGATTTCCAAGGTCATTTTCTGTCCTCCAGTTAGCGCCTAATGACCGCAGCATGCAAGGCGGGCTTCGTCCCAAGCTGAGGCCAGATTGCCTAACTCGTTGAAATCAAGTGGTTTTAGCATTAGTTTCAAACCCTGTACCACGGCACAAAAGTCGCTAGAATCTACTCGTGACTCGCTGGCTGCTCCTCCTCCTCACTCTGGCTGCCTTGGCCTCCAGCGGTCGATCGCAGGAAGCACGGTTCGTTCGGCTACGCAACGAGACGATCGCGACTCCGCCCGTCGACCGCACAGGGCCGCAACGCCGCGCCGCGCCAACGGGTCCTGTTTCAGGATTGTTCCTGTTACAGTTCGATGGAGCGCTCCAACCGGAATGGCGATCGCAACTGGAGCAACAAGGGCTCCGTTTCCTGCATTTCATCCCGGACGACGCCTTCATCGTTCGCGCCACCAACGCGCCCCTGGAATTGATACGCGCCCTGCCCTTCGTGCGATGGGTTGGCCCCTATGAACCCCGGCACAAGATTCATCCCGGACTGCTCAAAGCGGCCGCAGCAGCAACGGATAAGTCCCTTCCCCTCAAACTTTTGCTACATCCGGGCGTTTCCGCCGTCGAAAAGGCGGCCGTCGCACGAGCCTTTGTGGGGCCACTCCGCATGACAGACACCGGGTTCGGCACATATGTGTCGGGTTCCACCACTCCCCGGAAGATATTGGCCCTGGCTAAAATGACAGCCGTCTTGTGGCTGGAGCGGGCGCCCCAAATGAAAATGGTCGACGAAGTCGCAACCAAAATCGTCATGGGCGACAACGGGCAGAACGGCACCCGGGCCATCGTCCAACAATTGGGCTTCGACGGCACGGGAGTCACCGTGGCGGTAGCCGACTCGGGGCTCGACAGCGGTGACGCTGAGACCATGCACCCTGATCTCTTTGGCCGGGTGGATGCCTTGTTCGCCTATGGCGGGCTGGAAGATGCCTCCGACGAGCACAGTCATGGCACCCACGTGGCGGGTATTGTGGCAGGGAATGCAGCCACCGGGGAAACCGACGACGCCGGGAATCTCTACGGTTTGGGGGTGGCCCCAGGCGCACACCTGGTCGCCCAACGCATCTTCGACGGGGTCGGCGATTTCTTTCCGCCCGACAGTTTCGAAGCGTTGACCCGGGACGCGGTACGTAGCGGGGCATATATCGGCTCCAACTCGTGGGGTGACACAGTCAATGGACAGTATGACCTGAGCGCATCCGAGTTTGATGCCTTGGTTCGCGATGCTGACGCGCTGGCCCCAGGCGAGCAACCTTATATCCTCGAATTCAGCGCGGGCAACGAAGGCCCTGGCGCCCAGACCATCGATTCCCCAGCGGTCGCCAAAAACGTGATCGCCACCGGTGCCTGTGACAACAATCGGTACGACCTCGTGATCTATGCCGACGGCCAGGAAGTCATGGCGGATTTTTCCAGCCGCGGCCCGTGCGAGGATGGGCGAATCAAACCCGACGTGGTCGCTCCCGGCACCTGGATTTCCTCCCTCAAATCGCAATTCGCCACCGACGAAAACTCCTGGGCGCCCATTGATGATTATTACCTATACGTGGGCGGAACCTCCCAGGCGGGGCCCCATGTCAGCGGGCTGTGCGCCGTCATCGTCCAGTGGTATCGCTCGACCCACAACGGTCAGACACCTTCCCCGGCCCTGGTTAAATCGATCTTGATCAACTCGGCCACCCCCATGGGTTCGGCACTTATCCCGGGCGGATCCGCCGATCCAGGTTCCGAAGATGATGGCGGCAACGTAGTCGTGGGCGATGAACCTCCCGTGCCCAACGCCGATGAAGGTTGGGGACGCGCGGATCTCACCAACCTGATCGGTACCAGCAGGCGATACGACTTCAGTGATCAAGGCGATGGGCTCAAGACGGGAGACGTCGTGGAGAAGCATGTGGTCGTGGGACCCGACGACACGCTCAAGATCACCCTCACGTATACCGACGCACCGGGATTGCCCGCGGCCATTCCAGCTCTCGTTAATGACCTCGACCTCGAAGTTGTGGCCCCCGACGGACAACTCTTTCGCGGAAATGCCTTCGTCAATGGCGAAACAGTGCCCGGCACCGTAGAGGGCGACCGCATCAACAATGTGGAAGCCGTCCACTTGTCGGCCCCCTTGGCGGGCGACTATACCATTCGGATTCGGGCTCACCGCGTTGTCCAAGACGTGCACCATGCGACCAACAACGCCCCGGTCCAGGATTTTGCGTTGGTTATCTCGGGGGAATTGCCACTCCCCGGTGAAGGAGTTCTCTCCCTCAACCAATCCAAATACCGGGCGCCAGACACGGTGGAAATCCGGCTCGTCGACGCCGATCTTCGTGGGCAACCCACCGTGAACGTGACTATTAACAGCGGTTCACAACCGGGAGGGGTCCCAGTGATCCTAGCCGCCACGACTCCGGGATCGTTTGCGGGCACCATCGATTTGGCGACCACCTCACAAGCGGGTAAATTGCTGGTAGCGGACCAGGACAACATCGTCGCCAGCTATAGTGACGCCAGCCCGGCCGGCACCCGGACTCGAAGCGCCACGATTGATCTCCTGCCGCCAGTCATCCAGGGTGTGACCACCACCCTTCGCTATGGCCGGGCAACCATTGACTGGCTATCGGACGAACCAGCCCGGGGCACGGTCGTTTATAGCACCACTAATGGCGCTCCTGCCTACCTCACCAACGGAGCCTTTCTCACCGCCCCGGAAATCCTCCTGCCACCCCTGCCCCCGGATGTTATCTACCGGTATTATGTCATCGCCACCGATGAGGCGGGCAACGTGTCCACCAATGATAACAACGGGCGATTTTATTACTTCACCAGCCCCCGACCAGCCACGGCTCTTTTGCTTTATTCTCCCGAAACACTCCTGTCCGATTTTGATTCCAGCGTGATGGACATCAGCCAATGGACAACTCCCCTGGACCAGTTGGGGATCAATTACGAGATCTGGGATATGAGTTCCACCAACCGCGGGCCGACCGCGGCGGAGCTTCGTCCCTACAAACTGGTGATCTGGCGTCCTGAAGAATTGCAAAGTCCCCCAGGCGGGCTTACCACGGCCATGACCGATTATGTGGTCCACGGTGGCAGCCTCTTTGTGGCGAGCGCCGAATTGCTGTCCCGCATTGATCCGACGGACAACACTTTCCGTACCAATGTGCTGCATGTCGCATCCTACGTGGAAGACCAAGGCGCCCTGGAATTGGACGGGAAGTCCGGCGATCCGGTGAGCAATGGCCTTTCCATCGGCCTTAATTATGCCGATTTTCCCGATCTCTTTGGCTTCATCGACTGGACGACCCTTCCCGACCAGATCGCTGCGACCCCGGACGCCGCCACCATGTTTACCCAGGAAGCAGGAATACCGGTCGGCCTCCGTTTCCCACGCACCGGCAGCGACAGCCTCGGGCGGGTTGTTTTTCTCTCGATCGAATTGGAATCGGTCCCCATGGATGGCGATCCGCCCAATAACCGGGTCGAGTTGCTTTCGCGGGCGATTGGCTTCCTGGTGCCGGGCCTGTCCGGCAACTCGGGGATATCATTCGACCAACCCGCCTACTCGGTTCCTGCCTCGGTGGTGTTGGAAGTCAGCGACTCCGCCCGGGCGGGCAGCGGGACCGTCCAGGCCGACGTCAGATCATCGAGTGACACGAATGGCTTCCGCATTACCCTCGCCGAGACACCGCTACGCGGATTGTTCCGCAGCCGCATCGTATTGGTGACCAATGTCACCGCTCCCGCACGGCTGAATTTGCAGGCTGTCAATCGTGACCAGATTTCCGCCTCTTACGCGGATGCCACCAATCGCGTGGTTATTGCCACCGCCACGGTGGACACGGACCCACCGGTGGTCAGCGGCGTGGCGGCCGACCCGGCCTATAATGAGGCGACGATCACCTGGTCAACCGACAAACCGGCGGATGCGCTCGTCCGTTTCGGGGAAAAACCCGGCGGGGACAGCTTCTTCAACCGTTCCGCATATAGCGCCGAATCCGCCACGGAACATGCCGTGGTCCTGAAGGGACTCCTGCCCGATCGCGATTATTACCTGGAAGTGATCAGCCGCGACCAGGCGGGCAATTCCGTGAAGGATTCCAACGGTGGCAAGATGTATACCTTCCATACCCTGGTTCCGATTCCGGCGCCCTGGTCCACGGACCTCGAAAACGGATCGCAGGGCTGGGTAACCTTCAATGACACCGGCAGCGGCAGCGTGGAGGGAGATCCAGGAGACGAGGGCGGCGGCGATTTCTCCAATGTTTCGGCCTGGGAATATGGGACACCTGCCAATGATTATAGCGTGACGGCCCATAGTGGCACAAATTGCTGGGCCACCAACCTGAAGGGATTGCCAGTGGACACGGCCATCAGCGACCTCATCAGCCCGGCGATCGACCTGACCCACGGAAACAGGGCTGCGCTGCATTTCTGGCAATGGTACGACTTCACCTCCCGCAGCGAATTGCTGGACATCGAGGCGGGGCAGGTGCTGATCTCCGTGGACGACGGGGCCAATTGGTCGGATTTGTACGCCACGCAATTTGAAACCTCGGACGACTGGGAGGAAATCGAGGTCGATATAAGCAAATACACCGGGAACGTCATCCGCATCCGCTGGAATTACCAAATGCTTAGTTTCGACACGGTGAACCGGCCCGGATGGTTCATTGACGATGTAAGCATCGACCTGACCAATCGTGTGCCGTCGAATTTCATCATCACGAATAACCTGGCCCAGGCATCCTTTACGGTGACCGGCCCGGCCAACTTTGGGACCGTCACCGGGGGCGGCTTGTCCTTCAATGTGACAAACGCCGTGGCGGGCGCCTACATCATCTCCTGGAACCCGGTGCCCTATTACGATTCCCCCTCCACGGTGACCAACGAACTGGGAACCAACGGGCTCAAAGTGTCGGGCGTCTACACCTTTGTGGATACCAACCACAACGGCGCCGCCGATCCGTGGGAAGTACATTACTTTGGCAACCTGGCCGGCACCGATCTATCACAGCGGGACACTGACGGGGATGGCGCCAGTGATTTGCAGGAATTCTTTGCCGGAACTGACCCGACCGATCCGACTTCTTCTCTGAAATTAGGGATTCCCGCCGTGCAACCCAGTGGTTTGGTAAAATTCACGTGGCCGACGGTGAACGGGCATCTGTACACCCTGCAAACCAGCGGGGATCTTCACACCTGGCAGGCGGCATCCGCAACATTGCGGGGCACAGGGACGGACCTGACCGTGACCCTTCCGCCCCTGGGGCTAGCCCAGTCGACGGCGGTCTATTTCTTCCGGGTGGCTGTCCAGCCTTAGCCGGAATTACGCAATCGAATCAGTCGGCCACTTGCTTGGCACCGTTTGACGAGGGAACGGCACGGGGGGAGTCGAGGCTCCGCTCTATGGCTTTGCGCAAATCGTCGAGGCGCACCGGCTTGCTTACATAGTCGTCCATCCCGGAGGTGAGGCATTTTTCGCGGTCGCCTTGCATCGCATTGGCCGTCATGGCCACGATGCGCACCGGGTGCCGGGTAACCTTGCCGGAGCGTATAACCGCCGTCGCCTCGTAACCGTCCATCTCGGGCATCTGGCAATCCATCAAGATGATGTCATAAGGAATCCGGCGGAGCGCGTCGATGGCCTCCTGGCCGTTGCCGACGACGTCCGCGCGATAGCCAAGTTTCTCCAAATTGAGCCGGGCCACCTTCTGGTTCACCACGTTGTCCTCAGCCACGAGTATCCGTAGTTTCTCCCCTCCAGAAATCGGAGCCTCGGGCGACACCCCCGTCAATAGATTCTCACCGTTTTTCTTGGAAGGAACCAAAGCCAACGCGGCATCCCGGGAGAAAAGTGTCTCCAGGATCTGTTTTAGTTGTGAGGCGCGGGCGGGTTTCACGACCCAAGCATTCAATCCGGCAGCACTCAACTCCTCGGGCTTCACTCGATCACACATCGACGTGAGCATCACCAGCCGGGTCTGCGAAAGCTTTGGATCCTGGTGGATCGCCTGTGCCAGTTCGATCCCATTCATTTCCGGCATATGAAAATCGAGAATCGCCAGATCGAAGGGTTTTCCGTCGACCACCGCCTGGCGTAAGGCTGCCAGCGCCCCGTTGCCATCGTTGGCAAGAACGACCTGACCCGCTCTCCATCCCTGGAGTTGGTAGTCCAAGATGCGACGATTGGTTTCGTTGTCGTCCACGACCAGACAATGGCGCCCTTCGAGTCCCCCCGGGTGTATTTCCAAGGAATGATTCCCGTTTTCAGGTTGTTCCTGCAGCCAAAGGGTGACGGTAAAGGAAGAACCTCCGCCCAGAGTACTCTCGACTTGAATGCTCCCATCCATCATCTCTGCCAGCCGCCGGGAAATCGCGAGCCCCAGGCCCGTCCCACCATACCGTCGGGTGGTTGTGGCGTCGGCTTGGGTAAAAGCCGTAAAGAGGCGTTCCTGGACGTCGGGCGCAATCCCGATGCCGGTGTCCTTGACCGTGGCACGAATCTGGACCCGCCCATCACGGCGCTCGCCACAGGATACGTGCAGAAAGACTTCCCCTTTGTCGGTGAACTTCACGGCGTTGCCCAACAGGTTGAGCAATATCTGGCGCACCCGCCCGGGATCGCCCCGCAACCAGCGAGGGATGTCGCGGTCGATCATGGCCGCCAACTCCAAGCCTTTGTTGTGAGCCCTTTCCGCCAGGAGTTCCACCGCGCTCTCGATCGTTTCATTCAATTCGAAGTCGAGATCGTCGAAGTGAAGTTTGCCCGCTTCGATTTTCGAGAAATCGAGGATGTCGTTAATAATGGAAACCAACGATTCGGCACTGGTCCGGATGGTATAAGCAAAATCCTTCTGCTGGAGGCTCAAGGGGGTATCCAACAGGAGATTGATCATACCCATGACCCCGTTCATGGGAGTGCGAATCTCGTGGCTCATGTTGGCCAGGAAGAGGCTCTTGGCCACATTCGCGCCCTCAGCCGCCTCCTTGGCCCGGCCGAGATCCTCCTCATCCCGCTTGCGTTGGGTTATATCCATCGCCAGTCCCACCAATATGGGTTGCCCGTCCGGACCGGTTATGGGCCGCTTCCACGTTTGCAGCCAGATCTGTTGGCCCTCAATATTGGTGATCGATTCCTCCCGGATGAATTTTTCCCGGCCGGTGACGAGGACCTCGCGGTCGTCCTGCATCACGATACGCGCCTCGTCCTGGTTGCCCATGATGTCCGCGTCAGTCTTCCCGATGAGATCGGCGGGCTTCATGCCGTGATGGCCGGCGAGAGACTGGTTCACGAGCAGGAATTTTCCGTTCCGATCCTTGGCGAAGATGAAACCGTGGATCATGTCGATGACCGTGCGAACGAACTCTTCCTGCTGCCGCAATTGCGCCGTCCGCGCGTCGACGCGCATTTCCAATTCTGCGGCTGCCTTCTGAAGGGCCAGCTCCGTCAGGTCGCGAGCCACCAGATGGTCCCTCAGTTGCTCGTTCTTGCGGTGCAGAACCCAAACCCAGCCCAGAATCATCAAGCCAATGCCAGCGCCACCCCCAATGGCGCCGAACGCCCGGTCGGTAGTGAACCAAGGCGGCTGGGAGACCACGGCAACATCCTTCCCATCGCGCAACAGAATCTTAAAACCCAGCGGGCGCGACGCATCGCCGAAGATCAGTGAATAGACACCGGTCACTTCGATGACGGAACCGGATTCTATATTCTTCAGGTCCTTCGCCCCCTGCTGCAGGGTCAGTTCCGCGCTAAATAGAGTCGTGCCCTGTTGAAGCACCAGGGTGTGCCGCCGGCTGTTGGCACTCGTGTCAAGGACTGCCGCCCGCACCTTGACCAAAGCGCCGTCAATGGCGTGGGCATCCGTCGACATGGAAGACGAAACGACATCGGAATCCGGCGCAGGAATGCCATTGGTGAAAACCAACGGTTCCGGAACCGAGCCTGGCCCAATAATCTTTACCCGGGCGTCGTCCAAAGTGGACATCGACCTGGACAGATTGTGAAAACCGACCACTTCCACCAGAGTGCCAGGAGAGATGCTGTTGGTGGTTTCGTATTGGATCCAGGCGGACGCTTCCTCACCCCGCAGGTAAAATCCCTGGCCGGACTGGTGTAACAAGACCGTGCCCCGCACGTGATAGATTTCCGACTCAATGTCGCCGTCGTACTGTCCGATCGAAGCGATGGGACGCAGGGGCAGTTGAAACAGATTCTCGGTGCCAGGCCGCAGGACCTTGACCTTCTCCTTTTGGGTGGCGAAAATGATGGTTCCTATCAATTGCCGCCGGGTGTTGAATCGCGGCCCAAAAACGCCCTGAACCTCCACTCGGGCTCCAGTCAGACTGCGCAAAAACGTCTCATCGGCAGCAGCAGGCAGCAGCACCGGAACGATCTCATTGTAAAGTGAAAGCCGTAGATAAGGTTCCTTGCCTGGACGGTTGCTTGGTCTCCAACTGCGGACGGTACCGGTAACCTGAACCCAAAGATTGTCATTCTTCGAATCGAGCAAACCCTCCGCCGTAAGGATCCTGGGTTCCGGCAGGGGGCGATTCCCCAGAATTCGAGCCTCCACCGTACCGTTAGTGGCCGACCCCAAGATTCGAGGGGCAAATCCTCCGGGATCCGATACGCCACTCACTTCGACATAGCTGCCCGGAACGACACCGCCTACGCTCAGTGGCCCGGTATAAACTGCGCCGGTTTCGTCTTGGACGACTCCTGGATCGATAGCAGTCACCACCCCCCGCACTCGAACAGGAAAGTGTTTGGCCGCCTGTTCCGAAGTAAGGTGCTTGAGCTGAGCTATGTTGGTGAGCACCGAAACCGTTTCCGGAGGTGCTTGGGCAAAAACTGTCCCCACCGCCGTAAACAGGGCTCCTCCAACGGCCAGCATCATCCCATAAGTTTTCGGCAGCATAGAACCACGCATCGCCCCACCGCCAGCCGACTGGTGAATTCGAGTTGCCAGAGGCGATGAAAAAGGCGTCTCCCAGCTTATCGGCAGCCGAAACACCCGCCTTGAGCCATTTCAACGGCGACACGGGGACGCAGCGCGCGATTTATCCGGGGGTTACGGAAGGCACCTTACCCTATTCCACGCGCTTTGGGAATCAGTCTTTACGGATAGCCCAAGGAAAGGTGCTGAATGGCGATGCCTCCCCACCGGGAAATGCTGTGATTGGCAGGAGTGGCTCATCGAGACCAAGCCTTGTTCATCAGCGTGGAAAAACAAAAAAACCGGCGGACTCCTGCGAATCCGTCGGTTGCAAATTGCACGTTTCTAGAACTCAGTTTGTAGAGGCAGCTTTGCCTACACACCAAAGTTTATGCGCGGTACGTATGAAGAGTTGTCCGTGTGCCACGGCCACCGAGGATTTGACTGGCCCATCACCCAACTCAATCTTGGCGAGAATCTTAAACTCGTCACCCGCGCTGACCACCAAGGCTGTGCCGCGCTCGCTCACAAGATAGATCTTTCCGTCGGCACCGGTGGGGGAACTCCAAATGACGTCGGAGTCCAATTTGCCAGTCCAAACCTTTTCGCCCGTTTCCGGATTGAGGCGGGTCAACACGTGCTTCTGGCCATCCAAAACAAAGAACTTGTCGTCCAATATCAGTGGCGTAGCCCAATCCGTTGGGCTCTCGGAAAAACTCCAAGCGAGCTTTTCGGTGGTCACGTTTCCTTTTCCCCCGTCGCGGAAGGCCACCACGGGTTGACCTTTGGGACCCGAGGCGTAGACCAAACCTTTGTAACCAATGGGCGAGGTGACTATGCGGTACCAATCGTCGCGTTTTTCGTAGAGGCGGGCACGCCATAACTCTTCGCCCGTTTCCGCTTTATGCGCGCTCACATGATCGCCGCCCACCACCAACAATTCGTTGCCGTGGGGACCTTTAAAGGGAATCGGTGAAGCGTAGGATTCCTGTGATTCTTTGGTGGAATCCGTCGCCCGCACCTGGCGCCAAATCTCTTTTCCGTCCGCCGGATTCAAAGCCATGACGTACGACTCGCGTTCTTTCTTGGCTTCGTTAAAGGGATAGTCGTCGGGAAGCGGGTTGCGCTGGAGGACCTGAACGTACAAACGCCCTTGGTCAAGCATCGGGCTGGAGCCGTAGAGCCACATGATCGAGTAACGCCCAAACTCCTTGCCCAGGTCCCTTTTCCACAACTCCTTGCCGTCTAGGTCAAACGCCGCGATGTCACCCGTTCCGAACATGCAAATCACGCGTTGTCCGTCCGTAACCGGGGAAGACGCCGCAAGATTGTTCCGCCCCACCACCTTGCTGCCGATTCCAACCGGCTGTTCCCATAGCTTCTTGCCCTCATTGCGGTCGAAACAGAGCAGAAGCAGATTGCCTTGGGAGTCGGTACTCGTCAGAAAGACTTTGTCTCCCGCGATAACCGGAGTCGCCCCGCTCGGCCCCGGAAGATCCACGGTCCAAGCCAGTCCGTTGGTGGCTGACCAGGATTCAGGCAAGCCGGTGGCTTTGGCCGAGCCGTTGAACGCAGGACCGCGCCAATTGGGCCAGTCCTGATCCGTGAGGGCCCACACGGCCGAGGTCGCGAGCAATCCGGCAACAAAGAGACTAAGGCGTTTCATGGAGCAATTTGCGGTATTTGTACCGCCATAAAAGACTGCCGGGCCAGCCTCGAATTCAATTGAACCCGGCGAGGGGCGCATCTCGACACCGCCCCCGGAAACCACAGTGATCGTCGTCGGCCCAGGCGAACCCTAAAGCCGTCCAAGCCCGGTAGGGAGAGACTCCGTCGAGCCCTGCCATCGGCGAGTCGATTCGTTTCAGAGAAATGTCAGACCTATCGAAGCCTCCGAAGCCTCCTAATACAAACTCAACAAAATGCTCCGTTGGAGTCACTTGCAACTCTTGTGCGAGTCCCCTTTCCATGGGTCACGGCTCGACGGAGTCTGGCCCTCCCGGATTTTAGGGCTACGCTTCAGGGTTTGCCAAGGCAACGCGGAGGAGCCCAGCCTTTGAGTGCTTGCTGTAATCAGCAAGCCTTGACAACCGAATCCCCAAAGTCAGGGGCAGCAAAAAAATGCGCCCCCCGGCGAGCGCGTAGCTTGATCGCATGTTGTGGCATGGCGGCGGTCACGCCACGCATTTCCACCTCATGACTTCGGTGGCTACGGGAGCGGGGGCTCGAAAACCAAAAAGGCGCGGCAGTGAATGCCACGCCCCGATTTTTGGGCGGATCGTTACGCCTCAGGCAGGTTGGCTAAAGCGGAGTGAACTTGTTTCTCCTTCGCGAGCCAATCGGCGAGACGTTGCTCGTGTTCGGCGAGCACTTTTGCCGGGACCTTTTGGGCAAACTCGGGATTAGCCAGTTTGTCGCGGACTTTTCCCACTTCGGTGGCGATCTTTTCCAGCTCTTTGGCTAAACGCGTGCGTTCGGAGGCCACGTCAATCAAGCCGGTCAAAGGCAGGAAGAGTTCACCAAAGGCGTTGGCAGCACTGGGAACGCCCTTGGGTGTGGTCCAACCGCTTCCCACGACTTCCAACGTCTCGGCATTCACCAGGATACGAACCACTTCCACGTCAATAGGGGCGATTTCGCCAGCGGCACGCAGGATGAACTTCACCCGTTTATTCGACGGCATGCCGAACTGGGCCTTGAGATTACGGCCCAAGGTCACCAATTCATACTTGCTGGAAGACCGGCGATCCACGGCGTCATCCAGGCCGAAGTAGGCCTTCTCCTCAGCGGTAAAAGGTTTAGGCCAAGGGGCGTACATGATAGACTTGCCTCCCTGATCCGGTGGCAGGTCCCTGCTGTATCCCAAACCGTGCCAGAGTTCTTCGGTGATGAACGGCAGGAACGGATGGAACAGGCGCACCACGTGGCCCAGAACGAAGTCGATGACCGCCACTGTGGAGGCACGGCGTTCGGTGTCCGTGCTCGCCAAGGCGGCCTTGGACGCTTCGATATACCAATCGCAGTATTCGCTCCAGAAAAAGCGATAGAGGGAAGCGGCAGCTTCGTTGAAACGGTAATCGGCCAGCGCCGCAGAAACTTCCTGCACCGCTTGGTCCAACCGCAGCAATATCCAACGATCATCGCCGGTCAGATAGGCCGGGTTGATTTCTCCTTCAGTATCCCCGCCCTGCATCTGACGAAAACGGCAGGCATTCCACAGCTTATTGCAGAAATTACGTCCGAGTTCGACGTTCTGCTCGTCATAAATCACATCCTGCCCGAGCGGTGCCGAACGCATCACGCCGAACCGCAGGGCATCGGCGCCGAACTTCCCGATGATTTCCAGCGGATCGGGTGAGTTGCCCAAGGATTTGGACATTTTCCGCCCCTGTTTGTCGCGGATGATGCCGGTGAAATACACGTTCTTGAACGGCATCTCTCCCATGTACTCGTAGCCCGCCATGATCATGCGGGCGACCCAGAAGAAAATGATGTCCGGACCGGTCACCAAGTCAGTGGTCGGATAAAAAGCCTTCAGCGTCTCGGTATTCTCCGGCCAGCCCATGGTGGCAAACGGCCACAACCACGAACTGAACCAGGTATCGAGCACGTCGGAGTCCTGCACCCACCCTTCGGCTGAGAGCTTTTGCTGAACCTCCGGATGAACGGTCGCAGCGTGAAGTTCCTGCCCCGAAGCGCGCACCACCAGTTCCGTCGCCGAAGCCGGGAATTCAGCCGCGAGGCGTTGCGTCCAGCCTTCTGCCGTTTCAGACGGACCGGCAGTCTTGATCCACACGGGAATGCGATGCCCCCACCAGAGTTGGCGGCTGATGCACCAATCCTGGAGGCCAGTCATCCAGTGCTCGTACACCTTGGCCCAGCGAGCCGGGTGAAAACGAAGCGTTTCATTGACCACACATTCGAGCGACTTTTCCCGGCTGGGGTAACGCAAGAACCATTGCTCGCTCAAGCGCGGTTCCACCGGCACTCCGGCGCGTTCGCTAAAGCCGACGTTATTGGTGTACGGCTCTTCCTTTTCGAGGACGCCCAGCTCGGTCAATTGTTCCGCTGCCTTTTTGCGGGCCACGAAGCGATCCAATCCGGCTAAAGTGGCGCCTGCGAGCACGTTCATCGTGCCATCTTGGTTCATCACGTCGACGACGGGCAGTTGATGACGCGCCCCAATTTCGAAGTCCGCCTTGTCGTGAGCCGGGGTCACCTTCAAGACGCCGGTGCCGAACTCGAAATCCACGTGCTCGTCGGCCACAATGGGGATAAGCCGTTCCTCCAGCGGCATTTCCACTGGCAAGGGACGCACCGCATGCAAGCCCACCAACCCAGCGTAGCGAGGGTCCTTGGGGTTCACCGCCAAGGCTGTGTCACCCGGAATCGTCTCCGGCCGGGTGGTGGCAATGGTCAGCCAAGTGCCCGGCTTTTCGCGCACTTCCACGCGGAAGTAGTAAAGGAAGCCTTTCTGCTCCTTCATTTCCACTTCCTCGTCGGACAGGGCGGTGCGAGACGCAGGACACCAATTCACCATCCGCTTGCCGCGGTAGATGAGACCCTTCTTATAAAGATCAAAGAAAACGGCCTGGACGCACTGGTTGTAGTGCGGATCCATCGTGAACCGTTCGCGGCTCCAATCGCAGGAGGCCCCCAGCTTCTTGAGTTGCTGGATGATGATGCCACCGTAGCGGCCTTTCCATTCCCAGACCTTTTCGAGGAAGCGTTCCCGCCCCAGATCGTCGCGATGTTTGATTTCCCCCTGTTTTTTGAGGGTTTTCTCGACGGCCGTCTGGGTGGCGATGCCGGCATGGTCGGTGCCCGGCAGCCAGAGGACTTCCTTCCCGTCCATCCGTGCCTTGCGGGCGAGGATGTCCTGGATGGTATTGTTCAGAACGTGGCCCAAGGTCAATACACCCGTCACGTTCGGCGGGGGAATAACAATGGAATAGGCAGGCCGTTTTGCCGAAACGCGCGCGGGGTTGCCCGCAAAGCAATTCTCGGCAAGCCAGAACGAGTACCACTTCTCCTCGACCGCCTGCGGTTCGTAAACCTTCTGAATCTCCGTCATCGTAAGGGGCTGATGGTAAACCAACCCGGGGCGGAGGGGAATATGGATTACGTCGACAGTCACCACCTGCCGATTTGATCATGGCGCACCAAGCCAAATCGGATAGGCTTCAACCACTCCATGAATCGAAAATCCATCTCGATCCCTGTCCTTTTGAGCCTCGGTTTCCTGCCTGCAATTCTCGGGCAAACGCCAACCGATTCCACGGGCGCGTTGCCCGGCAAGGGACTGGCCCAGCACGATTTTCTGTATGCGGGCGAATCGAAGAACCGGAGGGCTTTCATTGTGAAGCATGGGGAAGTCGTGTGGTCCTACGACGATCCGGCGAGTAAGGGTGAAATCAGCGATGCCGTGCTGCTCTCCAATGGCAACCTGCTGCTGGCGCACCAATACGCCGTCAAACTGATCTCACCGGAGAAAAAGGTGCTTTGGAATCTGGATGCGCCCGCCGGCTCCGAGATCCATACCGCCATGCCTATCGGCCACGATCACGTGCTCTACGTGCAGAACGGCGATCCGGCCTGGGTTCGCGTCGTGAACATCACCACGGGTGAGACCAAGAAGGAGTTTCGTATTCCGACCGGCAATCCCAAGAGCACCCATGGCCATTTCCGGCACGCGCGAATCACGCCGAAGGGAACGCTGCTGGTCGCCCACATGGACATGAACAAAGTGTGTGAGTACGACGCCGACGGAAAGGAAGTCTGGTCCTTTCCAGCCGAGGGGGCCTGGAGCGCCTCGCCTTTGAAGAACGGGAACGTGCTGATCGTGGATCGCCGCGATGTCCGGGAAATCACGCGGCGGGGAGAGACGGTGGCCACTTTCACCAAGGCGGACGCCGGAGAGTATAAGTTAGGTTCGTTGCAACTGGCGTGGCGCCTGCCCAATGGCAATACGCTCATCAACAATTGGGTGAATGAATGGAGCGGACCGATCGACAAGGTTCATCCCCCGGTCCAGGCGGTCGAACTGACGCCCGACAAGAAAGTAGTCTGGGTCCTGCGTTCGTGGAACGCGCCGGACCTGGGACCGGCCACCACAATCCAGATATTGGATGAGCCTGAGGCGCCGGAGAATGTCCAGTTTGGGGATATTAAGTAGCGAAGCTTCGTCGTGGGGAAGAGTCGGTTGGAATCGCCAGTGCGCCACCCCCTCATCCGGCCTGCGGCCACCTTCTCCCCCAAGGGGGCGAAGGAAGGCGCTTCGCTTCGATTTGACTACTCTTTTGCGGAACGAAGCCTCTGGCCAATGGCGGGGCTCGTCGGGAGCCTCGCCCTCCCGGCTTGGGTCGCTTTTCGGTTCGCCTGGGCCAACGAGGATCACTCTAGTTTTCCAGTGGCACCGGGTTGCGCCCTCATGTCTTGCCGTCGGGATATAGATAGCGATTGGGGATGTTTTCCAAGGGTGGGACTATCCTCTTGCCAGCGGCGAGGAGGAGTTTGATATTGGCGTAGGTATCCTTTTCCCGGCGTTGGAATTGGCGCAACAGGCCCATCTGACAATACGAAAGAGGGGTCACATCGAAGCACGTTGTTTCCCATTCGAACCCCTTCCCCCAGGTTATACCGGCCAGGCGCACGTCGGTATTGGCACCGGCTGCTAACAAGAGACGCATGAGGGGCTCAGACCGGTTGGCGTTGGAATTGACCGTGTGAAAGAGCGGGGTATGGCCGTTCATGCCGAAGTCGTCCACCGCCGCCCGGGCATCGACCTCGGCGCCCATCTCGATTAATACCCGCGCAGCCTCACAATGGCCGTATTCGGCAGCCACGTGCAACAGCGTCGCCCCCACCAAAGGAGTGAACGTCGAAATCATATCCGTGCGGTGCCGGATCAGGGAAGGGTCCGCCTGGAGGGCGGATCGCAAGGCGTCCGCATCGTTGAGCAGCACGGGAACGACCGCCGGGTCATCCGCCACCGCCCCGCGGTCGAGCAGGAGCCGGAGGCAATCGACGAATCGATCGCTCCGGCTATACATCTCGGTGAGGCAGGTGACGAGGGAGAGCCCTTTGAACCGGGTCTGGGGAGATAGTCCAGCGTCCAGGAGCGCCCGGATCTCTTCAACTTCATGACATTCGACGGCACCTAGATAAGAGGCTTCAAGGGAGTTCATCGGTTCGATATTCTATTTTTTGAAAAATCTGCATCCTCCAAACCGGCACACTAGCCACTTCTCAAAGCCACCATGGGAGCGACCCTGGCGGCACGGCGGGCGGGAACGAGGCATGCCACAACCGTGGCCGCCGCCAGCAGCGCAACGACTGCGGCATAGACCGCGGGGTCCCTCGGGCTGACCTCGTAGAGGAAGTCTGTCAATCGACTGGCGCCGAAGTGGACGAAGGCGAGCGCCAGCAACACACCACCGGTTGCGCCAACAGCGAACTGCAACCCGCCCTCGCGCAGGACCTCGGTGATAATGCGCTCGCGACTGGCCCCCATGGCCATGCGAATTCCCAAATCCTTGGTTCGACGTCCGACCGCAAAAGACGTCACACCATAAAGCCCCACGGTCGCCAGGATACAGGCCACCGCGGCAAATGCTGTGAAGATCCCGGTAACCACCGCAGACTGGCCGTCGGTCGCAATCAAACTGGTCCGGGGAGTACCGACACCATAGGGAACCAGGTCAGGATCCAGCCTCGCCAGCGCACGCCGCAGGGGATCCGCCAACGATTTCGCCGCCCGCGGGCCACGCACCACCACTGTGGGATAGGTGGGCACCGACTCTTCAAGGGGGAGAAACACTGCCGCGCCCGTGCGTGGCCGATTAAACGAGCCTTTCAGGAACGTATCCGGAACAACACCCACAATGGTCCGCCATTCCTTGGGCGTGCCATTCTCCCAAAGCATCCGCAAACGGCGGCCCACGACACTGGCCCCGCCAAAATAATGCCGCGCGAAGGTATCGTTCACGATCACCGACGGCAGGCCGC
>DATJII010000270.1:0-35904 GCA_035493435.1 Candidatus Limnocylindria bacterium | reverse complement strand
CCATATTCATGGGCGGATCTGGTTTGCCGATGCTCTTTTGTAGCGCTCAATTGGCAGTGAATGTGGGTGCTGGTCCGACTCGGATGGGACCGCTGTAATTGTCGTTGTAGAATTGAAAAGAAGCTAAATACACCGGAATGGACGCAATGTTGGCTTGGCGGCATTAGCAATTATCTCCAGCAAGAGCCAGCCACGCATTCGCTCCCAAGTGCCGAAGGAATCTCCTCTAAAAGCCCGTCCAAAAAGTGCGTTTGGCTACCTGCTGGTAGAAAGGGTTGCGGGCGTTACGCCTCAGTCACGTAATCACTGGAATATGCTCCCTCGGCGCCTAGCCCCCGGCGCTTTCTGCTGGCGCATCCGGCCAAAGCCACTTTTGGGACTGGCTCTAAAACGGATGCCAGCGAATTTCGGTTCATTATTTCAACAAATGGGCTGGCGCAAATCGAAAACGGAGATAGACTCTGGAAGATCGTCATCAAGGTCGATTTGAACAGTGGAACGGTGATTTCTATTGAAAAGGATCCCTCAAAGGGCATTCAGATCAAGCACTGAATGTCGCGGGTGAGGTGAGGCAATTCCCTTGGGGGGGGGAATTGCATGGTGGCAACGAGACTTACCGGAATGACTCACGTTCACGTAGTTCGGAGGAGGACGACAACCGCGGTTTCTGCCGAGGGGCTGCGATGAGACGCGTTGTCGTTGTGTTGCTGTGGGGCTTGGTGATTGTGGGTTTGACGATATATCTGTCCAATCACTTCTTCCTGGGCGACGAATACCGCGTTTTTCCAAGTCCTGACGGTCGCTTCAAAGTCGTCGTTTATAGCTGCCGGCAGTCGGTTGGCATGATGCCAGGGCAAGGGAGCGATGCGCCGGGGAATGTTTGCCTGTTTGAGGTGTCAACCGGCAGGATGTTGGAACGGAAGCGGATTGAAATGGTTCAGCTCGTTCCATACGTCGATTGGTCTTCAACCAATGTTTACATTAAGTTGATAGCAGATTGGCAGCTCCCTTAGGTGATTAATGCGAGCGTCTATGCAGGCGATCTGAATGATCGGCCGGGCTTGATTGGCGTGATGATTTTGAGGCGATGTGAACCCAAGAACGACTGCTGATCCGGGGGCCGGATTGTTGTAACGGAATTGGGTTTTGGTCCAGGGGCTACTTTTTGAGGAGCCTGAAAACTGAGATGGGTAGGCGTCTGTCGGGACGGTGGTGCAACGCATGAGATTCGGGCTTAGGGACTGCTTCAAGAGTGATGATGCTCGCCAAACCACTCACCGCCTCTATGGGCTCGTCGGGAACCGCGCCCTCCGGATCCTGTAGAGCACGTCACTTGCGCCTTGGTGTCGAGGAGCCTGCAGTTTTGGTGGGTAGGTCACTCAGGAACTAGCCCCACTTGCCTTTATACCACAGCGGGTTTTGGAGTGTTCAATTACGAGTGTTGACCGGGGTGTGTCTTGACATCCTTCTCCGGGACCCTTTGAGTCTCCGCAATCGTCGGCATTGAAATCCATGGTTGCGTCAAAGAATCAGGAAAGAAAGGGCTCTGTCGGCCAAAAGGCCCAGGGTCCGCGCCAGATTGATCCTCGTAAGGCGAGGATTCAGTGGATTGTTGCTCTGGCTGCGATCCTGGCGGTATTTGGCGTTCTGGTGTGCTTTTTGCCGTTGGGGTCGGCGGTGAAAATTGGGGCGGACGAGGATTTCGAATTGTCGAAGGCGACGCTTTTGAATCATGGGTATCATCTCTACACGGAGATTTGGAACGACCAACCCCCATTGGATACGGTCCTGGTCGCGGCCATCCTGAAGCATCTTTCGCCTTCGGTGGCGGGACCGAGGTTGCTGACGGTGTTTTTCTCGGGCGTGTTGATGGCCTCGTTGTTTGCGCTGGGACGGCGAACGCTCGGCACGTTGGTGGCGGTTTTGGGCGCGGTGTTCTTGTTGGCCTCCCCTGGTTACTTGGAGCTGAGCACGTCTTGCATGCAGGAGTTGCCTGCGTTGGCTCCGGCGGTGGCGGCTCTGGCAATTCTGGCCTGGGGCCGTGGTCGGTCGTTCAGGTGGACGGACCTGATGGCGGGACTGGTGTTCGGCGTCGCGATGCAGATGAAGTTGATCGGTTTGATGTACCTGCCGTTGGTGCCGCTGATTTTTTGGGTTCGGGGACTTGAAGGGCGTGGAATGGTCGCCGTGAAGAAGTCTGCGGCTGGTGTGGGGTCGGCGACGGTATCTGGTGTTGGCGATGCGAGTGTGGTATCGCGTCGCTTTTCGATGGGGACTTTTCTGGCGGCCGTGGCGGCCTTCGGAGTGGCGGCGCTGGGTTCCTTCGTGGCGTTGAATTATGGTACGGGCCATTCCTTGATGCTCCAGTTGAAGCAGGGGTGGGAAGCCCATATTTCCGGTGCCCAGTCGTTTGAGTACGGCGCTCCGGCGGATCATCCGTATGACTGGTCGATTCTCTTCAAGAATTGGGACGCAACGATTCCGGCGTTGATCGGGGTGGTCGTGTTGCTGAAACAGTCGATGCGGAAGCCATTTTTCCTGGTGCCGGTCGCCTGGCTGTTGCTGACCTATATCGTATTGCCAAGTCACGTGCCGTGGTGGTCGTACTATTACGTCCACAACGCGGTCCCGCTTTGTTGGTGCGCCGCGGTGGGTGTCGCGACGGTGGTGGAGGCATTGCGGTCAAGCAAACGGGCGGCCCAGGTTGCCGTGGGCGTCGTCGGTTTGGGATTCGCGGGTTGGACGGGCGGGCGCGTGTATATCCAAATGTATAGCATCCGGAATTCGCCCCAGTTGCATAGCGCGCTAATCCTCAAGGAAGTCGCACGTTACAAGCCTTTCACCGAGTTTTTCTTTGCGGATGAACCCATCTACACGTTTCATTCGGACATCCCGATGCCGCCCCGCTTGGCCGTGATTTCACTCAAACGCCTCTGGTCGGGCGACATGACGCCGGCAAAACTCCGTGCAGAAATGGAAAAGATTAAACCGGGTCTGGTGCTTCTGGGCAATGACACGGCGGAACTGCCGTTCCAAGAGCTCATGGATACGGAGTACCGGATGTGTTATCAGGACACGAAGTATCGCCTGTTTGTGTTGCGGGCGATTGCACGGAAGCCAGATCAGTGAGAGGGGACAACTTCGAATCGATGGCTGGAATACTATCTAACATCTCCAGGATGCGGAGGGATTCGTGACTGAACTATATGCCACCACGCAGGGGTTCCCGGTTTGAAGACGGATCTAATCAATAGGCGCCCTTGTTCGCGACGTATGACCTGCTTTCCAAAGCGGTGTCGCGCTTTGCTTGCCACCGCACTCCACGACGCTGTCGCGTTCTTTTTGGCGAGGGTACGGAGACGGCGGAGCCGCCTTCTCAACGCGGTAGCTTCGCCAAGCCTGCGCGACCGCACTCATGCGCTGTCGCGAGGCATTGAGCCGACGGGGACGGTCGCGCCTGGTGCGCTTTAATTACGCCACAAACTCTAGTGGCGGCACCTGGGGTAGGACGCCGAGGGCCTGGCCGCGATTCAGGAAGCGGCGGATGCTCTCGCGGCCGGCGTCGCCGTAGTCGAGGGTCCAGTGGTTGACGTACATCCCGACAAAGCGGTCGGCCAGGTCGCGTCCCATGTCGCGGGCGTATTGCAGCGAATGGGCCACGGCTTCCGGGCGGTGATCGAGGCTGAACTGGATGCTATCCGTGAGGATTCGGCTGACCCGCGAGCGAAGTTCCGGCGTGTGGCGCTTGTGGATGACGTTTCCGCCGAGGGGCAGGGGAAGGCCGTTGTTCTCGCTGCCCCACCAGATGCCCAGGTCCTGGCAAACGACCAGCCCCTCGTTTTGGTAGGTCAATTGGCCTTCGTGAATGATGAGTCCGACATCGGCTTGGCCTTCGCGCACGGCGGTGAAAATCTGGTCGAAGGGGACCACGATGCAGTCGAGTTCCTTCCCGGGAGTACCCAGCCAGAGCTGTAAGGCCAGATAGGCACTGGTCATGCGACCGGGAATGGCGATGCGCTTTTTACGGAGTTCATCACGGGAATAGGCCTGCTTTGCCACCAGCATCGGGCCGTACCCGTCGCCCATGCTTGCACCGCTGGGGAGCAGCGCATATTGGTCGCTGACGTAGGCGTAGGCGTGGATGCTGATGGCGGAGATGTCCAACTCGCCTCGCGTGGCCCGTTCGTTGAGCGTCTGGATATCCTGCAGAATGTGTTCGAACCGCAGGCCCGGGGTTTTGATGAGGTCCTTGGCCAACCCATAGAACATGAACGCGTCATCAGGATCGGGCGAATGGCCGAGAGTGAGAGTCTGTATTTGCATCCGAAGCGCGGCCAAGATAGCGGAACCGTCCGTCGAGTCGAGCGCGCACAAAACGCGTGATGGTGGGTATCGGCTCCGGTACGATCCCGGCGCGCAATGCCAAGTCCCGCTTTCTCGCACCTCAAGAACCTCGACTACTCCGTCGTGCAGCAGTGTATGCACTGTGGCTTGTGCCTGCCGACGTGTCCGACCTACGACGCGACCAAGTTGGAGCGAAACTCCCCGCGCGGTCGCATCGCGTTGATGCGGGCCATCGCGGACGACCGGTTGGAGCCGAGCAAGGCTTTCGGGGACGAAATGTATTTCTGCCTCGGGTGTCTGGCTTGCATGACGGCGTGCCCGGCCGGGGTGAACTACGCCGAGTTATTCGAGCACGCCCGGGCGGAAGTGGAGTCGAAAAAGGTCCTGCAAAATCCGGTGCGCAATGTGATTCGAGGATTCACGTTGCGATGGTTGTTCATGGAACACGCCCGGCTTCAGGTGGCGGGCCAGCTCATCAGCCTGTGGCAACGCCTGGGTCTGCAGGCCGTCTTCCGAAAGTCGGGCCTGACCCGTTTATTGCCGCCACGCTTCCGCGAACTCGAAGCGATGTCACCGCCCGTGCAGCAGCGGTTTTCCGATGAACTCATTGACCCCGTTACGCCAGCCGTCGGGGCGCGCCGTTTTCGGGTGGCGGTGCTGACCGGCTGTGCGCAAGACCTGATCTTCAGCGACGTCAACCTCGATACTGTCGAGGTGCTGGCCCGGAATGGTTGCGAGGTACACACGCCGCCCGCCCAGAGCTGTTGTGGTTCGCTCCATGCGCACAACGGCGAGTGGGAATTGGCGAAGGAGCTGGCCCGGCGCAATCTGGCGCAGTTTCCGCCGGATCAATACGACGCGATCATCACCAACGCCGGCGGCTGCGGGTCGCACCTCAAGCATTACTCCCACCTATTGGCGGACGATCCGCAGTGGAAACAACAGGCGCTGACCTGGGATCGGAAGGTCAAAGATATCCACGAGTGGCTGGCAGAAATCGGCTTGGCGCCCATTCCGGCTGGTGGTGCGTTGAATGAGACAGTGACCTATCACGAGTCCTGTCATTTGTGCCACGGGCAGAAAATTACGAACCAGCCGCGCCAACTCTTGCGGGCCATCCCAGGCATCAAGTGGGTGGAGTTGCCGGAAGCCAGTTGGTGTTGTGGCAGTGCGGGAATTTACAACATTACCCAACCGGAAATGGCGGGCCAGCTTTCCCGCCGAAAGGCCGAAAATGTCCTAAAAACGGGGGCTACCGTGGTGGCCACGGGCAATCCGGGGTGCCTGTTGCAGCTCGTGCAGGGACTTCGCCAGCGTGGACAGTTTATCCGGGTAGCCCATCCGGTTACCCTCCTGGCGGAAGCCTATCGTCGAGGGGAGGCGGTTCGCCGGTAATGTGGAACTACCCTTGACCGATCCCGTTTCATCGCGCCATGTTGTCGCCCGACAAAACATGGCCGTCAAAGTACGCATTCCAACGCCGCTGCGAAAGCTGACGAACGAACAGGAACTGGTGGAAGTAGCCGCCGGGTCTGTGGGTTCCGCAGTGCGCGAGTTGCAGACCCAATTTCCTGGGATTCAGGATCGTTTGCTGGACGACGCGGGAGGGGTGCGTCGTTTCGTGAATGTTTATTTGAACGAAGAAGATATTCGTTTCCTGGCCAATCTGGAGACCGCCACCAAGGACGGCGATGAGATCAGCATCATCCCGGCGATCGCTGGCGGATAGTTCCTACTGTGCTTCATTAGCCAAACTGCAATGTGCTTGGTTTAAGCTACTTGCAGACCATGGTTGACACGATAACGTAACCCTTTCCGGTCGTGTAGTCAGCTTGGAAGTCCTATTGAGATAAGACAATTTTGTCCTTAAGTACCAGGCAGATCGGGTCGATTAGTGATCGTGGTTAGCGAAAGTAGTTGTCGCTCAAGGCTTGACCGCGACGACGAACGCCTTTATTCCTCCCATGCGTCACGAAAAGTCCCCTTTTCAAGAATTTCAACCTTAGCCAGTCCGACCTATGACAAAGCGTGACCTCGTGGTACGGATCAGCAGCGAAAGCGGTCTGATTCAAGAGCAGGTACTGCAAGTAGTCCAAAAGACGCTCGACTATATCTCCGAGGCTGTTGCCCGTGGAGAAACCGTTGAATTACGAAACTTTGGCGTTTTCGAGGTCAAAGTTCGTCGCGCCCGTATTGGGCGCAACCCCAATGAGCCGGAAAAGGACGTTCCCATCCCCCCGCGCTATACTGTCAAATTCAAGCCAGGCAAGGAGATGCGTGAAGCGGTAGCCAAACTGGTACCACCTCCCACTCCCTGATCCGTCTGTTAACGGAACCGCCGCCAGTTGGGACACCCTCCTTCTGCGGCGGTTTTTTTTGTGCCCGGCCGTTTGGATTCTGCCCCTTGATCTTGTGTGGTTGTGAATAACTCACCACTACAGATTGTGGTTTTTCCCTTGCGAGGGGGAACGGGGAAGCTTCCAATGTCACCCGTATGTATTTGAAGAACCTCACGGTGCTTGGGTTCAAAAGCTTCGCCGACAAGATCTCGCTGAACTTTCAGCCGGGTGTGACGGCGATCGTTGGTCCGAATGGTTGCGGCAAGTCCAACGTGTCGGACGCGATCCGCTGGGTCTTGGGCGAACAATCGGCCAAGGCGCTCCGCGGCGGCGAGATGGCGGACGTGATCTTCAATGGTACCGACACCCGCAAGCCGTTGGGCATGGCGGAGGTGTCCCTCACCATCGGGGACGTGGACAACGACCAACTGAAGGCGGCGGGCATCCCGATGGAGTTTAATGAGGTTACCATCACCCGGCGGGTCTTCCGGGACGGTGGATCGGAGTATTTCCTGAATCGAGTGCCGAGCCGCCTGAAGGACATCCAGCAGTTGTTTGCGGGTACTGGCATCGGCAAGACGAGCTACTCGGTGATGGCCCAAGGCAACATCACCCAGATTCTTTCCAGCAAGCCAGACGACCGGCGATTGGTTTTCGAAGAAGCAGCGGGAATCACCCGCTTCAAGCAGCAGAAGAAGGAAGCCTTGCGCAAGTTGGAGAGCACCGAGCAGAACCTGTTGCGGGTGCAGGACTTAATCAAGGAGGTCAAGCGGCAGATCGGGTCACTGCAACGCCAGGCGGGCAAGGCGCGTCGTTTCAAGGCGCTGCAGGCGGAAATGCAGCATTTGGAGACCCAGTGGGCCCGGCATCAGTACGACGTGCTGCAGGAAGAGATCAAGCAACGCCACGCACTCGCAGAACGCACCCGCCTGGACATCGAAGTGGCGCAGGAAACCATTGTCCGGTTGGAAGATGAAATCATTCAACTGCGCACCCAGCTTTCGGAGGTCGACCAGCAGATTGCCCTTCGGCAGCAGCAATCACTGGAACTCAAATCGGAAACCGACCGCCACCACAGCAAGATCGATTTCAACCAGCAGCGCCTCCAGGAACTGACTGACCAGAACGCCCGGGCGATCCATGACATCTCGCAGGCTACGGAACGGAAAGCCATCGCCGAGGAAGAATTGGTCAACCTGATCGGTCGCATCGAAACATCGCAGTCCCAAGTGATTGCCTTGCGTGCCCAACAGGACCAACGGCGCGACGCCTTGATGGTGGTGGAACGGGAACTTTCGGGGAAACAAGAGGAACTCCGCCGGACGCAAAGCGAGGCCTTCAACGCGAGCCAAACCCTGGGGCGGCTGCGGAGTGAGATCAACCAGTTGGCACTCCAGCACGAGGGCAATGTCGTGCGGATGGAGAAGCTGAACGCCGAAAAGATCCAGTTGGACGAGGAACTGGCTCGGGTAAACGGCGCTCTGGACGAATTCACCCGCCAAGCCACGAGCGACCGCGAGTTGGCCCAGACCTCCCGCCAGACCTTGGAACAACGCCAGCAACGCCTGAAGGCGCTCCAGGGAGAAATACAGCAGGCCCAGCAGGTTTTGGATGGTGTCCTGCGTCAGCAGGCGGAGAAACGCTCGCGGCTCAACGTGCTGGAGCAGCTCGACGCTAGCCGCGAAGGATTCGGCGCCGGGGCCTTGGCGGCGCTCAAACAGAGTACTGCGGTATTGGGCACGATTGCCGATCGGCTACGCGTGCCTTCTGAACATGTCGTGGCGGTGGAAGCGGCCTTGGGCGCGCAGTTGCAATTGGTCCTGACTCAGGATCCGGCGGACGCGACGCGAATTTTGGACGACCTGCGGAATCAACGCAAAGGTCGCGCCAGCATCGCTGCGCTGGGTTTGTTGCCCGAAGGGGTTGCGAACCCGGCGGAGAACTCCGTGGAATCGCCGGTTGCGGGCGCCAGGCGGTTGCTGTCCGTGACGCAGGCCGATCCCAGCATTCAGCCTTTGTTGGAGCGGCTCATCGGGCGGACGCTGCTCGTTACCGATTTGGCGGCGGCCACGGCGGCGTTTCGCGAAACCCAAGGCGAGTATGACTTCGTGACCGTTTCCGGAGAACTGTTGACCAAGCAGGGTATATTTACGGGTGGTGGAACCACCGGTTCAGGACAAGCTCCGGCGAGTATCCTGGGCCGCAAGAACCAGATTGCGGAACTCCAGGCCGAATTGGCCAAGCTCCAAGAAGCGATCCAGGAGGCGAGCAAGAACAAAGGAACACTGCAGAGCGAGCAATCGACACTGCAAGCAACCGTGGAGCAGGTGCGTACCGAACTTCGCCAGCACGAAGTGACACTCGCAACGCGCCAGGGCGAGTTCAATGGCTTGCAGGGCACCAAGCGCGGGATCGAAGCCAAGATCGGACAGAACACCCGGGAATTGGGTGTCCTGGGAGTCGCGTTGCAGGGATATAATGAGAAACGCGAATACTCGGCTGGCCGATTGGCGCAATTCGAGGATCAGGAGCGCGCCAGCACGGCCCGCACCCAGGAACTGACAGGGCAAGTCGAAACTTTGCGAGCCGATCGCGACAGCCGGAACCAGGAATTTAACGACGCCAAGATTGCCTTCGCCACGGAGGAACAGCTTTTTGCTTCGCATACCCGCCAGCGTGGACCGCTGGAGCAGCGCATTCGTGAGCTGACGACTACCATCAGCCGCCTCCAGGTGGAAATGGGTTCGTTCGACGAACGGCGCGGCAATTTCGAAGCGGGCATTACCCAAAGCCAACGGGAGATCGAACGCTTGAATGGCGAGCGGGCCACCCTCGGTCAGCAGGTCACCGATCTGCAGGCGGAAAAGAAATTCCAGGAGGGGGAGATCCAGGCACGTGAAGAACAGTTGCGCGAACGACGGACCCAGACCGCCGCACAGCAGGCCAAGCGCAGCCAGTTGGAGGTCGAGCTGACCCAGAAGTCGATGACCTGCCAAAACCTGCGCGAACGCATCCAGCAGAAGTATAGTTTGGACCTCGATTCGATCCAGGGGGAGGCCATTCGCATCTCCACCAATGAGGAAGGGCAACCGACCATCGAGACCGTCACGCCCGAAGAGATGGCGTCCGCGGGCTTGAACACCGATTGGGATGCAGTAGCCCAGCAGGTACAGGCTTTGCAGCGCAAGGTGGACGATATAGGTGCGGTGAACCTGGTGGCCATCGAGGAATATGAGGAGACCGAACAGCGGCATAACTTCCTCAATGCGCAGTACGAGGACCTGGTCCGGGCGAAGCAGGAATTGGCCGAGGTCATCAACCGGATCAATACGGAAACCAAGGCGATGTTCGTCGAGACGTTCGACAAGATCCGCACCAATTTCCAAGCGATGTTTGTGAAGCTATTCGGTGGCGGGAGTGCCGATCTGCGCCTGGTGGAAGAGGGAGATGTGCTCGACGCCGGTATCGAAATCATGGCGCGCCCGCCAGGCAAAGCCCTGCGCACGATCTCGCTGCTGTCCGGTGGAGAGCAGACGATGACCGCCGTGGCGTTGCTGTTCTCCATCTATCAAGTGAAACCGTCGCCTTTCTGCGTGCTGGACGAGTTGGACGCACCGCTAGACGAGTCGAACATCAACCGCTTTCTGGATGTGTTGCGGGGTTTCATCGAGACGAGCCAGTTCATTGTGATCACCCACAACAAGCGCACCATCGCCATGGGCGACGCCATCTATGGCGTCACCATGCAGGAGCGCGGCGTGAGCAAGATCCTGAGCATGAAGTTCAATCGGGGGGAGTCCCTACCTTCGGGACCGCGCCAGGGGGAACTGCCGACGAACCCTGAGCCGCCGCATGCTCCAGAGCCTGCACCATCAAAGCCTGAGGATCACGAAGTCGTCTTGGTGAAGTAGGGGCCGTAAGTGGCAGGCAGGATCGGCGATCAGCCTGCGACTCTTTGAAGGACAGCGAAAACCGTGCGTCCATCCGTGTGCCCCGCCGTGCGCATTTGGGAGAAACGCATTGCCAAATGGACCAAATCGCCGTAGGCAGGGCTCTATCCAATGAAAAAGTCCGTTTTCGTCACGTTTACCCTGGGTGCCTTGGTGGCTTCCAGCGTCGCCTTGTCGGCGGCTGATAAGAAACCCATCAAAGCACTGCTTCTCGCGGGCGGATGCTGCCATGACTACGGTGCCCAGAAGGACATCCTCAAGAAAGGCATCGAGGAACGGGCGAACGTGGTGGTCGACGTCATCTACACCTCGGACTCCAGTACTCACCCTCCGTTGACGATCTATGGAAATCCGGATTACGCGAAAGGCTATGACATCGTCATTCATGACGAGTGCGCGGCGGATATCAATACCCAGTCGGTGATTGAAGGCGTGCTCAAGCCTCACCGGGATGGCATTCCGGCGATCAATCTGCACTGCGCAATGCACTGCTACCGGATTGGCGATCCGAATTCTCCTGCCACGCCGGGAACGCCCCATTCGCTGTGGTTCGAGTATCTCGGATTGCAATCCAGCGGCCATGGCGCCCAGAAGCCCATTTCGATTTCCTTCCAGCCGGGTGACAGCCCGATACTCAAGGGTTTGACCAACTGGACGACGATCAACGAAGAGCTCTACAACAACATCAAGATCTGGGACGAAACAGTGCCCATTGCACGTGGCCAGCAGGACAAGGGTGACCGTATGGGGCAGAATAATACTGTCGTCGTTTGGACCCACGAATACGGCCCGAAAAAGACCAAGGTCTTCGCCACGACCATCGGGCACAACAACGCGACCGTTTCCGATCCGAAGTATCTGGACTTGGTTACCCGGGGCATCCTTTGGGCCACGGATCACTTGAAGAAAGACGGAACGCCCAAGAAGGGTTACGGCCCGGCCAAGGCCGAGAAGTAAGTCAGGGGACTATTGGGGTGCCGTGATGGCGGCATCCCAATCCTTCCACACTGGTTCGTATCCCAATTTACGGATCGCGGCGGATACCTCCGCGGGGGACCGGTCATCCGCGATATCGAATTGGCCAGTCGCCTCCGTGGCGCGTTTGGCGGTCAGGGCAGGGATGGGTGTGGAGTCCGCAACGGGCACCATACGTCCACGGACAGTTTGATGCAGGCTGTCGCGACCGGCGCCGGTATAACCGCCCGGTTCAGTGTGGCTGCCCGCGCTGGCGTGGGTCACGCCCAAGGGAAATAGCCCATTCCTGAATTCGGCATTTTCACGGGTCGAGAGGACCAATCCGGCGTCCGGGAGCAAGAGCCGGAAAGCGGTCATCAACTGCACCAGTTGCCGGTCCGATAGGAGCGTCTTGGGCTGAAAATCACCCGCGCAGGGCCGGAGACGTGGGAAAGAAACGGTGAGTTG
This sequence comes from Candidatus Limnocylindria bacterium, assembly GCA_035493435.1. Lineage (GTDB taxonomy): Bacteria > Verrucomicrobiota > Verrucomicrobiia > Limisphaerales > UBA9464 > DATJII01. The sequence continues at coordinate 23,849 of DATJII010000270.1, read as the reverse complement.
GGCCTTCCAGCATTCGCGAAGCAGGTATTGGGCGTGAGCCGCAGTGCAAAGGGCTTCGTAGCGCCAGTCAGCCAGACCGTAAAGGGCGGCGATTCCGAGTCGCCGAAAACCGGCCGCATAGGCCCTCTCGGGCGTTTCCGCACGCCAGTCAAAGTTCCGCTTGGGTCCTAGCGTGTGCATCTCGGCGTATACACCCCGATCATAGGTTTCCTGGTAGACGATCAACCCGTCAGCACCCGCGGCCACCAATGGTTCGTACTCGGGAGTTTCCATGGGTCCCACCTCCAGGGAGATCGAGGGGATGAATCGGGCCAGGCGGCTGACGCATTCGGCCATGTAGCCGCTGGAGACGAACTTCGGGTGTTCACCGGCGACCAGCAGGATGTTTCGGAATCCCTGAGCGGCCAGAGCCTTGGCCTCTTGTTCCACCTGGTCCACCGACAGGGTCACGCGCAGGATTGGGTTGTCCCGGGAAAAGCCGCAATAAGCGCAGTTATTGATGCACTCATTGCTGAGGTAGAGGGGCGCGTAAAGCCGAATAACGCGGCCAAAGCGTTGCCGGGTAAGGGCTTGTGATTTGCGGCAGAGTTGTTCGAGCATTTCGTCCGCTGCCGGGGAGAGCAAAACTGCGAAATCGGCCAAGGTATTGGCTCCACTGGCCAGGACCCGGGCCACCTCCGCGACGTTTGCGGTCTCCATCTGCTTCAGCAGGGAGGAAAGCGGCAGACGATTGAACTCCGAAACGAAACTCATTGAACGGCCAGTTTAGCCGCGAGTGCCAGATACACAAGCACGCCTACCGGGCCAGTACGGGCACCGACTCGGCTGGCACTGGACTACGCCGTTCGGAGATGGCGGCCAGGAGAAAGGCGCCCGCCGACATCATGAACGTTTTTGTCCAGTCCGATTCGAAATGGGTGCTCCGCAGCGCAATGGGCAGGTGAACGAAGAGCATCGAGAGCAGGATGGCCAGCCCCAAAAGCGCGGAAGCGTTGCGTCGCGTGCGCGGAATGCAGATACCCACACCCAAAAGAATCAACACCGTGCCGCACAGATAATTGCTCGGGGCATTCGCGGGGAGCCAAAGCGGTACCTGGGCGTTGGCATCAGTGGCGAAGATATAATGTTCGGCCCCCAGCGCGGTCATGGCGACGCCGATAAACCACGGCGCGAGACGTCCATCCAAAGCCGGGACGGATTCACGGACGTCCTGAGGCTGGCGTTGCTGGCGCAGGAACCCGGCCAAAGCAAAAGCGCAACCGCTCATGGATAGCGCCTGGAAGATGCCGCGCCACTCGCCAAAATCAGTTGGTTTCGCCGCGATGCGCGAGGTGTGAAGCAGTACTACCCAGAGAAAAATCATCGTCCCCAGCCAGGTCGCCGCCTGCCGATTCCAGAGCCGAAAGACAATTCCCACGGCAGCGGACATCAACGCCACCCCGGTGAAACAGGCCCAGAAGGTGCGCCAGGGAATCCACGCCGGAATGAAATCCGCGACGAACTGGAGGTAGATGAAGTGTTGCGCTCCAAAAATCGCGATGGGAATCGCTATGAAATAGGGAGCGGCGATGGCGCCCCACGTGATCAACTTGTCCATGGTATGAGGGTGGGTGGAGGAATCTAGTTTCGTGAGGTCGAGTGCAGTTGCAACCAATAGATATCGGGGTTGTTGGGAGACGGGCGCGCGGGAAGACCGGATAAGTGGACGTCGTGTTTCAGAGGCGGCCTGGTCCGGGAGTCCAGCCAGCGGTGGATCTCCGCGTGCCCGTCGCAGAAATTGAACCCGGCGGCGCCGTTGTGATAGCTCGCGGGAAAATCGGATATTTTATACTGGTTTGGCGCGCCGGGGTCGAAGCCTTCCATATAGGTCAGAAAGGTCGCATCGTTGATGCTGTCTTCCCGCTCGTCGAGCAACAGGAAGGTGCCGCTGGGGCCGGGGTTCGCCATATCGGAAGTCTTGGTGAAGACCCGGTATCCGGGGGAATACCCCGTTGTTACGCCCGTGCGAGAGTCATAGTTTCCGATCCAGATGTTCATGGAAACGGAGCGGATGTGGGGCAGGCGGCGGGTTCCCAGCGTGCTCATGCTATGGTCACCCGGGCACCGCCACACACCTTGGGATTTCACATAGGGCCACAGCAGGCTGTTGAGAATGTGCTGGGTGTTTGTGTTGTCGGGATTGTTCTTGCCGGGAAAAATCAGGTTGTCCCCACCATCGAGGGTCATCACGCCAACCTGCCAATTATATCGGGGATCCATCTGGGCCAGGCCGGTGTTCGGGGGAACGCGGTCATTGTAGTCGTGGGTGTACATGGTCCAGCCTAGGCCCAGTTGTTTCAGGTTGCTGAGGCATCCTATGCCTTGGGCCTTGGTCTTGGCTTTGGCCAGCGCGGGTAGAAGCATTCCCGCCAGGATCGCAATGATGGCAATGACCACCAGCAGCTCGATCAGGGTGAAGCCTTTTCGTCCGCCCGCGATAGAGGGTTGTCGTGCTGTAGGTGCGAAAGAGTTCATGGCCGTGCTCATGGCTATGAACTCGCGGGCGGCGATCGGAAATCGAAATGCGACGAAACCGCCCGCTCTTGCGACGAATCACTGAAACCGTGCGACGAAAGGTATCGGCTCGACGGCGACCGAGTCAGCCAAGGGAAGTGAACCGCTCGTGGAGGAGTTTCAGGCCGTCCTGGCTGGCGCCGAGTTTGCCGCCCGATTTTAATACCACCACAGACTCGCCTTGGACCGCGGGCCTTAATTCTTTGATTCGCTCCAGGTTTACGAGGCGCGACCGGTGGATACGGAGAAAGCCATCCCCGGCAAGCCGTTCCTCCATGCTCGCCAAGGTCGAGCGTATCAGGTGAGACTCGGGCCCAACGTGGAGTCGGACATAGTCGGCATCCGCTTCCACCCAATCGATTTCATGGGGCCGCAAGACCAAGACCCGGTCCCGGTCCTTGACCAACAGGCAGTTGTTGACTGGATTGGCGGTGGCCTTCATCAGGCCGTTTAATTGGCTCTTCCACACCCGCTTCGCGCTGCCTTGCAGGAAAGTCCTGGCTCGGGCCAGCGCTTTGCGCACCCGATCTTCGCCGAAAGGTTTAAGCAGGTAATCCAGTGCTTCGGACTCAAAAGCTTGCAGCGCAAACCGGTCAAAGGCCGTTACAAAAATGATGGGCGGCATGCGTTCTGGTCCCACGTGACGCACCACCTCAAAGCCGCCCATTTCGGGCATTTGGACGTCAAGAAACACCAGGTCCAGTTCATTTTCGCGAATAGCCGAGACGGCGGCGGCGCCGCTACCGCATTCGGCAATTATCGTTATATCGCCCACTTTTCGCAGTAATCGTTTGAGGCGATGACGCGCCACCGGTTCGTCGTCCACTATCAGTACACGCACTGGGATCGGTTCAGAAAGGGCGCCTTTCATGGCAGTCAGGTGGGGCAGGGCAAGGGCAGATGCATGTGAACCGACAAGCCGTGGTCGTTGATCCACTCGAAACGATAGCGGTCACCATACAAGGTTCGGAGTCGGGCGTCGGTATTCGAAAGGCCAATGCCCGCGTTGGCCGGTTCACGATCGGACCGCATGCCAGGGCCGGTATCGCGCACCTGGAGGTGGAGGAAGCCGTTCTCATGCTGCACGCGGATGCTTAGTTTTCCAGTCTGATTCGAGGAGGCAATGCCGTGCTGGATCGCATTCTCGACCAGAGGCTGGAGCACCAAGCTGGGTACTTTGAGCGACAAGGTGTTGGGGTCGATGTCCCATTCCACTTTCAAACGGTCGCCCAAGCGCATTTGCTCGATATCCAGGTAGGCTTTAATGAAATCAATTTCCTCGGCCAATGGAATCTCGTGCTGGTCTGAGGACGCCAAAACCTTGCGAAGCAGTTCACCTAGTCGCACCACCAATTGTTCCGCCAAGTCGGGATCCTCATGCACCAGTTCCGCAATGGAGTGCAGGGTATTGAAAAGGAAATGGGGATTAAGCTGGTTCCTGAGGGCTTGGAGCTGCGCCTTGCGTAGCTGCGTTTCCAGTTCGAGTGCTTGGATTTTCCGGTCGCGCAGGTCTGACGCATATCGTTTCGCATGCCACACGCACGCGATAACGGCCAACATGAAGGGATTGGTACCACTGCCTTTGAGCACTGCGGTTCCCACTTTGGCCAGGAACCCTTCCGGAGGATTCGACTGCCCCGTCCAATGCCATTCGACCCATTCCTTGGCGAATCGCAACGAATTCTCAATGACGGGATGAAGCAGGGCGACGCCAGCCGTTCCTATTAATAGGCCGACGGCATATCTCGGCCAGGTGCGCGGCCCGTCGTAAAGGTATTGGCAGAGCCAGAAAATCGGAAGGGTCAGGATCGCCCAGTCGGTCCAATAGATGACCTGGATCCAGAAGACCTCAGACCACGATTTGACGGTGCCCGACCACATGGTCTGCGGCGCGCAAACCAGCATGAGGAACACCCACACCGCGATATAACGAAGCCAGCTGGGCAGTCGAAGGGGCCAGTTGGACGTGGTGTTCACGTGGGCACCTTAAGCCATGCGTCAAGTTCTGTCCCTGCTTTCGGAAAGTAGCGAATGATCGAGCTATTGCGCCGCCCCCGGCGGTTTCACCAACGGTAACATGAGCTGCCGGATCTGGGCGGCGTCCAGTCCGCTGACCCCCAGGCCTAGTAGGCGGAGACGGCGTGATACCAGGCGTTCGCGGGCGAGCAGCCAGCAGCCGAGGCGATAGATTTCACGCCATTCGGAGATGGGTTCGGGGACGGAAATCTGGCGGGTTAGGGTGGTAAAATCGGAGTAGCGGACCTTGACTTGAACCGTCCGGGCGGATAAGCGGCGGCGAACCAGTTTGCCCGCAATTTCTTCTGCTTGTTCCCGGAGCGATTGACGCAGTGTGGGCCGGTCGTCGGTGTCGTGCTCGAAGGTCGTTTCGCTGCTGATGCTCTTGATCTCGTCACTACAGTCCAACGATCGGTGATCAATCCCGAAAGCGAAGTCCCTTAAGGTGGAACCGTACGAGCCCACCAACGCCCGTAGATTGCCGGTGAAGTCTTGGAGATCCCCGATCGTTTCAATGCCTGCCTTGGCGAGGACTTCGGCGGTGACTTTGCCAACGCCGTGAATCGATTTGGCGGGCAGTGGGCGCAGGAATTCCGCCTTTCCTTTTTCCGGTATAAGCGTCAGGCCATCGGGCTTTTGGTGGTCACTGGCGAGCTTGGCCAAAAGTTTGTTCGCGGCGACGCCAATACTGGCGGTCAGGCCGCGTTCCGTTTTTATCCGGCGCTTCAGCTCTTGGGCGAGGGGTAGGGCGGCTCGCAGCGCCTCGTCGGGGTCCGTGCCTTCCGGCGGGGCGGCCAGTTCCATGTAGGCTTCGTCCACCGAAACTTGTTCCAATTGCAGATCGGCCTCCGCGACAATCGAGAAAATGGCCTTTGATTCGGCCCGGTATTGATCCATGCGCGGGGGGACGAACACGCCATTCGGGCACAGTCGCGCTGCCGTGCGGCTCGGCATGGCGGAACGGACCCCGAACTTGCGTGCCTCGTAGCTGGCCGCGCACACCACGCCACGCCGATCGGGCGCGGACCCGACGATCACCGGCAGGCCCTTGAGTTCGGGCCTATCCCGTTGCTCCACGGACGCGTAGAACGCGTCCATGTCGAGATGCATGACCACACGCGCAGGCACGCCGACAAAGTGCCCGAGCCATTGCCGTGCGCAATCCTTGAAAATTCGCTAGCTTCGAACGACTGTCCGTCGTCCATGCCGGTAACTGACCATATCCGTAACAAGTTGTCACAGGTGCCCCATCGTCCGGGGGTGTACCTGCACAAAGATCGTTTCGGCACAGTCGTTTACGTAGGCAAGGCACGGGATTTGCGAAAGCGGGTCTCGCAGTATTTTCATCCGTCCCGGCGCATGGGCTGGGATTTGAAGTTCAATGCCCTGGTCGATGCCATTCATGATTTCGACTGGCATGAGGTCAAGAGCGAGGCGGAGGCGTTGTTGCTGGAAGGGAAGTTAATCAAGGACTTCAAGCCGCGTTTCAACATCGATTTTCGGGACGACAAACGGTTTCTGCTTCTGAAGGTTAACCTCAATGATCCGATTCCGAGGTTTACGTTGACGCGTTTTCGGAAGGATGACGGTTCCCAGTATTTCGGCCCGTTTGCGCATTCGGGTTCGTTGCGCCGGACCATGATCATGCTGCGGCGAAAGTTCCATTTGCGCGGTTGCCGTCCGCTCACGCCGACCGAGGTGGACTACAAGCATTGCCTCTTTGCGAACGTGAAGAATTGCACAGCCCCGTGCATTGGGAATGTGACCCGGGACGAGTATCTCGCACAGGTCCGGGCTGGGTGCGAATTCCTGGAAGGGCACACGGGTGAATTGCGGGCCGAGATCGAGGCTGAGATGAAGAAGGCGGCTGCGGCGCTGGAGTTCGAAAAAGCAGCGCAGTTGAGAGATGCGCTGGAAGACATGAAACGAACCACGGCGCAGACCGAGAAATTCGAACGGGTGCCATATAAGCTTCCAGTAGCGATCAACCCGGAAGCCGACATGCGGGAATTGGGGCGGATACTGGGCTTGGCCGTGTCGCCCAGCCGTATTGAGGGCTTCGACATATCCAATATCAGTGGAACCTTCATGGTGGCTTCGTTGGTGAGTTTTTGGTGCGGTCGACCGGATCGGTCCAATTATCGCCGGTTCAAGATGAAGTCGGTGACGGCCCAGAACGATTTCGCGTGTATGGCCGAAACCATCCGCCGCCGGTATTCGCGGTTGCAACGGGAGGTCGAGGGGCGGCCCGAGCTCCCGGCTGAGACGGATGAACCCAAGGACATAGACGTGGGGGCAGGGGAAAGTTCTGAACTCCAGGCGCCTTGGGTGCCGAAGCCGGACCGGAAGGCCTCGTTTCCAGACCTGATCCTGATTGACGGTGGCAAGGGGCAGCTCAATGCGGCGTGCGAAGAATTGGCCGCGCTCGGACTCTCCCATATACCAATCATAGGATTAGCCAAGGAGTATGAGGAAATCTACCGCCCTGGAGAACCGGAGCCCCTTCGCCTGGGCTTGGACAATCCCGCGCTGAAACTGCTGCAGCGGGTGCGCGACGAATCCCATCGCTTTGCCAATACTTATAACGCGCAACTGCGCCTCAAGAAAATCAGCGAGAGCATCCTGGACGAATTCCCAGGCATCGGCGGCGCGCGCAAGCAGGCGTTGCTGAAACGGTTTGGCTCGGTGGAACGCATCCGGCGGGCAAGCCTGGAGCAGATAGGCGAAGTATCGGGGTTCGGCGGCGAGACGGCCGTACGACTCAAGGCGTTCCTGGAGGCCCGTGAATCAGTGAAGGTTTCTTCCTAGGGGCGCATGTTCTTTTCGTGGGCGGGATGCGGTTGGAACCACTGGTGCGCCTGCCTCCTCATCCGGCCCGCGGCCACCTTCTCCCCCAAAGGGGGCAAAGGAAATCGCTTCGCTTCGCCAGCACGCGTTCTTGTCTCCTCGCCCCCAGGATTTTCTGGGGGAGAGGGTCAGGGTTGGGGATAGTTTGTTTTCATTTATTCGTCATAAAAGGCGATTAAATGCCACGATTTAGCTTTTAATCGTCGTTAATGACGAGTTAATAAATTTGTGTTAATCGTCACAAAGGGCGAATAAATTGACTTTATGCCTTTTATTCGTCATAAATGGCGCGTTGTGAAATTTTCGAACGAACTAACCGACGAGACCGCCTTGCAGGAATTGGGTGCGAGATTGGCCCGGGTGCGGTTGGATCGGAACCTGAACCAGGCCCAATTGGCGGAGCAGGCGGGAGTGTCGAAACGGACGGTCGAACGCCTGGAAGCGGGAACCGTGGGGACTCAATTGTCCGGCTTTATCCGGGTCTGCCGTGTCCTCGGGCTGATCGAACGTTTCGGTTTGCTGGCGCCTGAGCCGGAGGTGAGTCCGATGGAGCAACTCCGCTTACGTGGGAAACAACGAAAACGGGCGTCGTCGAAAGCCTCAGTGGTGACGAAACCTTCGCCATGGACTTGGGGTGAGAACTCGTGACGACGATTGCCGAAGTGCGGCTTTGGGGGCGGACGATCGGGGCCGTTTCCCTGGGCGAAGCCACGGGCCTGGCGTCGTTCCAATACGATCCTGCTTTCGTCCGTAGCGGAATTGAAGTGGCACCGCTATCGATGCCCCTCTCCGAGCGGATCTATACGTTCCCGGAATTGCCGCTCAAGACGTTTCACGGCCTGCCGGGCCTGTTGGCCGATTCGCTTCCCGATCGTTTTGGGAATGCCCTGATTGACGCTTGGCTGGCCTCGCAAGGGCGCACGGCCGGGAGTTTCAATGCCGTCGAAAGGCTTTGTTATACTGGCACCCGGGGTATGGGCGCCCTCGAGTTCCATCCCGTTGCCGGGCCAGCCGACCGGCGTTCCAAAAGGATCGAAATTGCGGCCTTGGTGAAGCTGGCTTCGCAGGTCTTGAGTCATCGCGGGGATTTCAAGACCCGGTTTGCGGGAGCCCAAGGACAGAGTGCATTGAAGGAGATACTCAGTGTAGGTACATCAGCCGGTGGGGCACGAGCCAAGGCGGTCATTGCCTGGAACCGCGATACCAACGAGGTCCGTTCGGGCCAATTGTCTGCCGGGGAAGGGTTCGAGTACTGGCTATTGAAATTCGACGGAGTCTCCGGCAACAAGGACAAGGAGTTGGAAGATCCCCAAGGGTTTGGGGCATTGGAATACGCCTACTCACTCATGGCCAAAGCGGCGGGCGTGTTGATGATGGAATGTCGGCTCATGGAAGAGGGCGGGAGACGTCATTTCATGACCCGGCGCTTTGACCGATTGGGGGGCGGAGAAAAGCTCCATATGCAGTCCTTGTGCGCTCTGGCCCATTTCGACTTCAACCAGGCGGGAGCCTATTCCTACGAACAAGCTTTTCTCGCGATGAGGAAATTGGGATTGCCGATGGAATCCCTGGAGCAGCAATTCCGCCGAATGGTGTTCAACGTGGTAGCCCGCAACCAGGACGACCATGTGAAGAACATTGCCTTCCTGATGGACAAGCGTGGCCGATGGTCGCTGGCCCCGGCTTTTGATGTCACCTATAGCTATAACCCCAAGGGAGACTGGACCGTGCGTCACCAGATGAGCTTGAATGGCAAACTGGACCATTTTGAGATGAGTGATTTTCTCGCCTGCGCGAAGGTGGCATCGCTGAAACGGGGACGAGGCGCCGCCATCGTGGACGAAGTACGAGATGCAGTTTCCCAATGGCAGGAGTTTGCGGATGTAGCGAAGATATCGCGGGAATGGCGAGCACGGATCAAGCGTGATCACCGGTTGACGTTTACCCCGAAATGACTTTTGAAGTTGTGCAGTGGATGCAGGAGTCACAAGGCTTTCCATCCGAACGTTGCTTCGTTAGCGTTCTGGACATGAGAGAGTCGTGTCGCGTTCTCATTCGGATGAAACTGGCCTGGGCGGTCCCAACCGCGTTTCTCGCCTTTGCCTTGGCTTGGGCCGTGAACGTAAGCGCGTACGCGGCGGAAGTCGGCAAAGGGGAGCCGGGTGACTACACTCTCCGGGATTTTCATTTTCGCTCCGGCGAGTCCTTACCCGAACTCAAGATTCACTACCGGACGTTTGGTAAGCCCGAAAAGGACGCAAAGGGAGTCGTCCGTAACGCAGTGATCGTGATGCATGGTACGACTGGCAGCGGGTCCCAGTTTGTCCGGCCGGAGTTCTCCGAGGTGTTGTTCGGTGAAGGGCAGCTCTTGGACGCCACCAAATATTTCATCGTGTTGCCCGACGGTATTGGCCATGGCGATTCCTCAAAGCCAAGCGACGGGTTGCACGCCAAGTTCCCCCATTACCGCTATCGGGACATGGTGGAAGCGCAATACCGGTTGCTGGCCGAAGGTCTCAAAGTGAATCACCTGCGATTGGTGATGGGCACTTCCATGGGTGGTATGCACACCTGGTTTTGGGGTGAGATGTATCCGGACTTCATGGATGCCTTGATGCCGTTGGCCAGTCTGCCGGGGCCCATTTCCGGTCGGAATCGGGTCTGGCGGCGCATGATCATTGACTCGATTCGCAACGACCCGGAATGGCTCGGAGGCGATTATAAAACGCAACCCCAAGGACTGAAGGTAGCCAGCGAGGTTCTCTATTTCATGGGGAGTAATCCCTTACAGCGTTGGAAACAAGCTCCCACCCTGGCCGACGCCGATCGGCAACTCGACAAATCGGTGGACGATTCCTTCAAGCGGATGGATGCCAACGATGTGCTCTATGCCTTGCAAGCTTCAGAAGATTACGATCCCGCGCCGGACTTGGAGAAGATCAAGGCACCCTTGGTAGCGATCAATTTTGCCGATGACCTGATCAACCCACCCGAACTGGGAATACTGGAACGGGAAATCAAGCGTGTCAAAGGAGGGAAAGCCATGGTCTATCCTATGGACGAACGGACGCGCGGTCATGGGACGCACACCTTGCCAGCGATTTGGAAGGCAGACTTGGAGCGGCTTTTGCAGGCTACCGAAGGGGATGGCAAGTAACGAAAAAAGCGCCTGCAAGAATGTCTCGCGGCGCCCTGCTATAAAATCAGGCTCGGCGCTCAGGCCTTGTTTCGGAGTCGTTTGCCAGCCGCGAAGGCGGCTAAACCCACGGCGCCGAATGCAGCATATGCTGACGGCTCGGGAATAGGTGACATGCCAGAAGGTGAGGAGAATCCGATGTAGGATTCGTCATCAATGCCGCGTGCACGCAAAGTAATCGTGCCCCAGATCGATTCGAACGATCCGTCCGGCAGACCGGAGGGCGTCATGGCCAGGGCGTCGGAGATGCTCGCGCTGAATACAGCGCCTGGGGTTGTTTGTGAAGCGGACCAATTGAAATCGGGGCGGCTGGAAGCCCCAGTCCAATGAGCGACCACGTCAACGGAGACAAAAGAGCCAGCTCCTGATGCCGCATTGCCGCTGAGTGAAAGATTGGCAAAGCCCACTGCTGGTCCGAAACCGCCCACAATTTTCCAGGTGGCAGTAAAGTCAATCGTCAGGATGGCCTCATGATTGGCCAAACCACTGGTATCTGTTTGGGCCAGGCTCGTGGGCATGTAGATATTGTGCCCGAAGACGGTGGGTGACTCGACATGGAACATGCCTCCCTGACCGAGAGCCACCAATCCGCCCGACGAGTAGGATTGGTCGAGAACGAACGCTTCTGAACCGGGCTCTGGATCGGCAGAATTGCTAAAGAGTGTTCCGTTGCCCGGGTCGAGGGACATAGTGACGACACCGGAATCGAATAGCACGCCGGCTGACAAGGGGCTGACCGCGAGGGCCAGAAGTCCTGCTGCGAGGGTGCGTCCGAGTAGTTGGGGAGTATTCATGGATGAATGAGACAGGCGTTGCTCAACATTTCTGGAATTTTCGAGGAACACGAAAAGGCTGGCTGTCGACGGCCTAATAAGTCAAGAAATTTGGCCTATTGCCGTATTTTCTGTAAGCATTCCGATTGCCGGTACACTTAGTGGAATACAAAGGACGGTTGCCGGGTAGTTTAGGACTTACCATGGAAACGAAGAAACAGCGGAATAGCTACGATCCCGAGGTCATCCAAAGATTTGCTGATCGACTGTATGCGCGGTCGGCCGGGGTGATCCTGGTTTCCACTCTGCTCGGTGGAATCATCGGCTTTGTCGTGGACCCCTTTATCCAACAGGCGCTACCGGGCAATCTTTCCGTAAACGTACCTCAATGGGTGTCGGGACTGGTCTTTGCCGTACTGGGTTTCCTACAGGGAACGGAACGGGCTTTTCTCCTGAAACTCCAAGCCCAGACGGCACTGTGCCAAATGCAGATCGAGCAAAATACTCACAAGGCAAGCGATGAACCATGATATCATCAAGTCCCAAGAAAGTGCCGCAGGTGTCACCCGCGGCACTTTTTAATAGCAACCTTGTCGATGGCGCTCAGGCCCGGTTTCGGAACCGCCTGCCGACCGCAAATGCAGCCAGTCCCAAGGCTCCGACGGCGGCATAAGTGGATGGCTCGGGAACGGGAGACATGCTCGAGGGACCGGAGAATCCAATCTCAGATTCGGAATCGATGCCCCGCGCGCGCAAGGTAATCGTACCCCAGACGGATTCGAAAGATCCCTTCGGCAGATTGGCAGGTGTCATATCCATGATGTCAGAAATGCCTGCCAAGAAATTGCCTGGAGTGCTCTGCGAAGCGGACCAGTTGAAAGTCGGGCGCGTGGAGACGCCCGTCCAATGGGCCACTACGTCAACGGATACAAACGAACCGGGGGTGGATGCGACATTTCCGCTTAATGCCAAGTTGGCAAATCCCTGCGCCGGGCCAAAGGCATCCTCCATCTTCCAGGTAGCGGTAAAACCGATCGTTAGAATAGCCTCGTGATTACCGAATCCACTGGTGTCCGTTTGCGACACGCTGGTGTTCAGGAAAATACCGTGCCCAAAGGCGCTCGATGACTCGAAGTGGACCATGCCACCTTTTCCTGTGGCATCCAATCCACCTGAAGAATAACTCTGGTCGAGGATCAGGGGGCCCGCCGTGGGTTCGGGATTGGCGGTATGGCTGAAAAAGGTCCCGTCGCCCGGGTCCAGTGTCACACTCACGCTGCCTGCGTCAAAAAGGACGTTGGCAGACAAGGGAGTGATGGCGGTGACTAGGAGGCTCGCTGCCAGGAGACCTCGCCCGAGTTTTTGGGAATGGTTCATGAGTAGTCGTGGTGGTTGAGCCGAATACGGCTCAATTTTCAGGTGAATCTTCAGGGGACGTGGAAAGGCTGTCTCATGGCGTGGTGATGAGTCAAGAAATCAGGGCGACAGGTTGGGCATCAAAGCGAGCCTCGATCGTTATCCTGCGTGAAGAGTTCAGGCCCAGAATGAAGGCGCCGAATACAGACCGAGCAAGTTCCGTTGTTGAGGTGGGAAGGGGTGATAGATTTTGGTGCTGAACGGGACTCAATCTTCCTTGATGAAAGTGCTATCGTCTTTTCGGGATGAGCATTGAAAAGGTCGTTTCCGTTTTGAATCGGATGCGGAGTGATGGGATAATCGAGAGATACGCAGTTGGAGGCGCCGTCGCCGCAACCTTCTATTTGGAGCCCTTCTCGACGGTTGATATCAATGTTTTTGTCCCGTTCAGGATTGAGTCCGGTAGTTGGGTTGCAAATCCAGAGCCATTGTTCAATTGCTTGAGAGATAAGGGGTTTGGAATGGACGGCGAGTACGTGAGTATTGGTGGATGGCCAGTGCAGCTTCTTCCCGCAACCGACGGCTTGGTCGAGGAGGCGTTGCTGGAAGCCATAAACCACGAGGTCAAAGCCGAGATCGCTTCGGTGTTTAGCATGGAGCATCTGGCCGCCATTGCCTTGGCGACTGGGCGAAGCAAGGACAGGGCGCGATTGTCGCAATTTATTGAATCCGCCAAGTTTGATCCAGGCCGGTTTCAAGCTATCGTCGTCAGGCATCAACTTTTGCCAGCGTGGACAAAGTTCCAGAAGCAATTCCTGGTCGGTGAGCAATGAATTTTGACCTCTCAAAAATCCTGGAGAGTAAGCGTGAATACCGGGGGCGGCTGGCCGACCTTCCGATAGAAGAGAAGTTGCGCATACTTGACGCCCTTCGGGAACGTGAAATGGAGATTCATCCGGATATCTTGCAGCGAAGGATTGCCTTGGATCGAGAGGGCGCTGGCTGGAAGAACTGGCAACCGCGAGGCCCAAAGTAGGCCCCTGTGACGAATGACGCTTGGTCACTCTTTTGTGGTGCAGATGGACGGCCGTTTTCTCCCATGCTTAGAGCGAGCGTCTCTGTTGAAACATTTTCCCTCCCACGCGGGTAATACCATCAGTGAACCGACGAATGCGGGCCATTTCGGCTGTGGGTGCATTCGACGCGGGAACTACCTAGAATCGATGAAATTGACGACTTTAGTACCACTGATCGCGGCGACAGTGGCGGCGGGCTGTATCCACACCAGTGAGACGGTGGTTCGTGATGATTCGCGCACCCCGGTGGAGTTCGAAAACGACACTGCTGGCCGCCTCTTTTACGAAACCCTTTCACGGCGCGGACGTTCCAATCGGGAGGAGAGCACCACCGACGTTTCCCTGCCCTTGGTGTTTGAGCACAAGGTAAGGACCGTTCGCGGTCCCAATATTGAATTTAACGAGGCCGTATCGCGTTGCGATACGAACCACGATGGCAAGATTACCGAAACCGAGGCCCGGATTTTTGCCGGGATATCCCGGTAACGGTTGGAAGGAGCACGCCGGGCAGGCGCTGTTGTGGCTCAGCGCGCCAAAGAGCCCCCGGCGGGTTGCGGGTTATAGTTAACGGTACGCGGCGGGTGCCGCGTGGTGGCGCGCCTTTTTAGAGGCGCGCCACCAAAAGTTCCCGTTGGAAGATCATGTCCTTGGGCAGGAAGGGGTAGAGCTTCATAAATAGTTCGTCGTGGGAGAGAATCTCGCGCCGCCATTCGTCGGGGTTCAATGCGACTAATTCCGCAAACTTTTCAGCATCGATATCCAACCCTTCGGCGTCGATGTCCTCATAGCGGGGCACCCAGCCCAGCGCCGTTTCCTGCGCCCCCGCCCGGCCTTCGCAGCGGCGGATAACCCAGTCCAGAATGCGCATGTTGTCCCCGAATCCAGGCCACAGAAACTGGCCACCTGAACCTTTGCGGAACCAATTGACGTGAAAGATGCGGGGCGGGTGCTTGAGCTTCTTCCGGATGTCGAGCCAGTGGCGGAAATAGCGCCCCATGTTGTAACCGCAGAAGGGAAGCATGGCCATCGGGTCGCGGCGGACCTGCCCCAGGGTTCCGGCTGCCGCAGCTGTCATTTCACTGCCCATGGTGGCTCCAAGAAAGACTCCATGGCTCCAGTTGAAGGCTTCGAAAATGAGCGGCACCACTGTGGAACGGCGCCCGCCAAAGATGATGGCGTCGATGGGTACGCCCTTCGGATCCAGAGCCTCTGGCGCCAACGCTGGATTGTTGGTCATTGGTGCGGTGAAGCGGGAATTGGCGTGTGCCGCCTTTTCGGGTGAAGCCGGGGTCCATGGATGGCCCTTCCAGTCCAGGCATTCAGCAGGGGCTGGATCATCGTGACCTTCCCACCAGACTGTTCCGTCGGGCCGTAACGCCACGTTGGTATAAATGGTGTCCCGGGCGATGGTCAGCATCGCATTGGGGTTGGTTTTCCCATTGGTACCGGGAGCCACGCCGAAATACCCCGCTTCCGGATTGATGGCCCACAAACGGCCGTCGGGTCCGGGCTTCATCCAGGCGATATCGTCGCCCACGGTCCAAATCTTCCATCCTGCGTAACGGGCCGGAGGGATCAGCATGGCGAAATTGGTTTTGCCACAGGCGCTCGGGAAAGCGGCCGCCACGTAGTGTCGCTCGCCAGTAGGGGACTCGACGCCGAGGATGAGCATGTGTTCCGCCAGCCATCCCTCCTTGCGACCCAGCCATGAACCAATACGCAACGCCAGGCATTTTTTCCCGAGAAGGGCGTTGCCGCCGTAGCCGGAACCCACGGATATGATCTCGTTGGATTCGGGAAAATGGCAGATGAAGCGGCGGGCGGGATTGACATCCAAAAGGCAATGCAGGCCCTTATTGAATCCTGTACCGTTCTTCAATTCGGTCCAGGCCACTGCACCCATGCGGGTCATGATCCGCATATTGAGGACGACATAGATGGAGTCGGTCAGTTCGATCCCCACTTTGGTCAAGGGTGACCCTGCGGGGCCCATGAGGTAGGGAACGACATAAAGAGTCCTGCCGCGCATCGAGTCCTTGGCCAGCGCGAGCAGTTGAGTCCGCATCGCCTTGGGTTCGCTCCAATTGTTGGTCGGGCCCGCGTCCTCCTCGGATTCGGTGCAGATGAACGTGCATTGCTCGACTCGGGCGACGTCGTTGGGATTGGAGCGGTGGTAGTAGCAGCCCGGGAGTTTCTCCTCGTTCAGTTTGATGAGAACGCCCAATCGAACCGCTTCCTGGTAAAGGAACTGCTTTTCCGCGTCCGAACCATCGCACCAGAAAACGGAATCCGGTCGACACCAATCAACCGTCTGCTGGACCCACGCGAGAACGTGGGGATTTTCGGGTTGTTGGGATCCGAGCGGAACTGCATTCATGGGGGAACGGTAGCAGGAGAGGAGGCGAAAGCCGTGCCGAAATTGTCCAAAATCGCGTCATAATTGACCTTTCCCGCATGATTCGAACTCGTGCAGGCGAGCCGAAGATTCCTTTCAAGTCGACGGGAAATCCATCCGAGGCTTGCTTCTCGGGGCGTATCAGGTCATTTGACCGCTGCGTGATCACTTTCGTGCATGGCAAACTCGTGGAAGCGCTTCCCACCCGGATCGTGGTGGATGTGGGAGGGGTGGGCTACGAGTTGCTGATTCCGTTGTCCTCCTTCGATCGGCTTCCCCAGCCCGGACGGGAAGTCCATGTGCTTACCCATCTGAACATTCGGGAGGATGCCCACATCCTCTACGGTTTCATGACGGAAGATGAACGGGACCTCTTTCGGTTATTGATCAATACCGTGAGTGGCATCGGCCCCAAGATCGCCCTGAACATTCTTAGCGGAATGAAACCCGTGTTGTTTCGCGGAGCGGTAGCCAATGGTGACGTGAAAAGCCTCAGCCAGATCAATGGTGTGGGGAAGAAGACGGCGGAACGCATCGTGGTGGAATTGAAGGACAAGGTCGGCCAATCCAGCGCTTGGGAAGCGGCTGGCTCCGCCCGGACTGCGACGCCAGAAGAAGCCCGTCTACGTGATGCCGCCAGCGCCTTGATCGCCTTGGGTTTCAAGCCGGTGGAAGCGTCCGAAGCTGTTCGCGCCGCAGTTGCGATGCTCTCGGCCAGCGCCACCATCGAGGACATTGTACGGGCATGCCTGAAGAAATCGGCATGAACGACGCGGAGAGCCCGGTGCCTGAACCCACGGTTCGACGGTCCGGTCCTGTCGTGCCCGAAAAGGCTCGTTGGCACGGCCGGTTGGCGGCCCGGATGATTTGGTTGGTGGTAAGGGCGGTCGCACTGACTGTGCGTTGGGAACTTGATGATCGTTCCGGACTGATACGAGGCGACGGAAAGCAGCGGGTTATTTTGGCGATCTGGCACAATCGTTTGTCCGTCTCCCTCGCAATGTACCAAAGATACATTGCTAAACCGTTTCCCGGTCGGAAGCTGGCGGCTTTGGTCAGCGCCAGTCGCGATGGTGGCTTGTTGGCCCGGACGTTGGAGCTTTTTGACACTCTGCCGATTCGTGGTTCTTCCAGTCGTCGGGGTTCGCAAGCCCTGCGTGAATTGGTGGCGGCGGCGGAATCGGGATACGATCTGGCCATCACCCCGGATGGCCCCCGTGGGCCGTGTTATACACTTCGAGAGGGCGTGGTGGTGGCGTCGCAACTGACTGGCTTGCCTGTTGTTCCGGTGTCGTATCGACTGTCCGCCAAATGGACTTTGAAGAGTTGGGATCGTTTCCAGATACCCAAACCGTTCTGCCTCTGCCAGATCGTCGTGGGTGAATCGGCGCAGGTGCCGGGGGACGCGGACGATGCCTTGAGGGAGTCCATTCGACGTGACTTAGAAGTCCGATTGCGGGCCATCACCCAGGACACTTAGGTCCCAGGGAAACCGAGACGTTGTCAGAAGATGGGTGCGTCATGCTGGCAACAAGGCGTAAGCGCGGGGTTCACCGTATTATGCAGTTGCGTGGCTGGGGGAGCTCGCGTTAGATCACTGGGTCCTTTGTCCCCCTAAAGGATGGATTGATGCGCCAAACGAACTGCGGGGAGAATCGTCAACCGTTTTCCCTTTGGAGACTGCTTATTTTGGCCAGCGGGGTTTCACCCGTCTGGCCTCAAGGCCACGTCGTCGGATCAGCCCGAACTCATTTCGGATCCTCAACGGGAACAAGGGTGACTCCTTTTGAAAGGGGTAGTGGATACTCCTCGTCCTTCCCGCCGGGGCCTGATTTGGTTCCCAGCTCTTTCCCCATACACGTAGACCAGCTTTTCCAGGGGGAGGAACGAGTTGCATGGATCTAACGGACAACTTGGCCATGCGACGTCTGTATAATCTTTCTACCCGCGCCAAACTGGTCTGGCTGCTTTTGGCGGCCAAGGCGCTGGCGCTGCTCTGTGTGGTTCTGGCCGTCGTTGCCTATGAAGTGACCACCTCCAGGCCCCGCGCTTTCGAGCAGCTTAACAGCCAGGGCGTCGTTCTGGCATCGATCCTCCAAAAACCCCTCCAGTACTTGGATTCGGACATCGCTCGCGAATACCTGGAAACCTGCCGGGCCACACCCGACATTCGTGCAGCAGCGCTTTATCGGGCGGATGGATCGCTCTTCGAATCGTATCGGTTGGACCCCCAGGTCGATTCGGTTCCGACAAAACCGGAGGGGCCGGGACCCCATGTGACGGGCGGACTGGTGACATTGTGGCTACCGGTGATGAAGGATCACCAAGTCCTGGGCCATATCTATTTGGCGCGGGCACTGCCGCCTCTTTATGCCCGGGTACCCCAATATTTTATCATGGTCGTGGCGGTGTTGCTGGCCTTGACGATTGTGGGAGCAGTGCTGCTGGAGGGTTTGCAGCGGGAAGTAGTAGGCCCCCTTTCAGGGTTGGCGCAGATGGCGGAGCAAATCACAAGATACGGAGATTACTCCCTTCGGGCCACGGTGGCCCGCGGCGATGAAGTGGGCCGACTGGCCCGGGCCTTCAACCAAATGTTGGAAGTAATCGGTCAACGCGACGCCGAACTGCGGGCGGCGACCGTCCAGATGCAAGGCGTTTTCGATGCCGCCTCGGAAGTGGCGTTGATTGCCACCGATACACGGGGACTCGTCACAGTATTTAATTCCGGGGCACAACAGATGCTGGGATATCGCGAAGACGAGATTGTGGGCAAGGTTACCCCGGAGGTCTGGCATCTGGCCGGAGAAGTCTCGGAACGGGCGGCAGAATTAAGCGAACGATTCGGACGAGTGATCATGGGTTTTGACACCTTTGTCGAGATGGCGCGACAAGGGCTCCATGATGCCCGCGAATGGACCTACGTCCGCAAGAATCGCACCTGCCTTGCGGTGCACATGGTGGTCACGGCGATACGGGATACCTCGGGGGCCATCACCGGTTTCCTGGGGGTAGCCAGCGACATTACTGAAACGGTCCGGGCGCAACGGGCTTTGCAGGAGAGTGAAGCGAAATTTCGGACGCTGTTCGATACGGCCAATGACGCCATCTTCCTCATGAACGAGGAGTTCTTCCTGTCCTGCAACCGCCAGACCGAAATCATGTTTGGTTGTGGTACCGACGAGATCATCGGCCGCTCGCCGGTGGAGTTTTCGTCTGAGATCCAGCCCGATGGGCGTCCGTCCGCTGAAAAGGCCGTGGAATTAATTCGCGCTGCCTTTGAGGGGCGTCCCCAGTTTTTCGAATGGTTGCACCTGCGGCTGGATCGAACCCCGTTCGATGCCGAAGTAAGTCTCAATCGCATCGAGTTGGGGGGCGTATCGTATCTCCAGGCCATTGTGCGCGATATCACCGGCCGAAAACGAGCCGAAGTGGAGTTGCGCCGACGGGAGGAATGGTTTCGATCCCTGATCGAGCATGCGTCCGACCTGATCACCGTGGTCAACCGGGAGGGAATCATCCTCTATTTAAGTCCTTCGTCCGAACGAGTGCTGGGGGTGCTGCCCAGCGAGCGGATGGGGCGCAGCAGTTTCGATTTCATCCATCCTGACGATCTGCCCAAGGCGGCTGATGCCCTGCAACGGGCCATCGACCATCCGGGCGTGCCCAGCGCCGCCAAGCTGCGGGTGAAGCACCGGGATGGCTCGTGGCGCCTGATCGAGTCAATCCGGCGGGTGTTCAACGATTCGCGCGACGGCCTGATCATCGTGAATGGGCGGGACGTTACTGACAGCGCACTGCTGGAAGAGCAGTTGCGCCAATCCCAGAAAATGGAGGCCATGGGGCGGCTGTCGGGCGGGGTGGCGCATGATTTTAATAATATACTCACGGTGATCCACGGGCACGTGTCCATCCTGGATGGGCATCCGGCCCTGCCGCCGGAGGCGAAGGAATCCCTGGCGGAGATTGGCGAAGCTTCGGAACGAGCCGCCAAGTTGACCCGGCAGTTGCTGGCGTTCAGCCGCCGCCAGCCGATGCAGCTCAACGACCTGGACGTTAATGACGTGGTTGGGAACATGGCCCGCATGTTGCGGCGGATTGTGGGCGAGGATATCACGGTCCAACTGCGCTTTTCCCCGCAACCGTCCGTCATTAACGCGGACGCTGGCATGGTCGAGCAGGTCCTGATGAACCTGGTGGTCAACTCGCGTGACGCCATGCCCGAAGGCGGGCGAGTCATCATTGAAACGTCGGGAATCGATATTCCCGAACATGGGCCGTTGCCCACACCGGACGCGCGCCCGGGTTCATTCGTAAGCCTGACTGTCACCGATACGGGGTGTGGTATAGGTCCCGAGATCATGCACCGGCTGTTCGAACCATTCTTTTCCACCAAGGATGTAGGCAAGGGCACCGGCCTGGGATTGGCCACGGTCTATGGCATCGTCCAGCAACACCGAGGCTGGATCCAGGTGGTTTCCGAGCCGGGCAAAGGAACAAGTTTTCGGATTTACCTGCCACGGCTGGAAAGCTTTGGAGTCATGCGAATGGAGCGGTCACGGACTCCCGAGGTGCGGGGCGGCACCGAAACATTAATGTTGGTGGAGGACGAGCCGTCCTTGCGGCAATTGGCGATGCGAGTCCTGACGAAGTATGGTTACCGGGTGATTGAAGCGTCTTCAGGCGCCAAAGCCCTGCCCATATGGAACCTGCACCGGGAGGAGGTACGCCTGCTGGTAACCGATATGGTGATGCCTGACGGAGTCAGCGGACGGGAACTGGGCAGGAGGCTTCTTGCCGACAAGCCGGAGTTGAAAATTATTTATACCAGCGGCTATAGCCAGGACCTGGGCGCCGGGGACTTTCCGTTGTGCGAAGGATTCGATTTCCTGGCCAAGCCATTCAACCCGCTACGCCTGGCGCAGATGGTCCGCGAGCGACTGGACGCCTGACGAATCGCGCTTTCTCGACCGCCGCCGACACGGTAGGATGGCGGGACTGTGTCTGTCACTCTCTACGATTTTCTGCCCCGCGGCGACGACTTCAGCAGCGACCTGCTGCTCGACCGCTTTTTGCAGTACATCGAGAAAAAGGGGCTCGAATTGTATCCCGCCCAGGAGGAAGCGATCCTTGAGCTTTATCAGGATAGCAACGTCATCCTGAACACGCCCACAGGATCGGGAAAATCGTTGGTGGCCTCCGCGCTGCATTTCAAGGCTTTGGCGCAGGGCAGAAAATCGGTTTACACCTGCCCCATCAAGGCGTTGGTGAACGAGAAATGGATGGCGTTGTGCAAGGAATTTGGGCCTGACAACGTGGGTTTGAGCACAGGGGATGCGACGGTGAATCGTGAAGCCCCGATTCTCTGCTGCACCGCGGAGATCCTGGCGAATATGGCATTGCGCGAGGGACCGAAGAGTCCCGTTCGCGACGTGGTGATGGATGAGTTCCATTATTATTCGGATCGCGAGCGAGGCGGTGCCTGGCAGATTCCCCTGCTGACGCTTTCCAAGACCCGCTTTTTGCTGATGTCAGCCACTTTGGGCGATACCACCTTTTTCGAAGACGAGTTAACCAAACTCACTGGGAAGCCATCCGTCACCGTGAAGTCCGTGAAGCGTCCGGTGCCGCTGGAATTTACCTATGCGGAGACACCCCTGGCACAGACGCTCGAAACGCTCGCGGCGGAGGGCAAGAGCCCCATCTACGTCGTTCATTTCACCCAGTTGGAGGCGGCCCAGAGCGCCCAAGATTTCACCAGCATCAATGTTTGCACCAGGGAAGAGAAGGCGACTCTCGCGAACGCCATCGAAAGCTTTAAATTCACCAGCCCTTATGGACCGGAACTTAAAAAATGGCTGAGGCACGGAATCGGGCTGCACCATGCCGGATTGTTGCCCAAATACCGCATCTTGGTGGAGCAATTGGCCCAACGCGGCTTGCTAAAGGTCATATGCGGCACGGATACCTTGGGTGTCGGCATCAACGTTCCCATTCGCACGGTGCTTTTCACACGGCTTTGCAAATTCGATGGGCAGAAAACCGGCATCCTTACCGCCCGTGATTTTCACCAGATAGCCGGACGGGCGGGACGGAAAGGTTTCGACGATTGTGGCTGGGTGGTGGCGCAGGCGCCGGAACATGTGATTGAAAACCTGAAGTTGGAGGAGAAGTCGGCCCGCGACGGCAAGAAGGTGGTCAAACGCAAGCCACCCGAGAAGAATTTCGTCAACTGGGACAAGAATACTTATACCCGCTTGATTTCCGCCCTGCCAGAGATGCTCAGTTCGCGGTTCCAGGTTTCCCATGGCATGCTGCTGAATGTCTTGAGCCGGGAGTCCGATGGTTGCGGCGCCATGCGGGACCTGATTCATCGGTCGCACGAATCGCCCCGGGCCAAGAAGGCTCATATCAAAAGGGCGTGGTTGCTTTTCCGGTCCCTGGTGGATCGGAAAATTGTCGAGTTCATCCCGGAGACGGCGGAAGGTGCCTATTTGCGGATCAACGTGGCGCTTCCGGAGGATTTTTCGCTCGACCAGGTGCTGGCGCTTTATCTCCTCGACACTCTTCCGCTGCTCGACCCGCAGGCGCCGGACTATGCGCTGGATCTAATCACCCTGGTTGAATCCATATTGGAAGATCCGGATATCGTCTTGCGCAAGCAACTCGACAAGATCAAGGGTCAAAAAGTGGCGGAGATGAAGCAGGAAGGGATCGAATACGACAAGCGCATGGAGGAGTTGGAAAAGCTGGAGTATCCGAAGCCCAAGCGTGAGTTTGTCTATGCGACCTTCAACGCCTTCGCGGAACAACATCCCTGGGTGGGACAGGAGAATATCCGTCCCAAGTCCATCGTCCGTGAAATGTTCGAGGACTTTCGGTCGTTCGCGGATTATATCAAGATCTACGAACTGCAGCGCAGTGAAGGAGTCCTCCTGCGCCATCTATCCAGTGTATACAAGGTGCTGGCCAAGACGGTGCCTGAGAGCGCCAAGAATGAGACCGTCAAGGAAATGGAAGTTTACCTGTCGACCATCATCCGGCAGGTGGATTCGAGTTTGATGGAAGAGTGGGAGCGCATGCGCAATCCCAACTACCGCCCGTTGGAAACACAAGCCGAAGCCCGCCCGCCCGGGGCCGAGGAAGCAGACCGCGATATCACCCGCGACACCAAGAATTTTACTGCAGCCATCCGCAACAAGATTTTTCTATTGCTGCGGGGGCTGGTGCATGAGGAATACGAGGACGCCGTCACGGTGCTCAGTTCACCCGAGCAGCCAGAAGGCGAACCTTGGACGGCGGCCCGCCTCAAGGAAGCGACCGACACCTATTTCAAGGGACATCGAATCCTGCGCCTGGATCCGGAAGCGCGCAATGCCCGCCATACCTATACCAAGCCCTCGGAAGACCGCCAGCATTGGCGGGTTGAACAGATTCTCATCGATCCGGAAGATCTGAACGACTGGGTCGCCGAGTTTGATGTCGACCTCCCACGCTCCCGCGAAAAAGGCGAGCCGTGGATCCAGTTGCGCCGCCTCGGAGCCGTTGGTGCGATATAGGAAGTAGTCCCGTAGCCGTCGAGGTCAGGAGGCGGAGATACGAGGTCCGAATTGTCTTACGCGGAGGCGCGGAGACGCGGA
>DATJII010000269.1:0-3810 GCA_035493435.1 Candidatus Limnocylindria bacterium | reverse complement strand
CACGCCCAAACTTTCTACTCCTGCTTTCCGATGATCAAACATTTCGCGCCCTGGGATTGCTGCACGAACTGGAGGTAAAGACCCCGAATCTGGATCGCCTGGCGCGCCGGGGCATGTTGTTTACCCATTGTTTTAACCAGGGCGGCTGGAGCGGCGCTGTGTGCATTCCCAGCCGGACGATGTTGAATACCGGACGCACGGTCTGGCAGTGCCGTGGCACGAATGACCAACACCTCCCGGAAGGCGCCGCCCTCTGGGGGGAAACACTAAGGCAGGCGGGATATGAAACTTTTATGGCGGGCAAATGGCATATCCCGGATTCGGCCCTGGCTCGCAGTTTCAAAAACATCGGTCCGCTGACCGGTGGCTTTCTGCCGTCGACTTCCGCCGGAGGAGCCGCCTACTACCGCCCCTCCCCTGGGAATCCCTGGCGGCCCGACGATCCGCTCTGGAAAGGCCACTGGCTCGAGGTGGATGGGAAACCGGTGCACAGCAGCGTCCGCATCGCCCATGCCGCCATTGATTACCTGCGGACCAGCGCCATGACGAACTCGAATCCGTTCTTCATGTATGTCGCCTTCAATGCGCCCCACGATCCGCGGCAATCGCCCACTGAATTCCTCCTCCAATATCCGCCCACCAAATTGAAACTGCCGCCCAATTTCCTGCCCCATCACCCTTTTCTTATAGAAAACGATTTCGACGGCCGGGATGAAATCCTGGCCCCATATCCGCGCACGCCGGAGATCGTCCGCACGCATTTGCAGGAGTATTACTCGATGATAACCCATCTGGATGCGCAGATAGGCAGGATCTTGGACGCGCTGGAAGCCAGCGGGCAGGCATCCAACACCGTGGTGATTTTCACCTCAGACCAGGGCCTTGCGATTGGGCAGCACGGCCTCTTCGGGAAGCAGAACCTCTACGAGCACTCGCTGCGCATGCCCTTTATTATGGCAGGCCCAGGCATCCCCAAAGGCCGGCGCAACGACGCGCTTCTCTATATGCAAAGCCTGTTTGCCACCACCTGTGACATGGCCCAGGTGCCCATTCCGGGCAGCGTCCAATTTCCCAGCTTGGTCCCCTTGATCACCGGCGAGAAAAAGCAGCTCCACGAAGCCCTCTACGGAGCCTTCCTCGATCGGCAACGCTCTCTTCGTACAACCCGCTGGAAACTGATTCGCACCCCGGCGGCAAACCAGGTCCAACTGTTCGACATCCAAAAGGACCCCTGGGAACAGCACAACCTCGCCGACGACCCGAAGCACGCCTTTACCCTCACCCTGCTCGACGTCCAACTCCGAGTCCTCATGCAAGAAATGAAGGATCCCTTGCCGCCGGACAAAGTGTTCGGGACAGCCGCTTTGAACCTACGCCTGTGAATCCGGTTCCCTTTCGAGGTTGGGTCAAATTGCGCCAGCGCCATTCGCTTGGCCCTGATTCTGGGGGGCGTCGCTCGAAGACTCGCTTTGCCGAAGCGCTCCCAAAGCACAAAGTGCCACATCGGCGATTTATCGTCATACCGTCATATCGTCATGTTTCACCCATCCGGATATGAAGATATGAACATTATGAACGTTCATTCCCCTATGTAGCACTCAGGGGTTGGGGCCAGAAACCTCTGCCATCGACTGGCGACCGGGCACCACTGACCCCAAGAAAGCAAAAAGACCCGGGTTTTTGACCCGGGTCGTGGTATAAAGGGAGTTTCTGTTGACGATGGCCTACTTCGACTTCTGCTTGGAGACCATCTGGTCGTAAATCCAGCGGTAGGTCTTTTCCATGCCCACCGAGAGCTTGGTATCGGGTTCCCAGCCGAACACCGATTGGATCAACGTGTTGTCCGAGTTGCGGCCGTTCACGCCCTTGGGAGCGCTCAGGTTGTAATTACGCTTCAGCTTGACGCCGGCGATCACTTCGACGATGTCCACCAACTGGTTGATGCTCACCATTTCGCTGGACCCGATGTTGATCGGCTCGACGAAATCGCTGGCCGTCAGCATCTGGGTGCCCTTCACGCAGTCATCAATGTACATGAAGCTGCGGGTCTGGGTGCCCGTGCCCCAAATCTCGATCTCCAGGTTACCACTCAGTTTGGCGGCGATGACCTTGCGGCAAACAGCAGCCGGAGCCTTCTCGCGTCCGCCATCCCAGGTGCCATCCGGTCCGTACACGTTGTGATAACGGGCCACGCGGGTCGCGATCTTATAGTCCTCGCGGAAATGGCGGCACATGCGTTCGCCAAACAGCTTTTCCCAGCCGTAGCCGTCTTCGGGCATGCCAGGATAGGCGTCGGCTTCCTTGAGGGCGGTGACGTTCGGATCACGCTGCTTGTCCGCGTTGTACACGCAGGCGCTGGAAGCGAAAAAGAAGCGTTCGATGCCGATTTCCTTACAGGCCAGCAGCAAATGGGTGTTGATCAACACCGAGAGCATGCAAAGCGCCTTGTTGTTTTCGATGAATCCCATGCCGCCCATGTCTGCCGCGAGATTGTAGACAATCTTGGCGCCTTGGACGGCGCGGAAGGCGTTGTCCTTCTCCTGGAGATCCAGGACCAGGTTCTCCACTTCGGGAAAGCGTTGATACCAGTGGTTCTGGGGCTTGCGGTCCACCACGCGAATCCGGGTGTATCCCTGGCGCAATAGGTCGGCAACCATGTGGCCACCGATAAACCCACCGCCACCACACACTACAATGAGGTCATTCTTCATGTTGTTGCAACAGATGCTAGTTATCGACTTATACTAAATTCTTGGTTTTTCGATCTCAATTGATGCGGGCCACACGGCCCGCCAAACGGTCTTCGAGAAGCTTGATGTCGGCATCGACCATCAACCGGATGAGGTTGTCGAAACGGGTCTTCGGTTCCCAGCCGAGCTTGGTTTTGGCCTTCGAGTAGTCCCCGATCAACAAATCGACTTCCGCGGGGCGATAGTAGCGGGGATCCACTTCCACGTACTTGCGCCAATCGAGTCCCGCATGGCTGAATGCCACTTCCAAGCACTCCCGGATGCTGTGCGTTTCATTGGTCGCAATCACATAGTCATCGGGCTCGGGCTGCTGGAGCATCAACCACATGGCCTCCACGTATTCCTTGGCGAAGCCCCAATCCCGCTTGGCATCCAGGTTACCCAGGTAAAGTTTGCTCTGGAGATTGAGCTTAATATGGGCCACGGCCCGGGTGATCTTCCGGGTCACGAACGTCTCACCGCGCCGGGGGGACTCGTGATTGAACAAGATCCCGTTGCTGGCGTGCATGCCGTAGGATTCACGGTAATTGACCGTCACCCAGAAGGCATACACCTTGGAGCATCCGTAGGGGCTGCGGGGATAGAAAGGCGTGGTTTCTTTTTGGGGCACTTCCTGGACCATGCCGTACATCTCGCTGGAGGAAGCCTGGTAAAAGCGTGGCTGGATGCCCACTTGGCGGATGGCTTCCAACAACCGGATGCAGCCGGTGGCGGTGATGTCCGTCGTGTATTCCGGGGCGTCGAAGCTCACCCGCACATGGCTTTGCGCGGCCAGGTTGTACACTTCATCCGGCTGGATGGTGGCCACCAGTCGGGCCAGGTTGCTGGCGTCGGACAGATCACCGTGGTGCAGCGACAGGCGGCGCTTGGGCACCTGCGGATCGTTATAGATGTGGTCGATCCGGCTGGTGTTGAAGGAGCTTGCCCGGCGGATGATGCCATGCACTTCATACCCCTTTTCAATAAGCAACTCGGCAAGGTAAGAACCGTCCTGCCCCGTGATGCCAGTGATAAGCGCTTTTTTTGTAGTTGTCATTTAACAGTTATTTGGCTCTTTGAT
>DATJII010000268.1:0-7554 GCA_035493435.1 Candidatus Limnocylindria bacterium | reverse complement strand
GAACCCTCTAATTTCTTGGGATCGACCACGATACGTATGATATCGCCCCGGCGCACTCGTCCCACCGGCCCGTCGGCCAGGGCTTCGGGGCCTATATGACCAATGCACGCACCGGTGCTGACGCCGCTAAATCGGGCATCGGTGATCAGCGCCACTTGCTTGCCAAAAGGTAGATGTTTGAGCGCAGAAGTCAGTTGGTAGGTCTCTTCCATGCCCGTCCCCAAAGGACCGCCGCCGATCAGGACCAGAACGTCACCTGCATGCACCTGCCCCTCTTTAATGGCCGCAATGGCTTCACGCTCCGAAGTGAACACCTGCGCCGGGCCCTCGTGTCGATAAATGCCATCGGCTCCCAATACGCTGGGATCGATCGCCGTACTCTTGATGACCGCACCTTCGGGAGCCAGATTGCCTTGGGGAAAAGTCACGGTACTTGTCAGCCCCTTGGCTTTGGCAAGCGTGGGACTTAGGATGACCTCGTCGGGATCAACGCCATCCTGGGAGCGCAGCAGTTCACGAAACCGCAGGCGACGCTCGGATTTCTCCCACGCCTCCAGGACGTCGCCCCAACTTTGGCCCGTCGCGGTCAGGACACTTAGATCCAACAAACCAAGCGTCCGCAAGTGCAGCATCACTTCGGGCACTCCCCCCGCCAGGAAGCAACGAACGGTGGGGTGTGGCACCGGGCCGTTGGGCAGGACACTGACGAGGCGCGGTGTACGTCTATTTATTTCCACCCAATCGCTTACCTGCGGCCGCCGCAACCCAGCCGCATGGGCGATCGCTGGTATATGTAAAAGAAGATTGGTCGATCCGCCAAACGCGGCGTGAACCGTCATCGCGTTGCGGATCGCGGCGTCGGTAAGTATATGACGGAGACTCTGGCCCCGATCCTCCATGTCCCATAGGGCCTGGGCGGAACGTCTCGCGGCATCGGTCCAGACATTTTCGCCGCTCGGGGCCAAGGCGGTGTGGGGCAACGACAGCCCCAAGGCTTCACCCACCACTTGGGATGTTGCCGCCGTACCCAAAAACTGACACCCGCCCCCGGGACTGGCGCAGGCCCGGCAACCCAATTCCGCCGCCGCATCGAGGCTGAGCAGGCCATGGGAATAACGCGCCCCAATCGTTTGCACCGCTCCGGCATCTTCGCCTTCGGCAGGCGGCAAAGTAACTCCACCAGGAACCAAAACCGAGGGCAGATCGCTCACCCCAGCAAGTGCCATCATCATGGCCGGCAATCCTTTGTCGCAAGTCGCGACCCCCAAAACCCAACGCCGGGTGGGCAGCGAACGGATCAGCCGCCGAAAGACCATCGCGGCGTCGTTACGGTAAGGCAGTGAATCGAACATGCCCGCCGTACCTTGAGTGCGGCCGTCACAGGGATCCGACACCATTCCCGCAAACGGAATGCCCCCCAACTGGCGAAGTTCCTCCGCCGCGGCACGCACCAATAGCCCAATTTCCCAATGTCCCGTGTGATACCCCAACGCCACCGGAGCGCCATCCTCACCTCGCAGACCACCCTGCGTGCTGAGAATCAAAAACTGCTTGCGCCATAGCTCTTTGGGATCCCATCCCATGCCCGCATTCTGCGAAAGGCCGAACAAATCCCCACTCGGCGCTTCACGTAGCAATGAAGCCGTCAGCGGCAGCTTGCCCGCCGGTCCAGGGGCCTTGGTCCGAAGGCGATAAATGGCATCGTCGGAAGCTCCAAAAGGTTGCGGGTCGGCGGAAAGACTCATGGCGTGTACCGGACGTCTAACGACTTTAGGCGGCCTCGGTCAAACCAATCGTCGGAGGCACGTTCCGGTTTTTTACCGCCTGGAAGTTCCCGTTCTCGCAGCAAGTCACAAAAGTTTCGGTGGTACGTTTCAGCCCTTCCCAGCGGGTGCGGATCTTTTTGGCCTCTTCCTTGGTGATCTGGTCGTCCGAGGCCGCCGCCGCCACAACGGCTAGGAGATCGGCAAATTCCTGGATGACCTCGTTGGTGGCGGGCATCAGCATATCGGGGTTTTCCCGGTTAGGCTTGGGATTGCGCACGAAGAAGCCGCCCGCCCGCTGGCACAGCCAGTTCAGGATACGGTAGTCCTTGGTGGTTTGGATGAGCTGTTCAATCCGGTCCAGCGGGCTGAAGGAAGCCGACGGGGCGTCCGCATCGGGTTTTTCGGCCCACTTGTAGATGAGCGATAGCGACAGATTCATCTCGGACGCTATCTGCTTGGCGGAAGTGTGTTGGAGCACTTCGCGCATGACTTCGTAGGATTGCATACCTTTTCTTCGCTCTGCCTTGTTGGTTTGCTGGGGACACACTAGGTTGGACGCCGATAGGATGGCATCGAAAAATCGCAATGGCAGCACGGATCCCCACGATGAGGCCTCCACCTGGAGGGCCGTAGGGGCCGCTTGGCGGCAGCTTTTTGGCAGTTTCAAAGAGCTGGGCGTCAGCTTCGAATGGCATGATTTCTCCAGCGCCGCAGAGATCGATTGGGGTGCCACCTTCCACCCCGGTGGATTGGAGTTGTGCCTCAACCTGAGTGGCAGCGGCGAGGTCCGCGCTGAAGGAGCGGTGGCGGAATACGAATCCGGCACGGTGGGGTTTTACCGCCGTGGCAATTCGCCCCTGGAAGGAATTCGTAAACCCGGCGACCCGCACCAGTTCATCACCGTCGAACTCTCGCCCAGCTTCCTGACCCGGCACCTCGCCACCTTTGCCGAGCAACTGCACCCGGTGGTCCGGGAAATCGTCCAAGGGGTTGGTCGCGCGTCCGCCATCTCGGTTCCGGAACCGCTGAACCAGCGGCAAAGGGATTTGGTGAACACCCTTCGCCAGCCACCCGTTCTCACTCCTGCGCAAGCCGTTTGGTACCAAGCCAAGGCGATTGAACTGATGGGAGAGTATTTCTTCGCACCGCCCGACCAGGCCGAGCTTTTCTGCCATCGCCACCAACGCGTGTCGCGGGACCGTATCGATCGCGTGAAAGCCATTCTGAAGCGGGATCTTGTAAATCCTCCTGCGTTGGAACAACTTGCCAAGGAGGCGGCGTGCAGTCCGTTCTACCTGAGCCGGACCTTTTCGAAAGAAACGGGCCAAACCATTCCCCAGTACATCCGCCAAATGCGGATGGATCGAGCCGCTGAACTGCTGAAAACCGGCCGGTACAACGTGACCGAAGTCGCGCTGGAGATCGGTTACTCCAGCTTGAGTCATTTCAGTGCGGCGTTTCATCAGACATTTGGTTGCTGCCCAGGACTTTACCCCATGAGCACTCCAACCCAAAAAGCGGCCCGCACGTAACTGAAATTCGCAACGTGAACGATATTTTCACTAGCTTGGAGCGGCGGAGCCTTATTTTCCGCCTTACACCAGCGTCTCCCCACGAACAAGCGGGAATAAATCGTTGCGCCATCCGGCACGGATATGGCTAAGTGACGCCCCTGCGTACCGGTAGCGAGATCGCGAAAGGGGCGATCACTGTGGGCGGACGCAGTCGTGATTAACGATGGAGCGCCGCCGCATACATGTCTCCTATTCGGGCCAGGTTCAAGGGGTCGGGTTTCGATACCAGACCAAGCGACTGGCTGCGGGATACGAAATTGTAGGCCACGTGCGTAATGTGCCTGATGGTACTGTTGAGTTGGTCGCAGAAGGTGAATCCGGGGAACTGGAAGCTTTTCGCGAAGCAATTCGAAAGTGTGGGTTGGGCCCGCTAATCCGGGATGAGAAAATAAGCTGGTCGACTCCGCGGGGTGACTTCCGCGGCTTTGAAATTGTCCGTTGATTAAATGAGGTACGCGATAATCGCCGACATTCACGCGAATCTTGATGCGTTCCAGGTTGTCCTCCAGGACATCCAGGCGCAGAAGTGCACGCACGTGGCATGCCTGGGTGACGTAGTCGGCTACGGCGCCAATCCAAAGGAATGCCTCGACATCGTCCGCGGAATGAACATTCCCGTGGTAAAGGGAAACCATGACGAGTACATCGGCAATGACGATGATCCGGAAGGATTCAACGACGCCGCCGCCGAAGCGGTGGGCTGGACCCGTGCGCAACTCACCGATGAAGACCGCAAATGGTTGCGGGACCTAAAGTATTTCCGCCTGGTTGCCAACTTCTCCATCGTGCATGCGACCCTCGATGCACCCCAACGCTGGGGTTACGTCTTCGAGAAACTTGAGGCCGCGGCCAGTTTCACCTACCAGAATACTCCGGTGTGCTTTTTTGGGCACACCCATGTGCCGGTCGCCTTTGTCCGCGACACCGGCGTCCGGGGTGGCAAGTACTCGAAGTTTCGGGTCGAAGCCGGCAAAAAATACTTTATCAATGTCGGCAGTGTCGGACAGCCTCGGGACAACGACCCGAGGGCGTCTTACGTGGTATATGACATCCCGACTCAAACCATCGAATTGCGGCGGTTGGATTACGACATTGCCTCAGCCCAGAAGAAAATCAGGGCCGCGGGGTTGCCGGAGCGTTTGGCAGAGCGCCTAGCCACCGGCAAGTGAGTAAAATCCACTGCGATTGCGGGGGCACTGGGGTATTTTTCTTCCCGCCCCGCGCCACATGAAGGTTCTGGTCCTCAAGCCCAGTTCGCTGGGCGACGTCGTCCACGCCCTCCCCGTGGCACGGCTCCTCAAACTGCATCGTCCTGACCTCCAACTTCATTGGTGGATCAACCGGGAATTGATGCCGTTATTGGAGTGGGATCCCGACATCGACCGGCTCATTCCGTTCGACCGCCACGTCTGGGCCAAGCCCCATGGCTGGCCGCTCATGGTCGAGACCCTCCAGCAGATTCGCGCGGAACGGTACGACTGGATTCTCGACCTGCAGGCCTTGCTTCGCAGCAGCCTATTGGGGTGGGTCGGAGGCGGAACCTTGCTCGCAGGACTGGAAGACTGGCGGGAAGGCGCTCCCGTACTTTACGACACCTCGGTTCCCCGCCCTTCCCATGATACCCACGCGGTTGACTGGTACCTGGCGTTGATTCATCGACTCGGCGTTCCCACCGGCCGACCCTTCGATTGGTTTCCCAGAACCCAACGGGGTGCGGATCTCTTACAGGCCAGTTGGCCGGAAGCGTCGGGATCCATCTGGGTTGGTTTCCAGCCGGGCGCTCGTTGGGACACCAAACGGTGGCCGGCGGCCTACTACGCCCAGCTAGCGGAGAAACTCATTGCTGCCCGTCCTGAGGTTCAAATCGCCATCTTTGGTGGCAAAGCCGACCGGGCCATGGGGGATGAGATCGCCAGCCGTTGTGGCAACCGCGTCTTGAATCTGACTGGTCGGATATCCCTGAATGTATTGGTGGAATGGATGCGCAGTATCCGCCTGTTGGTCACCAACGATACAGGTCCCATGCACATCGCCGCCGCCATGGGTAAACCCATCGTGGCACTCTTCGGTCCGACCGATCCGGACCGTACCGGGCCTTATCGACAGCCCGAAGCCGCGCTCCAAGCGAACCTGCCCTGTGTTCCGTGCATGAAAGACAAGTGCCGGTGGCCGGAAAAACTGGCCTGCCTCCACGCCCTGACCGTCGATCACGTACTCGAACGTACCTTGGAACGGCTGGAACACTGATTCGCCGAACAGCTTGCCAGTCGCAGGGCAGTCATTACATTGGCGCGATGCGGCGTTTCTTACTTGCTCTGGGACTGGTGGCTTTATCGGCCCAGGCTCAAGTGCAGCTCCAGCTCGAATTCGATCGGCAAAAGCAGTTCATTGTCGGCGAGAAATGCGAGGTGGCCGTGCGTATTGTGAACTACACGGGCGGCGTACTTCCTTTGGGAGGCAAGCCCGATTGGCTGCGCCTGAGCATGGAAGAGGTCAGCGGCGGCTTCGTGCCCCACGCCGCCGATCTGCCTACCATCGGCGATTTCACCCTCCAACCGTCCACCCGGGGCACCGTGCGTTACAACCTGACGCCAGCCTTTCGCATGGACCACCCCGGCCGGTACCTTATCCAGGGATCGCTCATTGACCCCACCAGCGGGGACACGATCGTGAGCCAGCCGGCCGAATGCGAGGTCATGAACGGCGTGGTCCTCTGGGAGCAGCTATACTTCCAGCCCACCTCGCTGACGAATGCGCCCCAACGCCGGCGCTACAGCCTGCTGCAGGCGAATTTCTACCAGAAGAGCCAGTTATACTTCCGGATGTCGGACGAGACGGGGCTCCAGGTCTATAATGTGCTCCAGCTTGGTCCCATTGTTAATTTCGAGAAACAAACACAGATCATCGACCGCCAGACACGCCTGCATGTGCTCCATCGGGTTGGCTCGCAGGAATATTTATATCACCTTTTCAAGCCGGATGGCTCGCTGGAATCCAGGAAGCTCTATCTCATCTCCGGCCAGCGTGGGCCGGAACTTCGCGTGAATGACGACGGTGAGGTTGCCGTCATAGGTGGCGTGCGCCGGGAATCGCCCGCGGATTTCCAGGCCGTAACCGGCAAGCCTCCGGCGCCGTCCATCGTGAATGAGAATGATTCGAAGCCACCCAAGTCGTGAGCTAATCCTGGCCTTGATGCTGGGTGGAATGCAGGCCCTGGCCGCGGGAAAGGATCCCACGGTCATCCTGCATCTAAAAAACGGCGACCGGGTCAGCGGGCAGATTCTCTCGGAGACGGCCGGCCGGGTGGTTCTCGATACCACCTACGGCGGCAGGATCAAGATTGCCGCGGACCAGATTGAGAAGCGCGAAACGCCGGCCCCGCCTCCTCCGCCCGCAGGTTCCCAGGCTTCGCCTCCACTCGCAACCACCCCGCCAGCCCCGTCCGCGAAACCGTCGCCCGCCCCGCCGGCGACGATATCGACCAACGCCCTCTCCCATTCCTGGTACTCGCTCCACTGGGCGGCCCCGTTCATGACGAACTGGCATGGCAGCGTGCAATTGGGCAGCGACCTGGGCTTTGGCAGCACGGATCACCGGAATTTTTATGTCAACGCCAGTGCGAGCCATACCTATAACCGGATCCACAACCTGGCCAGCTTCTCGACGACCTACGGGATTGTGAACGATGTCGAGTCGGCCAACCGGATGGATGGCTCGCTCAAGACCGACATCGACCTCGGCAAATCACGCAGGTTGTATGTCTATAATCTCTTTGGCGCGGGCTACGACCGCATCCGGCAGATTGACCTGCAATTCAACGAGGGCACCGGCCTGGGTTATAAGGTGATCAACGAGAAGAAATTCCTGTTGAACGTGGAATCCGGCGCGGAGTACCAGCATTTTCGCTACACGACCAGCCCGAGCCGCTCCCTTTACTCCGTGCGCTTTGGCGAGAACCTGACCTGGCGGATCACCGACAAGATGACCCTGACCCACACCCTGTCGATCAGTCCCCGGTTCGACGATTTTTCCGACTATCGAGCGCATGGCACGTTGAGCCTTGGCTACCCCCTCTCGTCGCGCATCACGATCAACATGAACCTGTTGGACGACTACGATTCGCAACCTCCCATCGGCGCGAAGAACAACTCGCTCCAGATCCAGACGACCATCGGGATGACTTTTTGAGATGGCGGCAGGAGGGACAGTGGCGT
>DATJII010000267.1:0-4224 GCA_035493435.1 Candidatus Limnocylindria bacterium | reverse complement strand
AGGCTTGAGTGCCAGCAGGAAGACCTCAGAGACTGTTTCAAAAGGGGCTTGGGTCTGATGCGCCAGGGAAAAAGAGCGAGGGCTAGGCGTCCTGAGGGAGCATATCTGCGAAGATCTGTGACCGAAGGACAACCACGCCCTCGCTCTTTTTCACCCGCAGTAGGCCCAATAGCACTTTTAAAACAGTCTCTCAGGGCGGGGAGTCCAAACGGCCTTGGCGGATACTGCCCGCCAATAAAGCGAATTCGACCCGATCAGAACTTGGGCAAGAATACTGGGCGCGTCAAATGCCCATGGGACGACGGCCAGAATTCACCCCATTCTTCTCGACAGTCACATTATTACTCCTAACTATCTCGTGCGGATTGAGCAAATGATAGCGCGAGGATGGCCCGATTGAGGGATTGTCCGTTCGTTCATGCTGTATTTATTCACAGTGACTGGCCAGTTTCGGGCCAAGGAAAGTGGGCCGGTTATGGTGCGAGGGGCGTCGGTCTGCCCCGGCTCGCCTGTTCTTTCTCCTGGAACCAAAATCCGGCTTCAACCTCCCACCGGCGGCGTTATCGATACCTTTATCCAACGCTTCCGCACACCACGCGCACGACGAGCCCCCCGTGAAGTTCAGCCCGAGGTTTGGCTGCCCAAGAAGATTGCCCCCGAACAAGTGCCCGTCGGCACCCAGGTTTACCTGCTCGACGCAAGCTATCGGCTTATTCCCCCGCCTGCCGCCTGAGAGATTAGGTCAATAGAACCAGAACCGGTTCGTCGGATTACGGGAAGAAGGGCGGCCGAGATCATTCGATCAGGAACGTTGTCCCCCTCGCCTGCGTCCGATCCTCGGATAAACGAGGTATTCGCCCGGATTGTCCGTCTGGATCCGTTGCCATAGACTTCGCAAAGGTGGAAATCTTGCTACTTACCCAAGTCGCAGTCACTTGGCTCCTGGTGGGCCTGATTTGGATGATCCAATGCGTACAATATCCGTGTCTGCGAATCGTGCCAACGGCCATTTTTGCCCCTTATCACCAAAAGCACGTCCGGAATATGACGGCAGTGGTGGTGCCACCCATGTTGTTGGAAGGAGGCACCGCACTAGGCGTCCTGATACAGGCACCCCATCTTTTTCTGGCCTGGTTTAATGGCGGGCTGCTGGGATTAATCTGGTTGGTTACGGTGGCCATCCACACGCCCATTCACACGCCCATTCACCTTCGACTACGGGAGCGTCGCAGCGAAGACCTGATCCAAAAACTCATCTGGTTCAATTGGATCCGGACAGTGGCCTGGACCCTTCGCGGAGGCCGCGTACTTGTTTTGCTATGGGTGCTATACATTATTAAATATTAGCGCACAAGGAACCAACCCTGTGGTCAGGAAAAAAAGGAAAACCCAAGCGGAGGCGTAGAGGAAAAGAGAGAATAACAGCGAAACATCCTGCCCCGGGAGGAGCTCATTTTCCTCGCTTCGCCCTGGGGTGCCTCGTTATTGCGACGGCCCGTCCTCGCCTGCTTCCCCCTCCGCGCCTCCGCGTGAGAAAACTCCCCATCAGGCCCTGATAAAGAATTAACTATTAATATTCATTCACGAACTCACCCGCAACAACCTGTCACCAGAGTGCAGCCAGTAGCCCACATGATATCACTCAAGCCCCTCTTTCCCAGGGTGTCATTATATCTTTCGCTCCGTCACCAGCAAGGGCTGAAACCACGGATGATACGGATGCACCCTGGGCGCCGCTCCGTTGTTCGTTTCCAGAGCGCGTCCCTCATTGGCCCATTGAAAAATGGAACCGTCGAGATTGGCCACTTGGTGCCTGCCAGCCTTGATCATCCGCGCCGCAAGTGCTGATGATCGATAGCCGACCGAGCAATAGACCACCACCGGCAGATCCGCACCGACCCCGGCCAGGATTGATGGAACGGAATCTCCCGGGCCACAGTGGCGCGCTCCCGGAAGATGGCCCATTTCATACTCTGTGCGGTTCCGAACATCGAGTAACACGGGTTGAGGACGCGACGAGTCGCGTAGCCACAGCGCCAATTCAGCCGGGGAGAGTTGTGGAACCGCGGGGAATTTCAATCGCACTAGGGCCTTGATTGCAGCCAAGCCCTGTGCCCGCCGGCGGAAAGCCAGCGCCCAACCAGTCCGTGCCATTGCCACGGCCAGCGTCCACGACCGGAATCGTGATGGGTGACCCATTGCCGACAGATTCCCACGTCAAAGGCTTCAACGCAACCGGGTCTATTCACGCGGCTCGCTGCCCGATACGGAGTGGGCTGCCGCCCGTCCTGGTATTGCCACGCGGGGACAAGCGGTCTTCACTTCGATTGGTGACGACTCCAAGCACAGATTCAACGCAACTCGGCCACTGGCAGACCCTACGATTTGGCATCAGCGTCGGCTGGATGATCGTCTTGCTGACGTGGGAAGGCGTATCACCCTACCTCTCGTTTTTTGCCTCGCACAGAGACCGATTGGTTCACGCGAGCCGCAATTGGCTCATGGCCGTCTTCAATTCGCTGTTGGTCGCATCGTGTTTTTCCGCAATCTGGCTCTGGGCATCGCACTGGAGCGCGGATCACCACTTCGGACTCTGGCGGATGTTCACCTTCCCTGTCCCGTTCACTGCCATAGCCAGCCTCCTCCTCTTAGACCTGTGGACGTATGCGTGGCATCGGCTGAATCACGCCCTCCCATTTCTCTGGCGTTTTCACCGAATGCACCATTCGGACCTCCATATGGATGTCTCCACCGCGAACCGTTTTCATTTCGGCGAAATCGCCTTTTCGTCTGTTCTAAGAATCCCCCTCATCCTGATTCTGGGCTTGGATTTTTGGCAGCTCGTGGTCTATGAAACCGCGCTGCAGTTCGTCGTACAACTGCACCATGCCAACGTCACTCTACCGCGTGGCTGGGAAACAGTGCTGTCCATGATCCTGGTGACGCCTATGATCCACAAAATCCATCATTCGCGGGTCCCGGCAGAAACAGATTCCAACTACGCGTCGCTGTTTTCCTTCTGGGATCGGCTTTTTGGCAGTTTCCGCAGACGAGAATCAATGGAAGGAATCGAATACGGACTCGCTGGATTTGACGCCGAAAATCGGCAAAACATCGCTGGGTTGTTGAATACACCGAGGCTGCCCACCCGTGCCTCAGAGTAGGCACCGCGGAAACTCATGGCCGTCGCAAAATTAATATTTCGCGAGTTGGTACACCCCGTGCTTCTCTCGAAAGGGAGTCGAATTGGCAGTGACCGTATCTTGCCAAAAAAGGAGTAAGACTTGTCCGGGTTTCTATTTTTGCAGACATTTTTCATCTTTTGTGTCTACCGTTGAAAACAAATTTCCCATGCCTGTGAAGCCCGAATCGTCCCACTTGTTCGAGCAATCCCGCCGCCAAATCGGGCTGCCTTGACTTCGGCTCCATCAATAGTACTTAAATCCATCACACTCACCCAATTCATGAATATCCGATCCAAAACCTATTGCTGCTTGCTGGGCTTGAGCGTCGCGGGCGCTGCCACCCTATCGCACGCCCAGACCTTTATTGGCGTCAATCAATCACGTTATCTGGTCGAGTTCGCCAATCTGAATGACCCCAGCACGCCACCCGTCATCTCCGATCCAACCGGCGTCACCTCCACTTCTTCAGTTGGATTTGCCGGGGTGTCGGTCGCGACGCACTACGACAACACCATTGGGCTCTCGCCGAACCAAGTCACCGCGCAGTTGCAGGACAACATCTTCACCACTGAGCTCTCCGGTGGATCGTCCTTCCTGGCCCAGGGCGAAACCCACATCCTGGCCTCCTCCGGCGTCGCCGGGCAATCGGCGGCGAGTGGCGCAAAGTCCTTCTTCTTTTATATGTTCCAGGTGTCGGCGCCGGCCATCTACCAATTCTCGGGCTATGTCTCGGCGCACACGGCTTCCGGCGCGCCCACACTGGATAACCAGGCCCGACTATATATCAACGGCGGACCGACGCTCTACCAGACGAGCAGCACGACCCAGACGATCTCCCAAACCGGCATCTTTACTCCCGGCATCAACTACGTCCTTTTCGCCGATACCGACTTTAGCGCCATCACGCACGGTCTCGACACCCAGGAAGGTTCGGGCAACTACTTCGTCGCCCTGTCGCTTCTAAGCGTGCCTGAACCCACTGAAACCGTGGCCGCGCTGGGCGCCGTTCTGGTCAGCTTCGCCCTGGTTCGCAAAGCCC
>DATJII010000266.1:0-53833 GCA_035493435.1 Candidatus Limnocylindria bacterium | reverse complement strand
CTACTATCTCGATATCGGCGTCTCCCCCGGTTATACGTTCAAGGACGTGGGCGGCCTGAAGATCGAGGCCCCGACCCGGATGTTGCTCCCGGACGAGCGCTTCTACGGCGATTTCTACGCTGAAAGCTCCACCATCGGGCTGTACGAGACGGGCCTGAAATTCAGCCTGCCCTTGAACTTCATGCCGGCGGGCTACGGCCACTGGAGTGCCCATGCCGGGTTCAAGTATATCAATTTCGTCGACGACAACCTCTATAACCTGAATGCGTTCAACGCGCCTGGCAAACCGACGCGCGACACGCTCCAAGTTTATTTCGGCATCTCTTCCTTCTTCTGACCTGCGGGGAGTCTGTGCGTCCGCTGCGCCAGCCGGGAATCCTGGCGGCTGGCGCGGCGGTTAACTCCGGGAGAACCCTCCAACCCTTTTATCGCCACGTGAACTATCTTCGAACCTTGTCCATCGACGCGGAGCCGTATGCCTTCGAGCTGCAACCTTCCAAGTGCGCGTTGTTGATCATCGACATGCAGCGGGATTTTCTCGAGCCGGGGGGCTTCGGCGAGATGCTGGGCAACGACGTCTCCCAACTCCGCCGTACCATCACGCCTAACCGGCGGCTGCTGGCCGCCTGGCGTGGGGCGGGGTTGAAGGTGTTGCATACGCGTGAGGGACACCGCCCGGATCTCGCCGACCTTCCGCCCGCCAAGAAGATTCGTGGCCGCAGCAAGACCTGCATCGGCGATTCCGGGCCCATGGGCCGGATCCTCGTTCGGGGGGAAGCGGGCCACGACATCATTCCCGAACTCTATCCCCTCTCCACCGAGCCCGTGATCGACAAGCCGGGCAAAGGTGCGTTCTTCGCCACCGATCTCCACGCCATCCTGCAGAATCTGGGGATCACCCAATTGATCGTCACCGGCGTGACGACCGAAGTCTGTGTGAACACCACCGTGCGCGAGGCCAACGACCGGGGCTATGACTGCCTGGTTCCCGAGGATTGCGTCGGCTCCTATTTCCCGGAGTTCCAGGAAATGGGCCTGAAGATGATCAAAGCCCAGGGCGGCATCTTTGGCTGGGTGTCCAGTTCCGAAAAAATCCTCACCGCCCTTAAATAGATCTCTCGTTTTCGCCCACTTTTTCCGCCGCTGCCAACCACCAACTAAAACCACCATGACCGCCACCAAACCCAAAATCTGGGTGCCCGGAGACTGGAACGCCTTGTTCGGCTTCGGCACCAACATCCTCGTGAACCTGCTCACGCTCACGGCGCTGCTGCGCTTTGTGCTGAAGCTGCCGGACGAACTCGTCTTTGGCCGGATCCTACCCGCAACGGGGCTCATGATGTGCCTTTCCACGGCGTATTACGCCTTCTTGGCCTATAATTTAGCCAAGAAGACGGGCCGCACTGATGTCTGCGCGCTGCCCTCGGGTATCAGCGTGCCGCATATGTTTGTGGTGGTGTTCGTTATCATGCTGCCGATCAAACTGAAGACTGGCGATCCGATCCAGGGCTGGGAAGCGGGGCTGACCTGGGTGTTCATCCAGAGCTTCGTGCTCATGCTGGGCGGCTTCATCGCGCCCATCATTCGCAAGATTACTCCGCGAGCGGCGTTGCTCGGAACCCTGGCGGGGGTTTCTGTGACGTTCATCGCCATGAGCCCGGCACTGCAGACCTTTTTGACGCCGATGATCGGTCTGGTGTGCTTCAGCATCATCTTGTTGAGCTGGTTTGGCGGCGTCCGCTATTTCAAGGGCATCCCGGCGGGTTTGATCGCCATCGCGGTGGGCACGGTGATCGCCTGGGGCTCCAATGCCTTCGGACTTAATTATGGTGGCATGACGGTCCAGGGCCTCAAGGATTCGGTGCTGAGTTTCGGATTCCATGTGCCGCTACCCGCCTTTGGCCACGTCTTCCACGGGTTTGAATACCTCGGCATCATCCTGGTCACCGCCATTCCGTTCGGCATCTACGACCTGGTCGAAGCGATCGATAACGTCGAGAGCGCGGCGGTCGCAGGCGATAGCTTTCCGACCACCCGCGTGCTGACCGCCGATGGCGTGGTCAGCCTGATCGGTTGCCTGATGGGCAATCCGTTCATCAATGCGGTCTATATCGGCCATCCCGGCTGGAAGGCCATGGGCGGTCGCATTGGCTATTCGGCCGGAACGGGCATCCTGGTCATCCTGCTTTGCTGGTTCGGCACGATCTCGGTCATGCTGGCGCTGATTCCCAGCGTCGCCATCCTGCCCATCCTTCTTTATATCGCGATTTTGATCGGTTCCCAGGCCTTCCAGGAAACACCCAAGAGCCATGCGCCGGCCATCATCCTGTCGCTAGCGCCGCACCTCGCCAACTGGGGCCTGACCATCATCAATGGCGCACTCGCCGCCGCCGGCATCTTCACGGTCTCCGAGGAATTGGCGGGTAATATGAAAAATCAGGGTGTCCTCTACCATGGGCTCCAGATCCTCGGTGGCGGATCGATCCTGGGCGGACTCATCCTCGGCGCCATCGCGGTCTTCATTATAGACCGGAAATTCAGCAAGGCCTCTGGGTTTGCCTTGGCGGGAGCGTTACTCACCTTCTTCGGTCTCATGCACGGTGAGAAAATTGGCTTCGCCCAGACCCTGCCCGTGGCGGGTGGGTATCTGGCGGTGTCGGTGATTCTGATCGCCTGTGCCAAATTTGCCGTCGTGGCCCCGAAGCCCGCTGAACATCCTGAGCCTGTCGGTGAACCCCATACCGGTTCCGTGACGGCCTAGAATTTGTCGTATACGAATGATCTACTAGTCGCGATCCTCATCTCCGCGTGATGAAACGATACGTCGAAGCCGACCCTTATCCCTGGCCTTACAATGGCGATCTCCGCCCCG
Organism: Candidatus Limnocylindria bacterium; assembly: GCA_035493435.1. Classification (GTDB taxonomy): domain Bacteria; phylum Verrucomicrobiota; class Verrucomicrobiia; order Limisphaerales; family UBA9464; genus DATJII01. Next base: position 50,961 of record DATJII010000266.1, on the reverse strand, counting down.
AGAATACGGTGGTCATCGTCATCGACATGCAAACGGACTTTTGCGGTCCGGGCGGTTATGTGGACCGGATGGGTTACGATCTCTCCCTGACCCGGGCGCCGATCGCACCGATCCAAAGCGTACTAGCGGCAGCCCGAGCCAAGGGCTATCACGTCATGCACACCCGCGAGGGCCATCGTCCGGACCTCGCGGACTTGCCGGAAAACAAACGGTGGCGCAGTCAGCGTATCGGTGCGGGCATTGGGGACCCCGGTCCTTGTGGCCGAATCCTGATTCGCGGTGAAGCCACCTGGGATATCATCCCGGAACTCGCGCCCGTGCCGGGCGAAGCGGTGATCGACAAGCCCGGCAAAGGCTCTTTTTACGCGACGGACCTCGATATGTTGTTGCGCCGAAAAGGCATCCAGAACATTGCCCTGGCGGGCATCACCACCGACGTCTGCGTTCACACCACCATGCGTGAGGCCAACGATCGGGGCTACGAATGCCTGATGCTTTCCGATTGCACCGGAGCCACAGACTACGGGAACTATCTGGCCGCCTTGAAGATGATCAAAATGCAAGGCGGAGTCTTTGGCGCGGTGGGCGATTCGCAGGCCTTTATCAAGGGCATCGGGGAATGATACCCCCACGGCGGTTGCCTGCCGGGAAGGACTTGTCCTACGGTGGAGGTGTGACCGATAACGACCCCGCGCGGGTGCTCAAGCTCACGGACCTGTTCCATGTCTCGGATTGGCAACATAAACTGGCTTGGAAACCCTTCCAGGAAGGGGTGGACATCTATCGCCTCTACGGCGATGGCCAGACCGGACCCACGGCGGCTCTCCTGCGCTTTCGCGCGGGTGCCCGAGTGCCGCTGCATGAGCACACCGGCTTCGAGCATATCTTCGTGCTCTCGGGCTCCCAGGTCGACGAAAACAGCCGCTCCGAAACCGGCATGTTAATTATCAACCCGCCGGGCACCAGCCACAGCATCCTGAGCGAAGCCGGATGCATCGTGCTCGCCATCTATGAAAAACCGGTCCGCTTCATCGGACCCGACGAGATCGCTGCCCAGCCTGCTCCATGAATGACGATATCCTGCTCGCGGTCAACGGCACGCTCATGCGCGGCCTGGAACTGAATCCCAACCTGCTCGCCGTCGGCGCCACCTTCGTGCGCGAGGCCCGGACCGCGCCCTGCTATCGAATCTGGTCCATCAACGACCGCCACCCCGCCATGATGCGCTTCAGCACGGGCGGCGTGGAAGTGGCCCTCGAACTCTGGAACGTCCCACCTGCGGGCCTGGCCTCCGTATTATCACGCGAACCCGCGGGCCTGGCCATCGGCAAGGTCAAGCTCTCGAATGGCGAGGAAGTCCTGGGCGTGCTCGGCGAAGCCTTCCTCTGCGAAGGCCAGCGCGAAATCACCGCCTGGGGCGGCTGGCGGGCTTATACGGGCGGCGTGGGCCCGGCTTGAAGTATACCTTTGGGCTCAAGCCCCTCCCTGTTTCCGTGGCCCACGAGGCGCGCCCCAGCCCGGGAGGGCGAGACTCCCGACGAGCCCTTGCCTCAGCGGGTCGCCTGGCTACGAGCTGTGTGGGAGGTTTCGAAGGGTCGGACCTTGGAGGAACTCCTCCGGCCAGCGCGATTCGCAATAGACTGGCCCCCCGGACAAGCCTCGATATCGCACATGGCAATTGAATGTTCATACGTTCATATGTTCATACGACGCGAAAGAGGGGTGGCGGCTGGTGAAAGCCAGGTCCCAGTGATAGGATAGACACTGGAAAACGACGGTCCAACCTGGGCGCGAAGCGTCTTGAAGTGCGGTGGCAAGCAACGCGCGACACCGCTTTGGAGAGTCGTCTGATCCCAGCAAATGAGCGACGCAGTCGGAGTTCTGCGCGCCCGGGACACAGTCTTATCCATAGCATGCAACGAGCACAGCTGACCTGCTGTTGATGAGACGGCAGTTTGGATACATGGTCGTCTATTGTTATATTGTAGGTTCTTCAAGGTGGCACGCCTCGCCAAAGCGGTGTCGCGCTGCGCTTGCCCCCGCACTCCAAGACGGCAAGCGTTTCGCTGTAGGCGCGGGTCGTTCCTGAACGAAGCCACCGGCCGTTGGTCAGGGCTCGTCGGGAGCCTCGCCCTCCCGGGCTGGGGGCACCTTCCTTATACATGCGGTCCACGGAGGAGCCGGGCACCCCCATTCGCCGCACATCACAAAACAACGTTCATACGTTCATATGTTCATGCAGCGGCGAGGCAGGACTTCCACCATTCGTAAGCCGGATGTTTCTGTCCGGGATAGTAACAGGCCCAGGTCTGGATGCGCTGGAGTTGACGGCCCATCGCCGTTGCCGAGATTCCATGGCGCTGTTGCCAGGCCATGAGGACATCGGTGGTAGTCAGGGTCGTCAGAGCGGGAAATCGCTGGCGGGCTCGCTTTACCGCCCGCTGATCGTCTATGGCCACCGGCATGGAACGGCTGGTGGCAATGGCAAATGACATGGCTTCCCCGTCTCCGCCACGTCCCATCAGCGACGCGAATTCCACCAACAGCTCGTATTCCGATTCACCCGCCAGTTCGCAGACTGTCAGTCGTCCACTTTGTATATGGGGAGTCAGATCCAGGGGAAGGGATTCCTGCGTTTCCCTATTGCGCAGGACCAGGGCCTCCCCCAACACGGCCTTGCAGATGGAGAAATTCCACCCGGAATCCTCGAGAATGTTTTCCGCATGTTCCGTCGCCAGGATATTGAGCAGGACGGACGTATCGGTAATAAGGGCGCGTTCCATGCGTTGAAGGGCGACGTCACGCCGGAACCAATACCTCTTCGGGATTCATTCCGAAGGGTTCAAACCCGTCGTTTCCGGGTCGATCCGTCATGAGCCGCAGCCGATCCAGTTCCTGTCTGGCCTGGACACGATCCATGCGCAGAAAGTGACAGACCTGCGCCTCCGTAAGCGCTTCCGTTTCCTGTTCGTCGTAACCCCAGAGGGCCAGCACCCGATAGCGGAACGGCAGCATCGGTTCCGCGTGTTCCGAGGCCACCAACCCCAAGGCTGCTCGCGCCTTTTCCGGCTCGAATCGTTGCTGGCGCAACTTGTCCCAGGTACCGGAAGGCAGGCGTTTCAATTCCTCCAGCCGCCTGAACATCGCCTCGGCGGATACCCGAAATTGGTGGGCCAGCGTCATCACATCGGCCACCGTCACGCCTTTGCCATGCGACCTAACGGCCTCGGTGAGCAGGCGATTCACTCCCGTGCGTGGCATCAGGAAATTCTTCGTGAAAGCGTCGGCGAATCGTTCGGCTGCCGCCTTGCCCCAGGGTTCATCCTTCATCAGGCTGACATCCGCCGCGTAGCGGGTGCTAAGAAAATGGCCGTACTCATGGGCCAGCGACCACGTGGCACGGGGAGCCGGATGGCGGCGATTGATCGCGATGCATCCCCCCAAGTCTTCGCTATAGGCGTATAATCCACCGACCAGCGATGGGAGGTCATAATAGAAAATCCGCAAGCCGACAGACTCTTCCAGCAACGAACGTAAATCCAGGAGCGGACCATCCCCAAGTCCCAATCGGGTGCGTTCCGATGCCGCAACTTCTTCCCCACAAGCATCGGGCTGCACCCCCGGAGCCTCATGGGCATAGACCGGAGGATAACGCCGCACCAAGGGCATTTTGTTGATCCGTTCCAGTTCGAGATAGTCCCGGGCCAGCGATTCCAATTCGCCCACCGCCCGTTGGAGTTCCATTTCGGTAAGACGGCTTTGAACCGATGGCGCACGAAACTGCGGAGGCAAAGGCACGGGAGCTGGTTCCTCGCCCAGCCATTCGGAAAGCGGACGGGCATAAAGTTCAGCCAGTTGCACCAACTCTTTGGCCGTCACCCGCCGGGTGCCCTGCTCCATGGCCACCAAAGTCGTGCGAACCAGCTCGAGCTTTTCAGCCACTTCTTCCTGCCGAAGCCCGCGAGCGACCCGCGCCTGCTTGAGTTTTTGCCCAAGAATCTTGGGATCGAGAGTCATAAGTACTTCTTGCATAAATGGATAACCATTCCATTGTCTCAGCCCACGCCATCTCTTTGCGACCGAGCAAAGCTAACATTTCATGCTGAATGACGCAAAATCAAATGACAATGTCAGATTAACAGCTTCTTCGTTCTCCTAAAGCCGACCTCATCCGGATACGATCCCGAAGGGATCACAGCGGTTAGCCGGTGGTCGAGCGTAGCAATACCACCGGTAGAGAACCCACCGAAGGGGCGAGCGCCAAAGGGGTGAAATAGCGACGATGTGGAAGCGCGAGTAAGCAAGGCAATGGTAGTAGCCTACAGATGGATTTCCGCGTCATTTTCTGATGCGAGTCCGTGTCGAGATAGTCCCTATAGACTTTGCCATTGAGGATCTCTGCAACAAAAAAACAACTAGCCTTCCAACAACGTCGAATGGCCTTGTGCTCCATGCTGGCCTTGAAGCCATGACTGAATGCCATCTCGAAAAACCTGAGGATTGAAGACTACTTGGTCCTCTGTCCACGGTGGGATTTGACTCAAAGACTCGTTGAGGGCATTCATGAGTTCAACTGCACGATGACCGAAAAGCGCCGTCAGGGCGTCTTCTGAAACGGATACGCGCATCAAGTTTGCTGCGGTCGCTTCCCACCCAATTACCAAGCGAGCAACATACGGGGCCAATACCGGATATGTTTTGATACCTTCGATCAACAGCGAAGAAATCCAATTCCATTCAGACAGACAATCGTAGGTTAACACGATCAGAACCATAGGTCCGCCAGGCAATATTCCTTTTACCACATTTGCCACTCCAGCTTTTTGAACTGGATCCTCAGCAAACTTTCCCAACCACCGACGAAATTCGCCACGTCGGGGATCTTGGCTTGGCCCCGACAGTAGACCTAGGAGAGTTGATGCTAAAGCCAAGTGATTTGGAATGCATTTTTTTAACTCGGATTTGACCCAATCCGAGTATATCGGCTCTATTTGCGCCCAGTTTATGAATACTTGCCTGGAAATCCATTTCAGTCCGTCGACAACGGCATTAATGAGGGAATTTCCCCTCGCGATTTCATACATCGCAGAAGCTATTCGTTGTAAATCTACATCCGGGCAGAAAATCGGCATGAAATGCTCAAATTGGATATGTGCAGCCTCCGCCTCCAAGAGCATGCCTGCGAGGTCTGCAACGCCATTATCAGCGTTTACACCGACCAAACGACGCAAGAACGGTTGATCTAATGGTTTATCGGTCGAAATGCGTTCTGAAAAAATGCGATCACGGTATACGAATGGTTCCTGAAGTTTGAAACTCTGTGATGAAGCAATCTGATCTAACGAAACTCTGTTTGCTAAATATTTACAAGACGGCAAGATCGCCGCCATCAGCCGGATCACCACCGTTCTATTCGCATTTATATCAACGATGTCCTCCCAGAGTTTTTTGAGTCGATTTAATCTCTCTTGTGCGTCTTTGGACATGTTCGATTCGCCTTGGAGACGCTCTATTTCTCTGTGGTTTTGAAGCAAGAAAGCAAATGCCTTTGGAGCTCCTTCACGAAGTGCGGAAGCTATCAGCAATTCATCAATATCCACCTCCCCATGCAAATATTTCCAAGCCTCTGTAAACCGTCGAAACACTCTTTTTAAGAGGCGAGGGGTCGAGAGAAAAGATGCAAGCTGCCTCTCCCAGGCGTTTTCGTCGTGCCAAACTGACAACAATTGCGAAAAAAATGTGGCGGATGGATTAGCTCGCCTTTCCCGAGAGGTGTTGATGTCACCATACTCTTTAAGTTGCTCACGTCTGATATATTCCCTGACTCGTTCGATATCTCCCTGTTGCAAATCCGGAAGAACCTCCGTGTGATCGCTTAGCCGTACGAAATCAAATGTGGTACCCGGCCCCGTAGCGATAACAAAGCTCACTCGTTCTATATCGCGCAAACGAGTAAGCAGACCCTCAATCTGGTTGACGTCAAAATCCTTGCCATTTCGATCCGCGTCTTCGATCACGATGACCAATCGGAGCTTGAGAGCAAGGAGAAGTGATGAGAGTCGTTTTAGCTGTTCCTCTGGCCCGGATTCGTTCGAAAAAGTCCAGAATTTTTCGGTCAAATTGGAGGCTTCGGAAAGAGCCTGTACATATCGATCGGCTAGACCACGCAACCCGAGACAGTCGGTCCGTTCAGACAGATCGCAGACAACCTTCTTCAAGATTTCCTTGGCAGCCGCGTTTCCATTTTCGAATCCCCAGCAACTCACCGTGGAAAACACGATTTTGTCACCTGTTTGGTTTTGCTTGATATCTGCTTCCACCAGGTGCAGCAGACTACTTTTGCCCGCCCCATAGGGGCCGACGACTGAAACGGTCTTTCTTGCGGGATCTTGGAGATAACCCACGATGCGATCTTTGCGGGCTCCAAAATTGAAGGCGTCAAGGTTGGCGGAATTGATCGGCTCTTCCCGAGACAACCAAGTTGCAAAATTGGCTGGATCCAATAAATCCAACGAAGACCTGTCTTCGGAGGCTCGGCTGCCAACATGGACTTCACCCTTTTGTTTTTTTGAGAACCACTGCGCGATGCCGAAGAAAACAATAAGCGTGAGGCTGTAGGCACAGGCCACTAGGAGCCAAAGGTCTTTTTCTCTAACCGCCTCGGGATTAAGAAGATGTGAGAATGCCGAATGAACCCATAACGCGATAGCGACTGCCAACGCAAACGGGGGGTGCCGCAATGCGGTGGTCAGATGAGCGGAACGGAAACCAGCACCACGATGCAAAACGATCACCGCCACGAGCGCAAGGAGTGCCAAGGAGACTTCATTGCCGTCAGCTGCGTATGGGAGTTTGGTAAATATTTTGGAGAAATCGAATGCGTCTAGACAAACGACTCCAAGGAGTGAACTAGAAGCTATCGCTACCCATCGTGTGGCGATTGGGCGTGCCGCACTGGAGCTGGGAACGGCCTTCTTGTAATCGTCTTGCGTAGCATGTCCGGTGTTTTCTGGTTTCATTTCCGCGCTGAGGGTCTTGGCTCGAAACTATGGTGGTCAAAAACCTCAAAATTGTCGCTTAGTTTCGAGGGTGGTACAGTAGGCATGTTGAAGACCCCGTCGCCATCCGACAGGCACTTGTCCTTTGTTTCGCATGCTTGGTGGCGTGAACGATAATGAAATATCCGTCGGTTTGGGGGCGGGAATGCCAACATCTCACAGAAGGCCTCAGTCCTTACCCCTTATCTTCGTACGTTCCGAAACAACGTTCATACCTTCATGCACCCGCTCGGGACCAGCCCGCCGAAATTGACGGGGGAGCGGTAACTCAGGCCCACTGGTGGGATGGTGGCCCGGTGTGTTTTCACGTGGCGGGCCTTTTCATTCAACCCTTTACCTGTTTCGATATCATGATCAGTTCCTTGTTCGTGTCAGCCCAAGTCTCAGTCACTCCCCAATGACGATATGACGATATGACGATATGACGATGAATTCCTGATGTAGCACTTCGACCCCGTGAGCCCTCAACCCGATCTTTTGCGGCCAGCGAAGAAGTCGCCGTAGGCCATTCGGATACTCTGCGGTCCGAAAGTTCATTTTTTCCTCCTACATTTTAGTTTTGGTCCTCTACCGGGCGAAAGCCCTGTGGAGGTGGTGGGTATTGATTTAATCAAAGGAGGGTGCCACAGAGGCGGCCAAAGGCGGTCGTGCTGGAGGGGCGGTGTGACACATAGGGATTTTATCGTCATACCGTCATATCGTCATGGCTGGGACGGCGGGCGATTTGGCTGAGTCCTCATTTGCTGCCCCTTTTGTCATTGCGGCACTTGGGGTTGAGGCTAGCGTCGACGACGTCCGCTTTGCGCCATGAAACCCCTGATTCTTCTTACGGTCTGGTCGGCCTTCTCCACTATTAGTCTTGTGGCAGGTAATTGGCCGCAGTTTCGGGGGCCGCAGGCGTGTGGAGTCGATACGAATGGTGTCGCTCCGATCCACTGGAATATCGAGTCCGGCGAGAATCTGCTTTGGCGCACAACGATTCCCGGATTGAGCCACGCTTCCCCGATTCTTTGGAATGATCGGGTTTACGTCGCCACGGCCGTTCGTCCCGGCAAAGCCGATCTGAAGGTGGGATTGTACGGGGATATCGAGTCGGCAGATGACACCGGGTCGCAACAATGGCGGTTGATCGCGGTGGATAAAGCGACCGGCAAGATCGAATGGAATGTCTTGGGCTACGAAGGGGTTCCCCGCGTGAAACGACATCCCAAAGCGACGCACTGCAATACGACTCCGGCCACCGATGGAAAACGCATCGTGGCGATCTTTGGTTCGGAAGGGCTGTTTTGCTTCGATATGGAGGGCAAGCTCTTGTGGAGGAAAGACTTGGGACCGATGGATTCGGGTTACTACCAAGTCCCGTCGGCACAATGGGGATTCGCTAGCTCGCCGGTGATCCACGATGGGAAGGTGGTCGTGGTGTGCGACGTGCAGAAGAATTCGTTTCTGGCGGTATTCGATCTCGCCGACGGCAAGGAGGTTTGGCGGACGGCTCGGAAGGATGTTCCCGGCTGGGGAAGTCCCACGGTAGCGCAAGTCGGGGACCAGACGCGGATTTTGGTCAATGGCTGGCATCATATTGGGGGATACGATTTTACGACGGGCAAAGAGGTTTGGCGGCTGAACGGCGGGGGCGATATCCCGGTGCCCACTCCGGTGGTGAGTTCAGGGCTCGCCTATTTCACCAGTGCCCACGGGAATTCGCGTCCCATGCGGGCGATTCGTTTGGATGCCGAAGGGGATATCACGCCGAAGGAAATTGGCGGGACGAATGCCGCAATCGCCTGGGTGCATCCCCGCCAAGGCTGTTACATGCAAACGCCGTTGGTCACGGGCGGCTCCCTGTACGGTTGCTTCGATAACGGTGTCGTGACCTGCTTCGACGCCCAGACAGGGGTGATCGCCTACGGCAAACGGATTGGCACGGGCAGTGAAGGATTTACGGCATCGCCGGTATCGGACGGGCGGCATGTGTATTTCACCAGCGAGGGCGGCAACGTGTACGTCATGCCCACCAACGGGAAATTCGAGATTAACGCGACGAATACCCTCGGCGAAACCTGCCTGGCTTCACCGGCCATTTCCGAGGGAATCCTGTATTTTCGGACGGCCGAACACCTGTCGGCGATCGGCCGAAAAAACAAAGGCGAGTAACGGACGGAAATTCGTTGCCCGCGCTTTGAAGGTGGTGAAATGCTATCCTGACGATGGCTTTGAAATTTGAGCGATTCACCAAGGTAGGCGGCAGTTTTACCCCGATCATTTCGATACGAAAACAGGGCGTTTTTGGGCTTTCACAGGGCGCGTTGCACCGGTTCAGCCTCCTCGACGAGGATTGGTTTGTGGTGTTGTTTTACGACAAGGATTCGAACGTTATCGGTATCCTCCCGACGAAGGATGGAGCCGAAGAAGGCGCGATCAAACTTGTGAAGCGCAAAACGGTCAGCAAGTCCTCGGGCAAGGAGAACATCAGTTCCTCCGTTTCGGCCCGGTCGTTTTTCGAGTACTACACCATTCCCTTGGAAGGCTCGCGTTCGTTCCTCGCGAAGTGGGATGAGGAGAACAAGATGATCCTGGTGCCACTCAACGATGAGCTTAAGGGCTCGACGGAAGGCGCTCCCGAAGGGACACCCGAGGGGCAGCCGGAAGAAGAGGCGGCGGAATAGCTGGATCGCTAATCTGGTTAATTCGATAACAAGAGTTTTGAGGGTTGCCCATGTGGCAACCCTCTTTGCTTTTCTAGGTGATCGGTGGGTCGCATCCCTCTCGCTTGTTGCACCGGGAAAAAAAGAGTGGCGAAGCGGTGACAAAAGCCTCTTGGGACAGTTTAATTTCGATTGGTTTTGACCTCTGCCAGTGGGGCTGATTTGCTCGACGGACGCATGACACCGAATCGAATTTTGCCCGATCTGCAATGCTCCTTGGTTTGCGACGGGTTCCGGCAGGAGACCAATGGTAATTTGATCCTGTTGGGAGTAATGGATCGTCTTCTTTCCCGCCAATTTCCCGTGACTGTCGGCCAGTTGTTCATTGTAAACCGTTGGACCGCCGGGAAGGGTAATTTCACCCAGCTCGTCCGTATCCTCGCCCCGGACCAGACCACGGTTTTGCACAAGGCCGATTCGAAGTTCCAATTGCCTGATCCTGTCGTGAGCGCCACCACGGTGCTGGGGATCGGTGGCTTTCCTTTCGCCCAACCTGGGCCGTACTGGATCGAAGTGTTGGTGGACGACGTCATGAAGTTGCGCTACGCGCTGCCCGTGTTCCACGTGCAAGTGGATCCGAATGCTCCCCAAGGTGGCGAAGCTGGCCAGTTGGGTTAAGCCGTTCAAGTGGATTGCTCAAATCCCTTCGAAGGGTTGAAATAGCCAGGTGGCAGACGCATCTGGCAATCCCAGCGGTGAACCGCGACGCCGGGCCATGGATTGGCTCGGCGCGTGGCAACCTTTCACGGGTGGTGGGATCGCCGCCTTTGCGAGGGATTCAGTTGGCCGCTTCCTGTTTTTCCAGGGCCTGATGGCGGTCGCCTTCGCGGCGGCGATGGTGTGGTCGGTACAGATTGCCTGGGTGCCAGTCGTTGACGTGGCCTTGACCCGCTTGCCAGAAAAAGCCGGTATTCGGCATGGCCGATTGGAATGGCCAGACCAAGAAGCCGTTACGCTGGCGGATTCCCCTCAACTCGGTTTCTCCGTTCGCCCCCAAGGGGAAGGGGAAATAAATCGAACCGCCGATCTTCAAGTCGAACTGAATCCCAATGGCCTTCGCTTGGGGGGCATTCTGGGTTATCACGAATGGCCCTATCCACCCGCCGTTGATTGGGACGTAGGCCGTTTACCCGCGAGCGCGCTTTGGGCGGCGTGGCGTTGGCCACTTCGGCTGCTGTTGGCGATTGGGACGGCAGTCGGCGTCTTGGCGGTCTGGTGGGCTCTGGATCTCGTTTTGGCCCCCTTCATCTGGCTCTTGGGGCTGATTTTTCGTCGGGAACTTTCACTGGGAGGAGCGTGGCGCATGGTGGGTGCCGCTTGGTTTAGTGGCACCTTGATCATTGACGGCGTTCTCCTGCTGTACGCTCGTCAATGGTTGTCGCTCCCGATGGTGGTGGTGGGCCTGAGCCTGGGCTTATTGGTCGGGCTGGGTTGGCCGTTGTGGGGATTGACGGCTTTGACGGGGCGGGGCCCGCGTGCTTCGAGTTCCGCCGAGAAGAATCCGTTTTCGGCGTCAGCCGCACCCAAGCCGGAGAAAAAACCTGCCAAAACGCCGAAGGAGCCTGTCAAAGCGGAGAAGGCCGTTAAACCTAAACCTGAGGCGGAGAAGTAGTTTGGATGGGTGTGTTGCACCATCCTCGCTGATAGATTTGAAGAACCGGGCGTGCATCGAAAGTGCTTGCCGTCTTGGAGTACGGCGGCAAGGGCTTCGTTCTCATGCCTTGCGATGCTCCGTTCACATCGTTCGTTCACTTGAACCACACGACTCTCCAAAGCGGTGTCGCGCTACGCTTGCCACCGCACTCCAAGACGCTGCGCGTTTGCCGGGGCCAGGCGCCTTACATTGTTTTGTTGCCAAATGGACGGCTTGGGAGTTGGATGCCGGTATGTCCACTCAAAGCGAGCCGAAAGGCTATAAGGTTTGGGCGTTGGACGATGTGATGTACGGTCCGGTCGATCTGGACAGTCTGGTCAACTGGGCGCGTGACGAACGCATCCTGCCCGAATCTTGGGTTTATTGCGAGGTCAGCCGCCGATGGACGCAGGCACTGGAGTTTGCCGAGTTGCGTCCGGTGTTCGGACTGGAGGTTATGTCCGCGGGTTCCGGGGCGACTTCCATCCGTCCTGGCGTGTTGCGACGAGTCAGGGTCCTGTCGGACCTTACTGACGAACAACTGGTTCGTTTCGCCCAGGCGGGCGAATTGGTCCATTATCCCGCGTTCACCACCATCATGAAATTCGGTACGGTGGGAGACAGCGTGTTTTTCGTATTGGAAGGCCAGGTGCGTCTAAGGATCAATCTCAAGGGAAAGGAAATCCTGATCGCCGTGCAGGAGGCCGGGGGCGTGTTCGGCCAGATCAGCCTCTTTGACAGCGGTCCCCGGGTGACCGACGCGTTCACCGACACCGAGGTCGATATATTCAAGATGACGGGGGCGAATTTCCGCCGCATCTGCCACCAGCACCCGGAGATGGCCGTGCCGGTCCTGCTGAACCTGGGCCGGACCCTGGCAACCCGTATAAGGACCGACGACAAGCACCTGGCGGAACTGATCGCCATGTCCGCCAATTCGGCGCACTGAACCGGATAACTGATTAGATTGCGGGGTCAGGCCCCGCGGGGGCGGCGGACGACCACCAGCGGGTTGGACTTGTTCTTGGCGATCATATTGGCGGGGAGGAATCCCCGCCAGCAGACGTTCGGGTAGAGCAGCGAGCCGCGCCCGATGATGGTGCCGGGGTTGAGCACCGAGTTGCAGCCCACGTCCGAGTGGTCGCCAATCAACGCGCCGAACTTCCTCAGCCCGGTGTCCACGGGCGCGCCGTCCACGTCGACATAAACATGGGAGTTGTCCAGCTTCACGTTGGAGATGATCGCACCCGCGCCCAGGTGCGCCTTGTGCCCCAGGATGGAGTCGCCGACATAATTAAAATGGGGCACCTGGCAGCGGTTGAACAGGACGCTATGCTTCACCTCCGTGGAGTTGCCGACCACGCAATCGTCGCCGACGATCACGTTCTCGCGCAGGTAGGCATTGTGCCGGATCTGGCACCGGGCGCCGATGATGGCCGGCCCGAGGATGGTGGCCCCCGGTTCGACAACCGTTCCTTCTCCGATGAACACATCGGGACCGATATGGGCTCGTTCACTGATCTTGGCGCCTGCCGTTCCTGGTTTCAGTGTGCCACGCAGGTATTCCGACAGGCGCTTCAAGGCGTCCCATGGATACTGGCAACCCTCAAACAAAGCCGCGTGTGCGGTTTGGGAAAGATCGAACAGGTCGGCGGCGTGGTATTTCATGATGTGCTCCAAGGGAAACGTATTGGCCAAGGGTTGCAAACGCAAAAAACCCGCAGCGAGAGCTGCGGGTTGCTTTGGCCAAAAGGTGGTGAGACCGATTAAGCGATTAGGACTTCGCGGCTTCGATCTTGGACACTTCGATTTCCTTCTTGCCGTCCTTCTCGGAGATCTTACCAGTGACGGTCACCTTCTTGGAGTCGCTGCAAAGATTGTCCTTGTGGAATTTCTGGGAAACTTCACCAGTCAGGTAGTAGATGGTGGTCTTGTCGCTGCCCTTTTCCTTCACTTCCACGACGTTCTGGCACTTGTCGGCCTTGTGCAGGGCGCATTTCGCGCACTTGCCTTCGCCCGTGAGCGTGGTTTCCTTGTCGGCGGCGTAAGCGGAGGTGGCCAGGACTGCGACGGCAATCAGCTTTAGGAGATTCTTCATAACAATTAGCTAGAGACGATTAGTTGACTTGAGGTTAGTAAATACGTTTCCAACTTTTTTGGCAAGGGCGAAGGTTTTTGCTCCCATGACTCCCCATCCATCCTTTACCGGTGTCCTGCTGGCGGGCGGCCAGTCGCGCCGAATGGGCTTCGATAAGGCTTTGCTTCCGATTGGGAACCAGACACTTATGCATCGCCAACTGGCTTTGCTTCAGGCCGCGGGTGCCAGTGAGATCTGGCTCTCCTGCGGGGCATCACCGGATTTTCGTCCCTTGCCTGCTGGTGTTCCAGTTCGGCTTATTCGCGATGTTTTCCCCAATTCCGGCCCGTTGGCGGGGATTGCCGCAGCCTTGGAGATCGCCCGGGAGGAGCGGGTTTTTGTCCTGGCTGTGGATATGCCGGGAATTACGGAGGAACTCGTGCGATGCCTGTTGTCCCTGTCCCCGGAGCGCTGTGGAGTCGCACCTGTGATCGAGGGCCGATATGAAACTGTCTCCGCCGTTTATCCCCGTTGTGCCTTGGCCCAGGCGGAGCAATTCCTGCGCACGGGCCAGTTCGGGTTGCAGCGATTTATCGCGCTGGGTGTCGAGGAGGGATGGATGAAACCGTGGCCGGTCCCATTGGAGTGCCTGGCCGCTTTTGTGAATTGGAATTCCCCGGAAGACGTGACGGGGAGCGGGACTATCCAGCCGTGAGCAGTTCCTTGGCGGATGGCCCGGCCCGGTTATTTCGCGCCACCGGTGGGTTCTGGGGCGGCTTCCACCACTGCTGCTGCGGGCGAACGCTGCCAAACGTATCGGAACATGATGACTCGCAGGGCGGCGGCCAGGGGAATGGCTAGCAGGCCGCCGAGAAAGCCACCCAGGACGGTGGTGCCGATCATCACGGCGATGATGATAGCCAAGGGATGCAAACCCACCCGGTCGCCGATAATCTTGGGCGAAATGACCAAACTCTCCACGGCTTGGACGATGGCCACGACCAACAACACCAACGCCGGTTGGCGCCAGTTTCCCGTGCTGGCGAAGGCGATGATCAAGGCGAGCACACAAATGGAGATCGATCCGATGAAAGGAATCAGCGTCAGGGCGACCGCCATCACACCCAGCAGGAAGGCGTAGGGCAGGTCGATGGCCAGGAAGCCGACGGTGTACATGATGCCGTTGCAAATCGACACCAACACCTGGCTGCGAAAGAACACGATCAGATAGTCGTTGATGGCCCCAATGACGAACGCCACTTCGTTCTTGATCCACGAATTCCGCAAGGGGATGAAAATGGCCCATTGGCTCTCGATGCTGCGCTTTTCCACCAGGAAATAGAACGTGTAGACGGGCACCAACATGAATCCGGCGACAAAGCCAATCCAGGAAGTAGCTTTGCCGATCTGGCTCAATAGCCAAGTGCTGGCGTCAGGAATGGCGTTCGCGATCCAACTGGAGGCTTTGCGAATCGTTTCGGGATCCAGACGGCCCGATTTCGCGGCGTCACCCGTGGGGGTAGCGGGCACAGTGTTGGTGGTTACGGTCCGGGGCATCTCGGTGGCGTCCGGCTCGCGGTCGAGGGAATTGGCCGGGGCCGCGGGTGGTGGCTCGGGAGGGGCCACATTCAATTGGGCGCGGGCCTGTAGGAATCGTTTGACGATAACCGGCGGATCGGTAGCCCAGTGGTTTATCTGGGCCTGCAGCTTGGTGGCGTAGCCGGGAATCCGTTCCGCAAGTTGGCGGGATTCCGTGTAAATCTGGGGGACGATGCTCGCGAACAGCCCTGCCACCAATAGCACGCCGGTGACGAAAACCAGCAGGATGGCCCTTCTTCTCCGCATGCCGCGCCGGGCCAGATAGGTGACGACGGGGTCGAGCAGATACGACAACACGCCTCCCACCGCCAACGGCCAAAGGACGGGCGACAAAATCCGCAGAACTTGGCCCGCCGACCAGATGGTCGCCACGGCCAAGCCAATCAGCACGGCGACCGCAAAGGCGGACAAGGATAGCCACATCAGCCGTGACTGGGTAGGGGTCGGACGTTGCAGACTCATATCGGGGTAGCTTGCACTCTCGCAAGTGTCCCCGGTTATGGGCGTCGTGCAATTGGAAATCGTGGGATCGGATTCTTCGCGGTACATGCAGGCTGTCAGCCGGTCGTTCAACGCGACCGGGACCAGCCTGCATGAAGCGAGCCAAGTGAGCCGCGTGATCCCTCAATCGCCGCGAAGTGCCGCCATCGGTTCCACGCGCGTGGCCCGACGGGCGGGCAAGTAGAAGGCAATGACTGCCACCCCGGAGAATAACACGGCCGTCCCGAGGAGGGTTAGGGGATCGGCGGGATGAACGTCGAAAAGCAGTCCGGCCAGGACTCTCCCCAGGGCGATGGCGGCGAGGGAACCAAGGGCCAACCCCAAGGCGATCAGGCGTAACCCTTCACCCATGATCAAGCCGTAGATGTCGCGGCGTTGGGCGCCGATAGCCACCCGGACGGCGATTTCCTGGACCCGGGAATCCACCGAGAGTGAAAGCACCCCGTAAATACCGACCAATGCGAGCAGACTGGCCGCGATGGCGAAGCCAAACAGGATCCGCATGGCGAAGACCCGGGAGGCCACCGAATCGGAACGGATGTCCTCCATGGTCTTCATGTGTTCCACCGCCGCGGTCGCATCCACCGTATGCAGTGTCTGGCGAACCGAGTTCATCACGGTGCGTGGGTCGGCGGTGGTTCGGACTATGAGGTGTTTGGAAAAGGCGCCGGATTGCCAGAAGGGAAAATAGATCTCGGGTTCGGCCTGCTGGTTCAGGGCTTCGTTGCGGATATTGGACACCACTCCCACGATTTCCTTGCCAAGATTGGTCTCCCCGGCAAACCGCAGCCGTTGGCCGATGGGATTAACGTCGGAAAAATAGCGATCGACCAGGGCCTGATTCACGATGGCGACGCTGGGAGCCTGGTCGTCATCCGTGGAACGGAATCCGCGCCCCTCTATAATCCTGATTCCCATCGCATCAAAGTAATCCTCGGACACCGAGCGCAGGGGCAGGTCCATCTGGTCCTTGACGCGCAAGGCTTCGCCTTGTCCGACGCGTTCCAAGGTGCCGCCCCACTTATTCCCGGTGAGGGGCAGCCCCCAGACGAAGGCCGCATGCTTGACGCCGGGCAAATGCGAAACCTGCTCCAGGGCGGCTTTATGAAACTGTTTATATTGGTTTCCCTGCATGGCCGTGACGGTCATGGTGAGGATATTTTCCGTGCGGTAGCCCGGCTGCACGCGGGCCAGGTTTTCCACGGTGCGTATAAGCAAAGCCGCTCCTGCCAGCAGGGCGAGTGTCAGGGCCGTTTGCAGCACCGCCACCCCGCCCAGCCAGCGGCGTTCGGTGCGGCCCACGCTGCTGCGGGTCCCCTTCAGCGCGTTGGCGGGTTCGGATCGGGAGGCACGGAAGGCGGGAAACAGCCCGGCCACGGCGGTGGCCACCAGGGCGGCCAGGATGCCAAAAGCCAATATAGGCCAGCCGGGAGTCACACTTTCCAGGCGGGGAACCGCGTGGCCGCCGAAATGTTGGAGCAGGCGCACCAGGCCGGCCGCCACGAGTGCCCCGGCGACTCCGCCGAGGAGGGCGAGCACGAGGCTCTCGGTCAGGGCCTGCCGGAAAACCCGGCTACGCCCCGCGCCGAGAGCCCCGCGCACCGCGTATTCCTGCTGGCGCTGGAGTCCCCGTGCCAACAGCAACCCGGCGACATTTCCACAGGCAATAAGGAATAGCAGCGCCACGGCTCCGGACAGCGGGAACAACAGCCGCTGGCCTTCCTCATTCAGGATGTCCGTGACCGAACTTACGTGAGCCGTGATACCGTCATAATCATGGTCCATCCCCGATTGCTTGGCGGCCACCGCGGTCAAGTCGGCCTGGGCTTCCTTGAGCGAAACCCCATCCCGCACCCGTCCCACCACGTTGAAACCGCCATCCTTGGGTTTCGATTCGTCGATACTAGCCAGCAGCCAGAAGTCCACCTGGGCGTTCAGGTCATAGTTAGGCTCGCTGGAGGCGCCGGGATCGGGCAGGAAACGGACTCCGGGAGCGGTGATTCCCAGGACGGTGAGAGGTGATTGGGACCGGCTCAGTTGAACGGATTTGCCGACGATCTGCGGGTCGGAATTGAATCGCCTGCGCCAGAAATCGTAGCCCAGCATGATGCAGGTCCGCGGTGAATTCGGAGGTGGCACGTCCGTGTCGACAAATTCCCTCCCCAGATAGGGTTTCAGACCGAGCACCTTGAAATAATCGCGCGTCACCGACATGCCTTGCATCGATTCGCTGCCCTCGGGGGACACCAGGAAGTTGAACGACCAGCCGTAGGCCGCCCAGGATTCCATGTTTCGACTGGCATCGCGCCAATGGGTCCACTGCCCGGTGCGAACCCCCCGCTTATAATCCTGGCCGTCCAATCGGGCGGGCGATACGAGCACCAATTGGTCCGGATTCTTATAAGGTGGAGGCGACAGCAGGATGCCCTGGATCAAGCCATAGACCGCTGAAGCCGAGCCAATACCCAAGGCGAGCGTCAAGACCACCACGGCGGCGAACCCGGGGTTCTTGGCCAATTGGCGCAGGCCGAAACGGAAGTCCTGGAGCGGGTTCTCGATCCAATTCACGCCCCGCTGGTCCCGGCAGAGGTCCTTGGCCTGGTCGGTCCAGCCAAATTGCCGGAGCGCGGCCAGCCGCGCCGCCTCGGGCTGCATGCCAGCCTCGATGTTCGCCTTGGTGCGCAATTCGACGTGCGCGCGCATTTCCTCGTCCATCTCGATGTCGAGCGCGCTCTTCCGGGACAAAACCCGGAGTTTCACCGCCACTGCTTTGATCCGGTTCATCGCTTTAATATCCTAGAGGGTTCTCAGTTCAAGACTCCAAGTAGTACGTATATAGCTCCACCTTGGTTCACTCGCTGCGCAAGGCGATCATGGGATCCACCCGGGCAGCCCGGCGCGCGGGCAGCCAGCAGGCGAGCGCCGCCACGCCAGTGAGCAGGAACGATACGGAAAGAAAGGTTATAGGATCGGCCGGGCGGACTTCATAGAGCAGGGTTTGCATGGCGCGGGTCAGGGCCAGGGAGGCCACGAGACCCACGAGCAGCCCGGCGGACGCGAGTCTCAATCCGTGTCCCAGCACCATTCGTATAATATCGCCACGGGCGGCCCCGAGCGCCAGGCGGACGCCCATCTCCCGTGTCCGCTGGTTCACGAGATTCGCGATGGCTCCGTAAAGGCCTACGCACGTGAGCACCAGGGCACTCCCGGCAAAACACCCGAGCAAAAGCATGGTGAAATGGCGCTCAGCCAGGGAGGCATCCACGACGGCGTCCATGGTTTGCATCCCGGAAATCGGCTGCTCGGGGTCCACGCGGCGCAGGGCATCACGAACGCCAGAGGCAAGATTCAGGGGTTCCCCCTGGGTGCGGACAAACAGGACCAACTCGTCCTGCGGATCCTGGGCAAACGCGGTATAAAAATGGGGCGGTGCCTGCCGGGTCAGGGAATACTGTTTTACGTCCGCGACAACCCCCACAATAGTGAAGGCGCGATCGGAGCCCAGGCCGATCTGGCGCCCGATCGGGTCTTCGTCTGGGAAGAAACGGCGCGCTCCCGACTCGTTGATCAAGAGAACTGGGCCGGCATTGGCGGCATCACGGGAGTCGAAAGTCCGGCCTTTTCTCAAGGGAATCCCCATGGCGCGAAAATAGCCCGGCGTAACGGCATCCTTTTCGGCGGAGAGATTGATATTGGGGTCCGGATGTTGTTTGCCGACCAGGCTGAAGCCGAACGAATTCAAGCCGCCTGTGACCGGCAGCGTTGGAGCAATCCCCACGGCTGCGACACCGGGAATCTGCTGGACGCGTTCGGCGGCATCCGCGGCGAAGGCCGCGCGCTGGGGTGCGGTGCCATACTTATTTTCCGGCAGATTCAGGCGAACGGTCAGGACGTGGTCGGCCACGAATCCCCTGGGCACGGAGCGGAGCTTGCCGAGGCTCTTAAGCAGCAATCCCGCACCGATGAGCAGCACGAGCGAGAGTGCGACTTGAGTGGCCACCAGTATCTCCCGCCACCGGTGGTGGCCGGAGGAGTTCCCCCGTCCGGTGCTCTTTAGAACTTCGTTCAGGTCGGGCCGGGCCAGGCTCAGGGCCGGGGCGAGTCCAAAGACCAGTCCACTAAACAAGGTGCCTGCGAGGGCGCAGACGAGTACGGTGGGATCCAGCTCAATGGCATTCATCGCGGGAAGCTTGGCAGCAGCCAGGGCCTGGAACACACGAATGCCCCACGCCGCCAGGGCTATACCCAATCCGCCTCCCAACCCGGCCAACAACAGGCACTCGACCATGAGCTGGCGGACAATGGCGATCCGGTTTGCTCCCACCGCTGCGCGGATGGCGAACTCCCTGCTTCGCTGGGCGCCACGGGCGAACAGGAGTCCGGCGATATTCGCGCAGGCGATCAATAGTACCAGGCCCACCGCCCCGGTGAGAACGAGCAGGGCCGGACGGATATTGCCGGTGAGATCCTCCCTCAAGGACACCACGCTGGCGCCCCAACCGACGTCGCCCGTGAATTGGGACATGATCCGCTCAATCACGGTCTTCAACTCCGCGCGGGCTTGCTCGACCGTCACACCGGGTTGGAGACGCCCGATCACGGATAAAAACCGCGAACCCCGGTCGTCCATCTTGAAGTTGTCGAGCGGTATCCATAAATCGGGGTCCGAGCCAAAACGAAAGCTGGCGGGCATCACCCCCACGACGGTATAACTAATCATGTTCAGGGTGATGGATTTGCCGATCATACCCGGGTCCCCATTATAGCGCCGGGTCCAAAGACGGTGGCTCAGGACGGCCACCTTGGCGCCGTGGTCTTCCCCGGCGAGAAACGTCCGTCCCAGTTGTGGATTCACCTTGAGCGTTCCGAAAAAGCCGGACGAAGTGCCCATGCCGGTCAGGCGCTCCGGCTCCCCGTTGCCCGTCAGATTGAGCGACTGGCCATGGTAGGCAGCCATATGGGTGAAGGACTTGCACTGTTCCTGCCAATCGGTGAAGTCCGGACGAGATATCGGGCCGTGGGACAGGTCGCGCTCGCGATGGGTGCTATGGATCCGCACCAGTTGGCCGGGCGACTCAAACGGCGGTGGGCGAAGCAGCACCGCGTTGATCACACTGAACATGGCGGTATTGACGCCAATTCCCAGGGCGAGCGTAAGCACCACCACCGCCGTGAATCCCGGGCTCTTGCGCAATACGCGGGCCCCAAAGCGCAGGTCCTGCAGCCACCCTTCGATCGCACTGACACCGCGCTGGTCGCGGCAGGTTTCCTTGATCGATTCGGTCCAGCCGAATTGGCGCATTGCGGCGAACCGTGCTTCTTCGGGATCCATGCCCGCTTTGATATTGGCCTGGGTTCGCAGTTCGAGGTGTCCCCTCATTTCCAGGTCCATCTCGGCATCCAAGGCGGGTTTGCCGAAGAGCGATCGAATTCTTCGGGATATCATTCCGGGCCAATTCATAAATGGGAGCGGGTAAAAGACCTATTTCGCGGGAGTCACTTTGAGATTGGCAAAGTCTCCCTCCGAACCGTTGCCCACCCACAGACCAATCCAACCACCCTTGCGGTCGCTCAGTTGTTTCACGGTCAGCGATGGTTTCTGCGATCCATTGACGAACACCGTCACCGTGGGATGGGTTATCTCCACGCGGACGTGGAACCAGTCATTCGGATCCGGAGCCGGGACCACTTCCTGTTCGTATTGGCCAGGGTGTTCCGCACGCAGTTTGAACCAGGGAAAGGCGGGGTGGGCCACGTACTGGACCCCGTGAACGTGGCGTACCGGGTCCGGCGTCTTGAAATTAAATGGACGGAAATAGACGGCGTCGTAGTTGGTTTCAGTCAATCCGTGAAAGGCGATACCCAGGAAACTTTTCTGAAGGATATCCCTGCCTCGAACCTCGAATTCAATGGCCCCATTCGCCAATTGGCTGGACGGCCACCAGGCAACGCCATCGCCGTCACGGGCGTCGAGGTGCCAGCCGGTCCGGTCCTTTTCCGACAAGGGCTTCAGCTCGCGATTATATAGTTTCGAGGGGCTGGTGGTGAAAGCGACCGTGTTGGTTGCGGCCACATCCGCGCCGGTGGCGATGAGAACGGCGTATAGGAGCAGGGGGAGTATCCTGAGGGGAACAATGGGATTCATGGGATGAGTTGGGATGAAATCAATCGTGGTGAAGCGCTTCCAGGGGTTGGACCCGGGCGGCTCGACGGGCTGGCAGCCAGCAGGCGATCAAGGCGACGGCCAGCAGAATGGCGGGAACCACGGCAAACGTGACCGGATCGAGGGGTGTCACGTCGTAAAGGAGGTTGCGAACCACCCTGGCGAGCGCGATGGATCCGGTGGCACCGGCGGCGATTCCCCATCCGACGAGGCGAAGCCCCTGGCTGATTACCAGAGTTTGCACATTTCGGCGTTGCGCCCCCAACGCTGCGCGGATCCCAAATTCGTGCCGCCGCTGGGCCACGGAATAGGCGAGGACGCCGTATATGCCACAGGCGGCCAGCAGCAGGGCGACACCGCCAAAGAGATTCAGAAGGCTCGCCTGGAAACGAGGTTGGGCCACGCTTTCGCCCACCCGGTCTTCGAGCAGGCGAATCCTCGGAGGTGGAATGTTGGGAATGGCGGCATGGGTTTCCCGTCGGATGGCTTCCATCAGGCGATGGGGATCCCCGGAGACGCGGATGAAGAGCGTGGGAGCCTGCATGGGCCATTGCCAGTAGGGCCGGTAGACTTCGGGCGCGGATTCCGGCTGCGTGGTCAGCGATTTCACGTCGTTGACGACGCCGACGATTTCATACCACAGCGCCACTCCATAGACGTCGTTGGTGGCCAGCGGGCCGTTGGACCTTCCCATGGTTAGATGTTTCCCCAAGGGGTTTTCATCGCGAAAATAGCGACGCGCGAAGCTCTCATTAACCAAGGCGACTCCGGGTGCGTCCAGCCGGTCCGCTTCGGTGAAATCCCGTCCCTGGAGCAGGCGCATCCCGAGCGCCCGGGTATAGTTTGGCGAGATGGCTTTTTGGTCCGCTCCCAGCAGGGGCTGGCCAGTTTCTTCCCGGCGTTCATAAACCGTGAAGGTGGCCAGCGGAGGGTAGGCATCCTGGCGGAGGAATCCGCTGGCGGCTCCCACGGCCCGGACTCCGGGCAGCGCCTCCACGCGATCCATGAGTTCGCGCAACCGGATCTGGGGGCGCGTTTCCGTCGGGCGCACCCAGGTGGTGAAGCCCGAGACGGAGAAGTCCAGTTCGGCGGTGAGGACTTGTTCTGCCTGGAATCCGCGGTCGGCGGCCAGGAGTTTTCCGAAACTTCGAAGCATCAGGCACGCTCCAACTAATAATACAGTGGCCAGTGCGATTTCGGCGACCACCAGCAGGTTGCGCGTTTTGCCCGCCGCGCCGCCCGCCGAGGCGGCGCGCCCGCTGTCCTTGAGGGTTTCCTGAAGGTCGGGACGGGAACACTGCCAGGCCGGTGCCAGGCCAAAGAGAATGCCCGTGGCCAGGGCGGATAAAAGGGTGAAGCCCAGCACGGTGGCGTCCAACGACACCTCTCCCAGGCGCGGCATAGTATCTGGACTGGCGGCGATGAGAATTTTCAAGCCCCAGAATCCCAGCAATATCCCCGCTGCGGCTCCCAGGCTGGCCAGGAAAAGGCTTTCCGCCAGCAGTTGGCGGATGATCCGCGATCGGCCTGCGCCGAGCGCCAGGCGCACCGCAATCTCTTTCCGGCGGGTGGTGGCGCGGGCGAGCATCAGGTTGGCGACGTTCGCGGAGGCAATCAGCAGGATGGCCACCACGACACCCCACAGGACGAGCAGTGCTGTCCGCAGACTCTTCCCCACGGTCTGTTCGAGCAGCGGAACCGCCGACACTTCCCGGACCAGCCTGGCTTCCTTATACTCCTGGGCCACCCGGGATTGGATGGTGTTCAGCTCAGCCTGGGCCTGGGCAAGGGTAACTCCCGGTTTGAGGCGGGCGAGTACGTTGAGCCAGTGGCCGGTCCGCCGGTTCTGGGGCAGGCCATTCCAGCCTGCGGCGAGCCATATCTGGGTATCGTCCGGGAATTGGAAACGGGGCGGCATGACGCCGACCACGGTATAGGTCCGGCGTCCGAAGGTATCCACGGTGAAGCTGCGGCCCAGCACGTCCGCCGCGCCGCCAAAATGCTCCCGCCAGAAGCGGTCCGAGATGACCGCCACCTGGGGGCCCTGGGGAACGTCCTCCTCGGGAACGAATCCGCGCCCCAACTGCGGGCTCACGCCCAGCGCGGGGAAAAGACTGGCCGAACCGTAGCTGGCCCGGACCTTGGCCATGCTGTCCTGGGTTAAGTAATTATAATCGAAAGGCCCGGTCCAGAAGGCGATATCCTGGAGCGTCTGGCTTTGCGTTTTCCAGTCGGCCAGCGTCGGCGGTGCGATTCTCTGCTGGGCGACCCCGATGGCAGGATCGCTTCCCCACAAGGTCACGATTCGGTCCTGGCCGGGAAAGGGGAGTGGACGGAGAAGCACTCCGTTAACCACACTGAAGAGGGCGGTGTTGATGCCAATTCCCAAGGCGAGGGTCAGGACCGCAATCGCCGTGAATCCCGGGCTTTTGCGCAGGGTGCGGACGGCGAAGCGGAGATCCTGGCCGAGGTTTTCGGCCCAACTTATACCCCGCCCGTCGCGGCAGGTGTCCTTGATCGAATCGGTCCAGCCGAATTGCTTCAGGGCGGCCAAGCGGGCTTCCTCCGGGGACATGCCGGACTCGATATTGGCCTGCGTCCGCAAGGCCACGTGGACCCGCATTTCCTCGTCCATATCGGCGTCGAGAGCGCCCTGGCGGAACAGGGCAGTCCAACGTCTTCGGAGGATTTGCCAGGCCTTCATCGGGACTCCTAGGCGGATTGCATGACTTGACGGATGGCCACGCAGAGGCGGTCCCAGCCTTCGCTTTCGACTTCCAGTTGTTTCCGGCCGACCTTGGTCAGCTTATAGTATTTGGCCCGTCGATTGTTCTCCGATTGCCCCCACTCGGACTCGATCCAGCCCCGGTCCTGCAGTCGGTAAAGGGCCGGATACAGGGAGCCCTCCCCGACTTTCAAGGCGTCCTCGGACAGCCGCTGGATGCGCTCCGCAATGGCGAAGCCGTGGAGTGGATCGCGCTGGAGAACCTTGAGAATCAGCATGTCGAGCGTCCCCTGGAGTAATTCGGTTTTTTGCATGTGGCGATCCCTTACCTCGAATGTCGAGGGATAAAATGGAACCTTCTCCCTCGAATGTCAAGGGAAGTGAAGAATGACTCACGCGGAGGCGCGGGGCCGCGGAGGAAAGGCCAATGAACCACGAAAAACACGAAGGACACGAAAAGGGAATCGGGAAAAGGAGTCCTGCGACGAGGATTTCTTTCGTGTTTTTCGTGTGCTTCGTGGTTGAAGGATTCTCCTTCTCCGCGGCTCCGCGTCTTTGTGTGAGATCCTTTCCCGTTATCATATCCGCTGCGGTTGAGGGACGTACGTTATGCAGCCGGGTCACACGAAATCGTATTTTCAAAAAAAGAAAATGACTCACACAGAGGCGCGGAGACGCGGAGAAGAAAAGGGTTTTTGGAGGGAATTCCGCAAAAAAATGGAGACCTGCTCGTAACGAACCTCGTTTCCCTTCCTTTTCGTGTCCTTCGTGTTTTTTCGTGGTTCATTAGCCTTTTCCTCCGTGTCTCCGCGCCTCCGCGTGAGCAATTCTTTGACTCCGTGCGGTGGGGGTGGGCGGCTAAATCATTTGCCACGGGGGGCTTTGAATATCCCGGCGCCCAATCCATAACCGTCTGATCCAGGGGCCAGGTTTAGATATCCCACGGGCAGGGATTCTTCGCTTTTCTCGACCAGGGTTACTTTGCCGGTCTTGGCGATATTGGTTTCCTTGAGGTTGTGATCGCTTTCGGGGGAGGCAGGTGCCAGTCCCATGTTGGTATAGAAACCGGTATAGGCTTCGTTGCCGGTGATCAGGCAGTCCGAGAAAGCGTAGGACGGCGTCGACTTTTCCGGGCGGACCCAGAAGTAATGGCAGTGGGTTACCACGTTGTTCTTGAAGACGAATCCGGACTCAATCGGCCCCATCCAGATGGCACTCTCGTTGGCACCGTACATGATCGTGTGGGTGATGGAGAATCCGGCCACCGATTTGAACAACAGGATGGCGTTGCGGCAGTTGTAGAAAACGCAGTGATTGATGTCGGTTTCCGGGCCTTGGGCCCAGATTCCGCCCTGGATGGGGATGGAGTTTTTCTCGGAGATGAAATAGCACTGCGAGACTTCCATGGCCTGGAGGGATTCGTCCTCTTTTGTGACCGGATAATAATAGACGACGGACGGATTGGGATTCCCCAGGAACTTGAGGCCGCGAAGGCTCACGTAGCTGGCGGATACCAGGAAACCGGTGGAGTGTGGGAACTGGGCAGTGGAGTTGTTGGCGGAAACGGATTGGATCACCGGCATCTTGGCGGGCGACCACTCCTTTTCGTCGGGCAGTATCACCGCTTCGACCGTGAATCGAGCGGTGGCGCTGGTGGTTCGGGCAGGTTTGAGCGTGACCTTGTCATTCAATACGTAGAGGCCCGGGAAGAGCTTCAAGGTGACCGGACCATTTCCGGTGAGGGCATTGGCAACGTTCACCGCCCTGGCCAGTGTTGCGTAGGGTTCCTGCAGCGTTCCCGGGCCGTCGTCGTGGCCTTTGAGGGGATCTATATATAATTCCTCGGCTCGCAAAACGGAATGACAGGCGGCCGCGGCGAAGAGGGCTGAAACAAGGATGGTTTTCATTGCGGTGTCGTGTCACGGCCCACCTTTGGTGGTGGATCAGTGACCTTCGCCCTCTCAACACCCGCTCCCGCGAAATGGTAACATCCGTCATGCCACCCGTTTTCTTAGCGCCGCGGTGGCCAGGCTGGTGCCACGGGGATTGGCCGCTTCGGGGCGTTTAATTGACGGAACACCATGGCCCCGGCCAAGACGAGAATGAGTACCAGGCTTGTAACGAGGGCCGCGCGTTTCCATTTCCACCACGCCATTCTCTGGGCAATCGCCTGTACCAAAGGAACGGCGCCCTGTTTTGTAAGCGCCGATTTGGTCACCGACAGGGCCAACGCGCTCGGCATGGTGAGAGTTGCTGCGGAAGCTTTGCCACCAAACGCTGCCGCGAGCGCGATGGCGGGCAAAACCACTCCGCGCTTCTTAAAACGTTGTCGCAGGTTCTCGAGCGCGCGGGAGACGCGCATTTTGGCGGCGTCCTCGCTGGTACCTAGCGTCTGGCCAACCTCACGGAAACTGCGATCCTGGAAGAAGCGGAGCAGGATGGCGGTGCGGTCTTTTTCGCCCAAGGCCGCCAGTTCGTCGTCCAGCACGGGGACGATTTGCTCCCAATACTTGTCGGAATCCGCTGTGGAGACGGCGTCCATCATCGCGGCCGTCTCCCTTTCACGTCGCTGCCGCCGTTCCTCGTCGCGCTGTAGTTTGGCGGCGGCGAACCGGGTTGCCCGGAAGAGCCATCCGGCGAGCACGGTGCCGGCCTGCAGTGCGCCTGCCTTCTTGGCCAAGGCCATGAAGACGGCATGGGCCACCTCTTCCGCGTCGTGCGGGCGCCGAAGCTGGCGCAAAGCCACGCCGTACACCAGGCCACCGTGGCGTTCAACCAGTTGGCGGAAAGCGTCTTCCGAGGCTGCTTCGACATAAAGGCGCAGCAGTTCATGGTCATCCATATCGCAATTCTTCCTTGATACACCCGCACGGGCAAAAAGGTAACAAACCATCGGTTTGGTTAAGGCTGAAGCCCCGGGAACGAAAACGATAGGGGCTGGTCTCAATCCCTGATGTCGATGACCGCCAAAGGTATCTGTGTGCTGTCCTTGCAAGTGGTGATGCTTTTGTGACCGTTGAATATTAATACTGGGGGAGATTTCGCTCGCTCTCGATAACCAGATTTCTTCCCTTTTTGCGCTTGTTCCGTGAGTGGGCACCCGCTAACGCTCCACGACAGGATAGGGCACGCCAGTCCAATCAAATAGACCATCCATGAGCACCACTTCCCTCGAAACGAAACGCCTCCGGTTAGTCCCCCATGCCCCGGAGCATTTGCGGGCGATGTTGCAGGGGGAAGAATTCTATAAGCAGAGCTTTGGTTTTCCGCCGGCCAACGGACTCCGCGACTTCTTTGTCTCCAAGGACGTGTCTCCCGATTGGCTGGCGCAACTTGAGACCGCGAAGGTGGCTGACGTGTGGACGCATGGGTTCGCTCTGGTGCATGTCGCGGATAGTGTCGTGATCGGTGCAGGAAGCTTCAAGGGGCCGCCTGGATTGGACGGTGTGGTCGAGATTGCCTACGGTGTGGTGCCTGACTATCAGGGCCAAGGGTACGCCACCGAAGCGGCACAGGCCTTGACAGTCTTTGCTTTCCGCGATGGATGCGTTGCCGCGGTCCGGGCTCACACACTTCCAGAACCGAACGCCTCGACGCGGGTTTTGGTCAAGTGCGGTTTCCGATTCGTCGGTGACCGGGTGGATCCAGAAGACGGACTGGTCTGGAGATGGGAGAAACTTCCGGAAAAGACTTAGTCCGGTCCACATTTGAGCCTTTGGAATTGTTCGTGGTGGTTTGAGTGAGGGTTCCGATTTCATTGGCTTGGCCTCAACCAAAGAATCTATCATGGAAACGGGAGGGATTCCACCAACGGACCCTGCCATCCCGAAGGATCCCATGTCTGCCTTACGTCAATGGCCAGTGCGATTGGCCCGGCCCAGCGATATACCGGAACTGGAGCGCCTTATCGCCCTCTCCGTGCAAAAGCTCCAGGCGCCTTATTACTCGGAGCTTCAACGAAACGCCGCGCTGGGTTCGGTCTTCGGCGTGGATCGGCAACTGATCGCGGACGAATCCTATTTCGTGGTGGAAGACGAGGGTTGGATCATCGGGTGCGGCGGTTGGAGTCGGCGACGGTCTATTTGCGGAGTCGGCCACGGGCCGGGCAGTTGCGGTGGCGGGGCGGACTTGTTGGACCCGCAAACGGATGCCGCCCGTATCCGGGCCTACTTTGTTCATCCAGACTGGTCCCGGCGAGGCATCGCCCGGTCCATCCTGCTGGCTTCCGAGGCGGCGATCTGGGAGGCAGGGTTTCGAGCCATTGAATTGGCGGCGACTCTCGCAGGTGAACCGTTTTATCTGGTGCACGGATACACAGCCTGTGAGCGCTACGAAATCGACCTGACTGCGACCTTGAAACTCCCGGTCGTTCGGATGACTAAGCAGGACTCAGGCAGCTGACTCAGTCGTCCTTGCTCGATCTTCCTGAGTCCAGCTGAGGACAGGGAATCGATTCGCCTCGCCAAAGGGTGACGGTTCCGTCAGAAAGCAATTCTCATGGCTTCGATGGCAATTGGGTTCTTGGGCGCGGGAAAGATGGCAACCGCCTTGGCACGCGGCTTTCTCAACGCGGGCTTGGTGGCGCCGAATCAACTGTGGGCCAGTGACCCCTTTGAAGCAGCCCGCACAGCCTTCGCGTTGGAAACGGGAGGCCAGGTAACCGCGGCGAATCGGGAAGTGGTGACCGCTTGCGATATCGTTATCATCGCGGTTAAGCCGGGCCAAGTGGCGGGCGTTTTGGTGGAGCTGAGGGAGGTTTTCGAGAAGAAGCATCTCCTGCTTTCGATCGCGGCTGGGGTGACTCTGGAAAAGCTGGAATACGCCGCACCTGAAGGCACCCGTGTGATCAGGGTTATGCCGAATACGCCTGCGCTGGTGGGTGCCAGTGCTTCCGCCTACGCCTTGGGCAGTTTGGCCACTAAAGCCGATGCCGTGGTGGCGCAGCAATTGCTCGGAAGTGTGGGCTTGGCAATGGAAGTGCCGGAAAAGCTCTTGGACGCTGTCACCGGGTTGAGCGGCAGTGGACCCGCCTACGGATTCATGATCATTGAGGCGTTGGCCGATGGCGGAGTCGCCGCCGGACTGCCTCGTGATATCGCCCAGCGACTCGCGGCCCAAACGATGTTGGGCGCGGCCAAAATGGTTTTGGAAAGTGGGCAACATCCCGGGGCCTTGAAAGACGCCGTCTGCAGTCCTGGCGGGACTACCATTGAAGCCGTCCATGAACTCGAAAGGGCTGGTCTCCGGGCCGCGCTGATCGGGGCGGTGCGGGTGGCGGCGGACAAGGCCAAGAAGCTGGCCTGACACTCTATCTATGGAAATCGATCCCGGGAAACTCAACACACGGGACATGTACCAGTGGATGATCCAAACTATCATCCCGCGCCCGATTGCCTGGGTCTCCACTCTTTCACCGGGCGGGGTCAAGAATCTCGCGCCCTTCAGCTTCTTTGCCGGGATTTGCGCCCGGCCGCCGACGCTGATGTTCTGTCCGGTGAATGACCGGTTCGGCAATCCCAAGGACACGCTGCGAAACATGGAGGCCACCGGGGAAGCCGTCGTTCATATTGTTTCCCATAAGGTGGGGGCCGCCATGAACGATTCGGCCGCCTCCTTGCCGCCCGAGGTCAGCGAGTTTGAAAAATTCAGGATCGCGGAGAAACCGGCCCTCAAGGTAAAGCCACCCCGGGTTGCGGAGGCCCTGGTCGCGTATGAATGCGTGCTCGACAGGATTGTGCGTATCAGCGAAGGCCCCGCTGGCGGCAACGCCGTGTTCTGCCGGATCGTCCACCTCCATGTCGCGGACGAGGTCATCGGGCTGGATGGCCTGGTGGATCCGGTGAAGCTGGATCCGCTGGGGCGCCTGAGCGGCGATTATTATACCCGGCTGGGAGAACGGTTTACGCTCGAGCGTCCGGAGTAGGGAGTGCCAGCCATGCGCATCACCATCGCCCCTATAGAAACCGCGCATACGCCGGACACGCTGGCGGCCAGCCTCCGGCATGAAGAGGGCTTGGTGTTGCTCCGTACGGAGTCTTTTGGCGTGCCGTCGGCTCGTTATTCCTTCGTCACGTGCTGGCCCATGGCGGGCTTTCTAAGTCACGGCTCCGATTGCCAGACGCGCATGGG
Organism: Candidatus Limnocylindria bacterium; assembly: GCA_035493435.1. Lineage (GTDB taxonomy): Bacteria > Verrucomicrobiota > Verrucomicrobiia > Limisphaerales > UBA9464 > DATJII01. The sequence continues at coordinate 20,371 of DATJII010000266.1, read as the reverse complement.
ATCCCGGGTCGAAAGCCAGTTCGGCAATCCCTGGCAATTGGTGTCCGCCTTGATGGCGCGCTATGAAATGCTGGACCAGGTGGACGTGCCCTTTCCCTTGGGCGGAGCGTTCGGTTACTTTGGTTATGATCTCAAGCAGTTCATCGAGCCGCGCCTGACACGCCGGGCTATTCACGATCTCGACCTGCCGGATTGCCATCTGGGGTTTTACGACAGTTTGGTGGTCTTCGATCACGCCTTGGGGCAGGTGTCGATTGTCGCCACGGGCCTGGCGGCGGACGGTTCCCGATCTGAAGCCGCCGCCAAGGCGCAATATGAACGGTGGCGGGAATGCCTTTTGCGGCCCGTTGTGGAAGCGCCTTCCGTCGCCAAGGCCGCGCCGGAATCCAATGAGCCTTGCCGCTCCTCGTTTTCGCGGGCGGGATTCATCGCCGCCGTGGCGCGAGCCCAGCAATATATCCGGGCCGGGGATATATATCAGGTCAACCTGTCCCAACGCCTGGACTTGCCCTGGCCGGACGACGGCTGGGCGTTTCACGAACGCCTTACGGAGGCTTCGCCAGCGCCTTTTGGGGCCTATATGGCCGGGGAAGGTTTCGCCCTGGCTTCATCGTCGCCGGAGCTTTTCCTGCGGCTGAGTGGTAATCATATGCTGACCCGCCCGATCAAGGGCACCCGTCCACGGAGTTCGGATCCCCTGCGCGACGCGCAACTGACTTATGAGTTGCAGCGGAGCGAAAAGGAGATGTCCGAACTGGTGATGATCACCGATCTCCTGCGCAACGACCTGGGCCGGGTCTGCGAATACGGCTCGGTGCAGGTCCCGGAGCTGGTCCGACTGGAACGTTACCGGCATGTGCAACACCTGGTCTCGACCATCGAAGGCACCTTGCGCGGTGGCCTGACGCATCTGGACGCCTTGGCAGCTTGTTTTCCGGGGGGTAGTATTACGGGCGCTCCCAAAATCCGGGCGATGGAAATCATCGACGAACTGGAGCCGGTTGAACGCGGTCCCTATACCGGTTGCCTGGGCTATCTGGGTTTCAATCGCGAGAGCCAGCTCAGCATCACCATTCGCACCGCCGTCATCCGTGACGGGCGGGCCTGGTACCACGCGGGCGCGGGGATCGTCGCCGATTCCGTTCCCGAGGCCGAGTATGAGGAAACTCTCGCCAAGGCCCGCGGATTCCTGCAAGCGGCCGGCGGGCAACGACCGGGGCAGGGAATTTCTGAAGGAGTGAAAGAAAAGGCAGCCGATGGACAATAATAATGCCCTGCCATGGGTATGGATAAATGGCCGGATGACACCCACCGCCGAAGCGCGGGTTTCGATCTTCGATCGCTCGTTTCTTTACGGCGACGGCTTGTTCGAGACGCTGCCCCTGCGCGGAGGAAAGCCCTTTCGCTGGGAGCAGCATTGGGATCGGCTCGTGCGCGGTGCGGAGTTTGTGGGCATCCGCCTGCCTTTCAGGGCCGACGAGTTGTTGGGGGGCATGAAGGAAATCATGCGTCTATGCGGGCAATATGACGTCCTTGCCCGGATCCATGTTTCCCGTGGCGAAGGGCCTCGCGGCTATGGCACCCGGGGTTGCGATCATCCAACCGTGGTGCTGACACTCTTTCCCCTCGCCAACCGACCTGGCGGCCAGCCGTTGCGCTGGCGTTTGATCACCGCCTCGATCCGCCAACCCTCCGGCGACCGGCTTAGCGCCTATAAACATGCAAGCAAACTGGCCAATGTCGTCGCCCGCCGCGAAGCGGAACTAGCCGGCGCCGACGAAGCTCTCCTGCTGAACAGCCAGGGACACCTGACTGAGAGCGCCTCGGGAAATGTTTTCTGGTTGGAGTCGGCGACTCTTTTGACTCCGCCTATCGCAGCCGGAGCGCTCGCGGGCGTTACCCGCGAATTGGTGATCGAAATAGCCCGGCGCGAAGGTTGGGAGATCAAGGAGACACTCGCTCCTGCCGACCGCCTGCTCCAAGCCGACGGGGCCTTCCTGACCACTAGCGGCTCGGGGATGATCATCGCCGAGTCATTGGATAACACGACGCTGAAGCGCAGTCTCATCGTGGACCAACTCGCCGAACTCTACCGCCGCGAAAGCGCAGCCTGACCCAGCTCGCTACGTCTGTGACGTTGGCGAACGTGCAGGTTTATCGGGGAGTTTCTGTGGTCACCGTAAAGGCCGAGGCCTTCACCGGCTCCAGCGGGCGAATCTCATAGAACAAACCGCAACCCAGGCACGGATTGCCGGAAGCGATTTTCGCGGCTTCATCCAGGCTGTTCGCCAGGATATACCAATATCCGCCGATGACTTCCTTCGCCTCGCCGTAAGGACCGTCCTTGACCGGCTTGTCCCGCGACACCGTCCGCCCCTCCGCTGAAAGACGCTGGCCCGGCTTCATCTTGCCGTCGTCCACCATCTGCTCCAGCCAGACGTAGAATTGGTCGATAGCGGCCTGGATCTTCTGAGGCGGGGCGTCCTTATCCCACTGGCCGCGTGAGATGACGAGGTATTCGGAGGGTGAAACACGTTCGCTCATGGTTCAGCGCCGGTTTGTGCCAAGATCAGGGGACAAATTCAACACCTCAATCGGTGGAAAGACCCTGCTCGACGACCGGTGAGCCACGCTATGTGGGAATGGAATCGATCTATTTCTTCACCGACGGTGCGTTGGTCTTGGCCGGGGTGAGCTTGCCGTCGGCGATGGCGCAGGCGAGGACGGAGCCTTTGACCTCGGGCAACATCCCCAGCCGGCTAGGGGGCTCGAAATCGGATGTCACGAGGATGGCCGCATAACGGTTGCCGGTGTGGAGCCAGCTATTCCAGGTGTTTCCTTCGTGCAAGGGATGCAGGGCCCGTGGGACGGGCTGGACATACCACTCCGCAAAGGCCCGGGTATAAACTGCGACCATGGCGCCTGGGGGGACCTTCCCGCCGACGATGCCCGCAATATGATTACTGGTGTCGGGTCCACCCTGTTCGGCTGGCGGCACTTCGCCGATTTCTATCCACACCTCCGCCTGCCGGGCCTCGGCTTTGCGGGTCTTGTCCTCCTCGTATTTGATCCGGATTTCGCTTTGCGCGAGGCGCTGGCTTTCCCGCCAGACCTCCACCGAGACCTGGTCCTGGCGGACGCCCTCGGCGAACTTGAAAGAAGTCGTGGGACGGTCGGTTTCCTGGGGGTTGCATTGGCCGGACACACAAAACCATTTATAGTGCAATCCGGACAGGGGCCCGCTTACCTGGGCCTCAACCTCGTAGAGCGTGGCGGGTTCATCCGGCGCCGGGCGGGCACTCAGCTTCACCCGAACGGCATCACGGTCGCCGCAGCCCGCAAGGCCCAACATGGCGGCAGCCACCACCGTGGCCAGTATCCGAAGAATCAGCCGCATCTTAATCATGGCCAAGCTTGTTGATATAGGACAACGAATAACGGCCCACCCGTTCCCCGGGATGGAATTCGCGGTTCAAAAACTTGTGGCGGCGTTCGATCCACACGGTTCCGTCTTCCGGATCGCGCACCGGCGTGTCCCAGATGCGGTCCAGGTAGATTTCCGCCCGTACGGAACCGTTGGCGCCTTTGTGTTCGGCCACGTCCACCCGCCGATTGGCCCAGTAACGGGAATCCAGCGCCACCCGGAACGCCTCTGGACGCTTGGTGTCGAGGCTTACCCAAAGGCGGGTCAGCGAAGGGGAAATGGGTGCCACGACGCTGGGCGTTGGCGGAGGCAAGAGAATGGCTTTGAAGTCGGCCAGTGCCACGATCATCGCGACGCTAACGAGCAGGGCCAAGCTGTTTAAAAATGGTTGCCACCGATTATTGAGCCGACCCAAGGCCATCAGCGCATCGGCAAGATGGCGTGCCCGGTGACTTTGCAGCGAGCCATATTCGGCGGCGAAACCTATCGGGGCGGTGGACAGAGAGGTTTGCCTGGCGGGTTCGGGCCGTGCCGATTGAATGGGGGCGAAGGCGTGTGGCGCGGGCCGCTGCCGGGGTGTTACGACTTGCTTGATTTGACCATGCAGGAGGCATGCGCGCAGTTTCGGTTCGAGAATCACTGGCAGCACCGAACCGCTGGAGGTGACGACCCCGGTGGCGGCGGATCTTGCCGCACCCTCACGCAGGTTTGCGAAAAGTTGGCGCCAAATCCAGGAGCGCCGGGCAGGCAGTGGATTCGCCAGGAAAAGGGAGAGAAGTACATTGAGACTGAAGGGGAGCCCGGCGGAACCGCCTTTGACGGTCAAGCCGCCCTCCATTCGCAGCCGGATTTCGCTTCCCTGCAACAGCGCTTTCCAAAGCCGGCCCGCCCGGCGCGCATCCAGGCAGAACTTCCCCCAGGTGAGCCCGGCGGCCAGCAGCAGGGCCAGCCACGCTCCCAGCAGGGTGGCGGCAAAGGTATATAAATAATTACCAGGATCGGGCCCCAGCCACAGATATAGGAAAGCAGCGCCCAGCGTTCCCCACGCGGCGGCCAGCAGGGCCGCCAGCCACCGGGGATGGGGCCGTTCGCCCCGCCAGACCCAGAGGGCCAGGAACCGGAGCAACCCTCCGCCACTGGTCAGGTTTTCGGCGGCTCTTCGTGAAGTTATCAGGTCGTTCGCATCGGCACGAAAACCCTCGGTTACGACGCACGGCCCGTCCGATTGGGGCAAAACCAGGGCCTCGACCTTCCGGACGTCGTCTGCTTCCCCGACGCTTTCGGCAATCAACACCACGGCGGAAATGCCAGGCACGCCGTAGCCGGTCCGGAATTCGTCAAAGGCCTGCCATTTGTGAAACGGGGGGACTTGGGCTAATTGGGACAAAGCAAAGCGCACCGCACCGACATTCGACCGCCATTCCGTTTCCCTCGCCCAATGCCGTCGCAGCCAAGCCATGAAACGCCGTTGGCTGCTTGGGTCGTGTCCGGCTTCCTGGATTTGCCGGAGTTCGTCTACGGAAGCCTCGTGGCGGAACCATTCATCCCAGTGCCCGCCAATCCCGTGCAGTGGGCTGCGCAAAAGGCAACCCTCCCGGTAGCTTTCTTTGCTCCAGTGCCAAAAGGTCCAAAACCAGACAAAGCGCATACGCGAACGCCCCAAACCGTCCTCATTGACCAGTATCAGATCGCAGGATCAGGCGAAAGGGCATTCGGTCCATCACCTTCAGGTGCTCCCAGGTCCGGGCCAACTCGGGTGACATTTCGAAATCGATGCTGTATTCGCCCATCAACGAGGATTGGGCAGGAGCGGAAAAGAGGGGCTTTAACGTTTCCGTGCAGACAAACGTCACATCATACGACTTCCTGGCATCCTCCTCGGTTCCTTCCAATTCAAATCGCAAGCGTAAGCGGGCACCTTCGACACGCAGGTAAAGCACCCGCACGGAGGTCTCGATTTCTTGTTCCTTTCGTAGGACCAAGGCGGCGGTGCGGACGGGAATGCGTCCGGGACGGGGTTCCGCCATGGCGTGGCCGACGGCCAGTCGGATCGCGGACAGGCGTTCCACGGCGTCTTGAAAACGCGCCGGCCAGATTTCCCACCAGGGACGCGCTTCCTCCAAAAGACGCGCCGCACGGGGAGGCCGCGGCGCCTCGGCTTCCGCCCGCGCCAGTCTCCATCGGAGCAACTCCTCCATTGATATCTCAGATTTCATTTCTGTCTCCGCAAAAGCCCGCAGGCTCTCGTAAATGCGCTTTCATTTGTCGAACCGCTTCGCGCACCCAGCCGCTAATAGTCTGTTCCGTACGCTGATAACGCTGGCCGATTTCGGCGCACGATTCGCCAGTCAGGAATCGGGCGACCAGGATGTCCCTCAGCAGGGGGCTCAATCGCGCCAAGGCCTCGTCCACATCTAACTTCAGGGCCGTCTCCTCGGCTTGGGTCAGGGTGGTGGGATCCGGTAGCAAATCAGCCAAGGACACTGAATCCTCACCGTTCGTGCCTAGGTCGGCGTCGATGGACGCCAGGCGGTTCTCCGCCATGGGGCCCGCACGCAGGGCGGTCCGTTGGGTGTCGCGCCACGCGTTGGTTGCGGTCATCGCAAGATAGGCCGGAAAGTTTCCGTCCGGTCTTAAAGAGGCTCGAACCCTCAAGACCCGTCGCCAGGCTTCCTGCGCCAGGTCGCGTGCCTTTTCGTCATCGACCGTTAGCACCCGGCAACGTGCGTACAAAGGTCTCCAGTAGCGCTCCACCAAAGCGTCCAACGCCGCTTCCTGTGGAGGCTCACTGCGAATCGCGGCAATCAAGGCGGAGTCTGGCCAAGCGGCCAAGTCCCCGGTGTCATCATTTGACGAGATTGCTTCCATATCCCTGGCGAACACTGCTCTCCCGAGAGGTATTCACTATGCTCCTACGTTGGCGCGCGAAAGTCTGAAAATGTTTTTTTCGCGACGACCGATTTTTCGGCCGTGGTGGAACTCAGGGGTGACGACGGTATTTTACCGAAAGGGCATAAACCTCGGACCGCAAGGCCGGCAACGGATCGTCCGAAAGTTCGATTCCCGGCGTCAGGTTGGTGGGATCGAAGGCCAATCCCCTTTCGACTGTGGCATTGTCGGCCACGGCAGAGGAAATGCGAATGGTTCCAATCTCTACCGTCTGGCGGTCGTCCGGCCAGACCGCCGAAGGATCGCTCGAAGAGTCCCCGGGATTCGGAAGCTGGACTATCACTTGGTACTCCACTGGTGCGATGGCCAGGCGAGATTGCAGGTCTTCGACAAGGAAATTATCCGGTTTGGCTTTGGCCTCGTCTGGACTCAAGGTGCGCGCTCCGGCCTTCGGTAGAATCTTATAGCGGCCCACTTGTTTCACGCCGTTCTTATTCACGAATACGAAGGCGTCGTTGGAAAAGAATGACTCGTTGGCAAGACTGGCGGGGATGATGGCGTTCTCCTGCACGAACTTCAACGCGCGGGGATGCGAGGTAATGAAGACTTCCACCGGCCAGGGATGAGGTTGGGCCGGGTCGGTCGCCACGACGGCCTTTTGCAGGGCCAGGAATTCCTCGCGAGTGCCAACTACAAATCCGTTGTACGACATGGAGACGATGTCGGTCTCGTTATTTTCCGGCAGTTGGAAGCGGATCGCCATGCCGCGCGGCCCGCCGTTTGGGGAACCGTCAGGAATATAGGGATCGGGCGAGCCATCGGAGAAACGAACGGTAACAGGGGTTTGCGCGGCTTGAAAATGAGTGGCCTTCGAAAGCGAAGCCGCGTCCTTCGACGGTATGAATGTGCCCAGGCAAACGATTCCCTTGGCGTGAACGGGCCGGTGCCCCGCCTTGACCCCGTGCACCTGCAACATCGTTTCGAAGATCTGGTGGGCCAGGTCGTTGTGCTTCGCACTGCGGGCGGGCTTGATTTCCACACCGGGCTCCTGCTCCTGTCCCTGGACTAATAATACACCGGCGGCCACCAGGGCGGCGGTCGCGGCGATTCGCTGCAGTTCCTTGAACGGATGATTCATGATTATATAATTATTGTTGATGTCCGATGAAATGTCCCTCGATTCGGGGGACGGAAATCTTACGCCGCCACGCGCAGGGCGATTTTTCCACGGAGGCCGCCCTTGGCCGCGCGGGCATAGGCTTCGCGCGCCTGGGACAATGGAAAAATCCCGGCAACCAGCACTTGCAGGACGCCCCGGTCGATCAGATTGGCGAGTTCCGCCAATTGGGCGCCGTCTGCCCGCACGAGCAGGAAGGCGTCGCGAATGCGCTGGTCCGTCGTGCTCTCACTGGTGGTGGCCACTGTCACAATTCTTCCGGCTGGCCTCAAAATCTCGAGCGACTTTTTCAGGGTCTCGCCACCCACCGTGTCGAAGACGACATTCATATCGCGGGCGACCCGCTCAAAACGTGTCGTTCGATAGTCGATCACTTCGTCGGCGCCCAGGGAGCGGACATAATCCACGTGGGACGACCCGGCAGTGGCGATAACGTGGGCTCCCTTCCACCGGGCAAGTTGGACCGCCAGCGAGCCGACCGCACCGGCGCCACCGTGAATCAGAACTCGTTGACCGCGTTCGGTCCGGCCTTTCTCGAATAAGCCCTGCCACGCAGTAAGAGCTGAAATGGGCGTAATGGCAGCCTGGGTGAAAGGGATCGATTTCGGCTTGGCAGTCAGCCCGGTGGCCGAAACAACACAAAATTCAGCTTGGGCGCCATTCGAAAACCAATCGTTGAGCCCGTAAACGGAATCTCCAACTTTTACGTTCTGAACACCGTTGCCAAGGCTTTCGACCACGCCACTGAACTCATGGCTTAAAATGACCGGGAAGGAGCGTGGCTCGCCAGAGGGCAGTTTGAACGTCGGGTACCACAACAGTTCCGTTGGCATGACTGCCGTGGCGTGGACCTTGACGAGGACCTCGCCGGCTCGCGGCGAGGGTTTCGGGACTTCGCCGTAAATGAGGGAATCGGGACCGGACTGGGTAACTAGATAAGCTGCCTTCATGTCGTGGGCGACCCGGAGTCAGACCACCCACCAGTCATTACGCCGCCATCGCAAAACCTGAAAAGGGGAAAAACTCCCCCGCCCTGAAGCGCCAGGGCTCCGTTTCCCCATCCCCATGGGCGTTTTCGGGATTCGCGTCCGCGATGTAGGTGGGATCAATACTCCGTCACCCTGAAAGGTTCCATCTGAGACCGGTGAATTAGTCGATATTCCCGTCGCGCTTCCACTCGCCGGCAATCCGCTTCAAAATGATGATGGTTTTCCCGCTTGGAAGGCCTTCCGGCGATGCTGGCGCGGTGATATGCAAATGGATCTCATCGTCCGAAAGCACTTCTTTCTGGGTGATTCTATATCCGATCATGGCGTTCGCCAGGGCGATCGCCCTGCGCCGAACTTCGTCAGCGGATTTTGGGGCCAATATTCTGCTCCTAAATCGTTCCCTTTCGGGTGGGGTAAAGCCGGCCAGAAACTTTTCGATGTCCCCGGTGCCTGCTGCCCAGATCGACGATTGAATCGTGGCTTCAGGGGTGGCATAGCCGGCGAAGGTGAAGGTTGAATGATTCGTCGTTGCCTCGCCTCGGCGGATTACGACGGTGGCGGTGCCGATCGCCATGATGGCAATTGCGCCTACTGCAACAGCAGTTTTTAGTTTTGTCCAAGCCATGATTTTCAGGGTGGTTTTGATGAGGGTTAAAGTTGAACCACTGGCGGCAACACCCTTCGTCATTGCCACCGTGGTAATTGACGTTGCAAGCGATGCTGGCGCCGCTTGAACCGAGTTTGCGGAAATTGCCGCCGTCAAAACCGTTGTGGGAAGCACGACGCCATGTTTGGTGAAGGACTTGCGCAGCTTCTCGATGGCACGGTTCAAACGCATTTTGGCCGCGTCTTCACTTGCGCCGAGGGCCGCCCCAACTTCGCTCATGCTTTTGCCGTCGAAAAAGCGGAGCACTACTGCATGCCGATCCGTTTCGTTTAACTCGGCCATGGCCGAGTCCAAAAGTGGGGCAATTTGATGCCAGTCATCGGGTTCGGTTTCATTGGACATGTTTTGCCTGTGAGCCTCCTCTTCACGGCGGGCGCGACGGATTTCGCTTCTGATAAAAGTCACCGCGGTCAATCGCGCGGTTTGATAGAGCCAGCCAGAGAGGACGACGTTTTTGCTTAAATGCCGGGATCTGTTTGCCAAAATGACGAAAACCGCTTGAGTGATTTCCTCCGCATGGTGTGGATTGCGGGTGTGACGCAACGCGACTGAATAAACCTTGTTTATGTGCCGCGTGACGAGGGCCGCAAAGGCCTCTTCGGAGTTTTGCTCCGTGTATTGCGACAGCAATGCAATGTCGTCCAGTTCAAGCATCCGTCTCTAAATGCCGCCGATTCGGAAAAGGTAACAGACCATGTTGCGGTGGGAGGGACCATCCGCGGATCGCCTTCAGTAAACGGTGATCGTGACTCTGAGGGGAAACGGGAATCGGACGCTCGGCCGGAACTCGTATCTGATTATGACGATCGAAAATGCGGCTCAATTGCGCACCGGGCAACAGCGGACGCTCAAGCTGCGAGGGCCTGCGCCACGGGACCATCCACGCCCGCCATGAGGCGCATGAGGGCGACCTGGCTGAAATCCCGGCGGGGCAATTCTCCGGCGATCCGTCCCTGGCGCAAAACGATGATGCGTCGGCTGAGGTTCATGACCTCCGGCAACTCGCTGGAGATGACGATCAAGGCGAGTCCCTGGCAGGCCAATTCGTCCAGTAAGCGGTGAATCTCGGATTTGGCTCCCACGTCCACGCCGCGAGTCGGCTCGTCGACGATCAACACGTCGCAATCGCGCGCCAGCCACTTGGCGAGGGCCACCTTTTGCTGGTTACCCCCGCTTAGCCCGGCGATCAGCGTTTCCATCGAGGGCGTCTTGACCCGCAGGCGTTCCCCAAATTGGGCGGCCAATCGGCGTTCTTCCGCCTGTTTGACAAATCCGAAGCGGGAAAGCCGCGGCAACGAAGCGAGCGAGGTGTTTTCCCGGCAATTCAGGCTCAAGACCAATCCCAATCGTTTGCGATCCTCCGGCAGGAGACCGACCCCCGCCGCCAGGGCCGCGCGGACTTTGCCTGCGGGAAGTTCCCGGCCATGCACGAAGACCTTTCCAGAGGCTGCCGGGTCCAGGCCAAAAATGGCTTGGGCAACTTCACTGCGGCCGGCGCCAATAAGGCCGGCCATGCCCAGGACCTCTCCCCGGTGCAGCGAGAATCCCACGTGCTGGAATTTCCCGGGGGAACATAGATCCTCGACCCGCAATACCTCCGGGCCGACACTGTTGTTCATATGCGCGGGCTGGTGGGCAATGATATCGCGCCCGATCATTTGGTGGATCACCCGATCTGGATTGCTCGCGCAGAGACGCTCCGTGGCCACGTGCTTGCCATCGCGCAGGACTGTAATGGCGTCACAAAGGCGGAAAATCTCTTCCATGCGGTGCGACACATAGAGGACCGTGATGCCGCGCTGCTTCAGGTCCTGGAGCAAGGAGAACAGCCGTTCGCTCTCCGACACTGAGAGAGAGCTTGTGGGCTCGTCGAACACGATGACCCGGGCGCCCGTGCCTACGGCGGCGGCAATCTGTACCAATTGTTCATGGCCGGTGCTCAATTCCCCGATCCGTCGGTCCACGTCGAATTCGGCGCCGATGGCCGCCAGCATCTTCCTGGCTCGTTCGCGCATCTGTGTGCGTCGCACCCATCCAAAGCTCGCTGGGAAATCGCCGAGGCAGAGATTCTCGGCAATCGATAGATTGGGGCAGAACGCCAGTTCCTGATGCACCATGGCGATCCCCAGGCGACGCGCATGCAGGGGATTGGCCGGCTCAATCACCTGGCCTTCGAGCGTGATGCTACCGCTGTCGGGGGTATAAACACCTGCGAGGATCTTTCCCAACGTGCTTTTTCCTGCGCCGTTTTCCCCCATCAGCGCATGGCAACTGCCAGCCTCGACGTCAAAGCCCACGCCATCCAGCGCTTGCACGCCGGGAAAACGCTTGGAGATGTCTTTAAAACTGAGAAACGACACGCGTGCCCCTAAATTGGTGGATTGTGGGCAAATATTGGCACGTGGCTCGGCACGTGGCTAGCGTCTCTTTTTGAAATTCGAGCCGGGTGTACGGACTCTAGACCTTGGCCGCCGGTATGACGTTGACGCCCTCGGTGGCAACCGGTGGGACGGCGTTCCGCCGCATATGGATCAAGGACTTGGCGAGGCGGGCATTTTCTTCTTCGAGCTGTTCCAATTCGGCTGCCACGAAATAAATCTCGCCGTTCTCCAACTCCTTTTCGACGCGAATGATGGCATCCGCCAATCCATCGTCCCCGACTGTCTGGCTGGAACCCCGCAGGGAATTCATCCGGGTGATGGCGGCCCGGCGATAGCCGCGGGTAACCGCAGTACGAACGAAAGTAATGGTATCGGCGACTTCGCGACTGAGCATTTCGGCCAGTTGCGCATAGGATTCCTCGTCGAGTCCCAAGCGGCGCTGTGCTTCCAGGAAAGCGCTCGGCCGGCCTGCGCCCCGCGACATGGCACCGGTGACCAGACGCTGCACGTCTTCCTTGGTGAAGGGCTTGAGGATGTAATCGTGGATCCCCAACTCGCCGGCCCGGGTGATGTTCTCCACGTCGCCGTGGGCCGTGCACATGATCACCTCGATGTGCTTGTAGCGGTTATCGGCCCGCAGGCGAGTGACGAATTCGAAGCCGTCTTTCTCGGGCATGACGATGTCGCTGACGATCAAGTCTGGCTTTAGTCCCTCCTCCAGCCGCTTCCACGCTTCATCCACACTGGCAGCTTCGACGATGAAGGCATCCACTTCCGGTCCCAGCACCTGTTTGAAAATCGTACGGTTCAGGCGATCATCGTCCACGATGAGGATGGTCGGTTTGTTGGTGGCCGCTGGGGGCTCCATGGGGTCCTCTACGGGCACTGAAGCCGTGACTGCCTGGCGAACCACGGGCTCCACGTTCTTGGCATCTTCCGCATTCAGTTGGGCGACCATGCTGAAACGGCCTTCACGCGAGAGCGAAACACGAGCCCGTTCACGCAGGGACTTCAGGATGAACTCAATCGACTCGACCAAGGTCTGCGGCCGTTGAACGCTGGCAGGGGCTGTTGCCTGGAACGGAGACGAAGCGGATTTGGATGGTTTGCTGTCCAACGCGGCGTTGAGGCGGGCGTTCTCAGCCGCCATCTCCTCCAAGGCGTTTTCCAATTCCAAGGCTCGTTTCCGTGCGCTCTGGAGGGCGCCATCCGATCCGGCCTCTAGTGCGCCAGCGGCTTTGGTATCGACGTTTCCTGCATCCAGCCGTTTGCCAATGATACTCCCTTGGATCACCAACGCGAAGACCGCTAGGAACGCAAACCAGAGGGTGATGGCCAGTGAGGAAGTGGCGGAGGAGCCTACCGTGGCCAGTTTGGAGCTCGCTACGCTGTGTGAGGCGGATTCCAGGCGGCCAATCAGAATGTCGAAATCATTGCGGACTATCCGGGCCTCATTTTTCAGTGCTTCGTCAATTTCCGCAGAGCGCAAGGCCTGCAGTTGCGGATGGAGTTTGGCGCCGAAGAACGAATTGATCTCGCGCAAAGCCGTCCCCACGGAGGTCTGCTGTTTCGAGACATCTTCCAAATCGTGGATTTCCCGGGTAAACGAAGAATCAATACCTTCGACCGTGCGGGCGGTTTTGGGATCGGCGCCTTCCTGGTTCAGGACAATGGCGAAATGGGCGTTTTCGGACCGCAGGAGTTCAATCGCCGCTTGGAGCCGGTCGTGTTGCTTGAGAATTTCGGCCGGGACGTTGGTGTAGGTGACCCGGTACCAGTACCAAGCCGAAGGAGCAGCCATGGCGACCAAGGCGGCCACCGCGTAAAGCAGAAGAACCCGCACCTGACGTTGAGCTATTCCGGTTGCCATAAACTCACAAACCGAACCTCCATTGGCCATCCGACTCTGGGTACATCGGTATATGGCTTACTTTCTTGAGCTTATCGAGGCGGTCCGGGTCTGGCAACGGCTAGTATGTCGCGTCTAATTCCTGTGCATTATGCAAGGAATAACGACCTGCACCGACGTTGCGACTCGTGGAGAATTTAGCTTCCGGGCGTCGGCCCATCCATCTTATCGCCGTCCATCTGGTAAATGCAGACGATGTACCCGTTCTCCCGTACGGCCCCAATCTTAATGGTGCCATGCAACGTGATCGGCTGGTCCATGATGGCTTTGACCCCGCCCGTCATCTTGACGGAAACCCACTCGTTTATTTTGGGCACCGTGGCGTAGCAGCACATCGATTGATCCCGCATCAGGAGGAGTTCCGTGACGAGTCCGCCTTCCACCTTGAGGGGTAGCATGAAGCCCTTGATCGCCACTTTCTTCCCGTTGACGTCCTTGAGGGCGGCGGGAATTTGATCGTCGGGATTCTTTCCTTCACTGCCTTTGCCGTCATCCGGCAGGTCGTATTTGAAGCCCGCCAAGCGATCGAAGCCCAGCAAACCGGTGTCGGTGGCAGGTGCCGCCGCAGCCTTGTCGGTTGATGAAGGGTCGGCCGGTTTCTTGTTCAGTGGGGTGATCCGTGCACCGCGTACTTCGTTCGTACCCGCTGGTTTCACTACCGCTTCCGCCGCGAACGCGCGGTCAGCGGCGAGGGCCATTCCCAGGCTGACGATCCAAAGGGGCAGGTAGGATTTCATGTAAGACGTCTCACGGGCTAATTCCGGCAATGTGAACCAGACTAGCTGATTGATTGGACGGGGCAATCTTTGTGGGATTCATCGCCGATCCTTCGGATTAGTCCATGAAGGGCTTCATCTTATCCAGCATCATGGGAACCGCCGTCCAGGGGTCTTCGGGCAATTCATATTCCAGCGCCACGTAGCCTTGGTAGTTGGCGTCGCGCAAGATTTTGAAGGTGCGCGCGTAGTCCGCCGGTTCTTCCTTTCTCCCGGCGGGATGAATCACTCCTTTGAACTGCACATTCACAGCGTAGGGGGCGCACTGCTCCAACTCGCGATAAGGATCGTCGGAATAAAGATTGCCGGTATCGAGGTTGATTCCCACCCACGGGGATTTGACGGCCTTTACGATCTCCAGCAACGCGTCGGTCTTGCGGACGATGCCGCCGTGATTCTCAACTCCCAGGAACACGCCATATTTGGCGGCGGTCTCAGCGCATTGCTCCAGCGCCTCAATAGTCAGTTTTTGCGCCTCTTCCTGGGTATTGCCGTGGAGCACGCCGGCAAAGACCCGAATGTGCGGCGCGCCCAGGATACTGGCCCTGCGAATCCATTCCCGGGTTTGGGCTAGTTCGTCATCCCGCTTCGGGCCGGGCGGATGGCAGAAGTCGTTGCCAATGGCCGTGCCGCTCACCGCAATGCCACGCAGGTGGGCATGGCGATGCACCCGGGCGAGGTAGTCGTCGCTCAGCGCTTTTGGGAAATAATAGCTGGTCAGTTCCGTGCCTGCACAGCCGTGGTCCGCACAGAAATCAATGAAACGGATCATGTCCATGCGAGCCTGGTCGCCAGGAAAGAAATCCCGGAACGAATAGGCGGCCAAGGAAAGCCGGAGCCGGGATTTTCCACCCCGATTGAACGGCTCAACGGCCCAGGCTGACTGAGCCATGAAAGCTGCCGCTCCAAGCACGGTCCGAGCGGCAAATCCACGGCGGCTGATTCCGCGAGTTAACGGGGCGGGACGGACGCAGGTTTCAAGTCTCTTCATGGGGGCTATTCCTGAAGCAAACCTGAAATCGCTGCAGGCGTCAGGTAAAAATGAGCTCGCCGTCGAGGGCAGTCTTCGCCCGGAAAGCCTCGATCAACTTCTTCGTGATCGGTCCAGGTTTGCCGGTGCCGATCACACGGCCGTCCACCTTCACCACGGGGACCATTTCGGCTGCGGTGCCGGTCAGGAACATCTCGTCCGCGATATAGACATCGTAGCGCGTCAGGTTCGGCTCGGCCCAGGGGATACCCAATTCCTTGGCGCAGTCGAGCACCGTACCACGCGTAATACCATAGAGCGCGCCCGCGCTGAGCGGCGGTGTCACCAAGCGACCCTTATGCAGAAGAAAGATATTATCACCCGTACATTCCGCCACGAACCCTTCGGTATTGAGCATGATCGCTTCCTCCACACCAGCGAGGTTCGCTTCGATGCGGGCCAGGATATTATTCAGGTAATTGAGCGACTTGATGGCCGGGTTGACCGAGTTGACAAGGTTTCGCGTCGTCGGGACGGTCACAATGTTCAGGCCCTCCTCATAGTACTTCTCGGGGTACAACTGGATGGTGCTCGCGATGACAATCACCGAAGGCTTCGGACAACGGCGGGGATCCAATCCCAAGGTGCCCTTGCCACGCGTCACTATCAGCCGGATGTAACCGTCGCGCAGCCCGTTGGCGCGGCAGGTATCCACGCAGGCCTGCATCATTTGCTCGGGCGTGAGGGGAATTTCCAACAGGATGGCCTTGGCCGACCAGTACAGGCGTTCAATGTGTTCGCGGAGTTTGAAGATCCGGTTGTGATACATCCGGATGCCTTCGAAAACGCCGTCGCCATAGAGCAAGCCGTGGTCAAAGACGCTTATTTTTGCGTCAGCCTCATCAAAAAACTGGCCGTCAATATAGACCTTCATGTGTCGCCCGGACAAGCTACGCGACCGCTGGCATCGGCGGCAAGGCAGTGTGTGGAAGGAATGCTGAGCGTACCGGTTCTGGGAATTGGGATTGTTGAGGCTGGTTGAGTTCGAGAACGACCAAAGGGCCAGCTCCTCCTGGTTGTCTTAGCCTATCCCTACCGGCCCTTTGAATACCTTGCGGTTCGCTCGGAGCGACGACGATCACCAGGGTTTTCCGAGGAAGGGTCGAGTAACGCCCACACGTCACGATGTGCCACTTTGACGCTTTCCCGAAGGCCTTGGGAACTGTTGAATGAGCCCCGCATGTCCGATCAATCCGTTCCCCGCCTGCCCAAGGCTCCTTTCATCATAGCCGACGTATTGCTCGTGGGCTTTGCGGGATACACCTGGCTTTCGCACCGGGCGGCAACCGCCGCCGATTGGAAGGAAATGGCGGTGGTCGGCGGGTTGGTAGCCTTTGGGGGTTGGCTGTGCACGGTTCCCTTCCAGCGCAATCACGAAGCGGAAATGCGGCAGGCCGAACAAAAGAATCTGATCGACGCCGCCAGTGGATTGGAAAAGCTGGACCAATTGTCGCGGCAAATCGCCGGGGCTACCGGCCAGTGGCAGGATATCCAGGCGACTGCCACCAAGACAGCCACCCAGGCAGGGGGACTGATTGAACGCATCCAGGCTGAAGCGAGAACGGTGATTGAATCGTTGCAGCGTGCGACCGATTCGGAGAAGCAGGTGCAACGGTTGGAGCTGGACAAGCTTCGACGTGCGGAAGCGGACAGCGTGCAGGCCTTGGTGATGATCCTGGACCATACCTACGCGCTCTATATGGCAGGGGTTCGCAGCGGGCAGCCAGGACTGGCTCGGGAACTTGGCGGATTTCGGGCTGCCTGCCTGGACGCTGTTCGGAGAATCGGGTTGGTGGCGCTGGACGCCGAACCGGGTCAGCCGTTCAATCCCCAGATCCACCAGGTGGCCGAAGGCGTGGAAATGGCCCCAGGGACGCCCATTGGTGGAGTGGCGGCTTGTGGCTACACCCTGCGAGGAACGCCTCTCCGTAAGATTGTGGTCGTGCCCGTTGCACCCCAGCCTCCTGCAGTGGATGGCGCGAATGAGGCGGAAAAAGGATCGATTGGGACATCAACTCCCACCTGATTTGCCGCATGGGCGTGAGGCATCACCAAACTTCCCTGTCCGGTTGGGGGGCGGTTTTCTGTCGGGTCTGGAGTTTGGAACCTCGGAGGCTGCCGCATTTAAGCCGCATGGCCTTAAATCGTTGAGTTTTGCGCTGTTTCCACTAGCGAAATCCATCCTCGGATGGTATTTCTCGGACGGTCTTTTTGGTTGAGAGACCAATCTGAATTGCGGTCCCCCAATCGACAAATTCAACACAGCCAGAGGAATTTTGGTCACCTTCCGTGATCATTTCCCTACTTGCAGACAGGCGGTGGTGAATCGGTCGAATGTCGCGATTTGACAGTAGTCAATATGATCTCGGAGAAAACCATCGCCCCCGAAATACCGGCAAAAATAGCAATGGCTCGACCTTCGTTCGAACAGGACCGGCCGCTGGCGCAAGATATCGCGCTGGGGGTGAGTTTATTGGGAGATGCGGTCGCCGCCGTGCTCGGACTATTGCTAGGGTATTGGATCCGGTTTCATTCTCCAGTTTCCCATTTGGGATTTGCCATTGCCGTCAGGCAGGAGGAAGTGGCCCTGGAAAAATACGCTGGATTGATCGCGATTGGCGCCGTTTTCCTGATCGCCTCGTTCATGTATCTCAGGCTGTATTCGGTGACCCATTTGCTCCGTTTTCGCCGGGTTTCGTCAATCATCGTGCGTGGCGCCACGTTTTGGTTGGTCGCTTATTTGTCAATCAACCTCGCGCTGAAGTTCAATCCGCCCATTTCGCGTATCTATGTTTTCATCTCCTTTTTCAGTTGCCTGATCTGCCTTTTGGGCTGGCGGTGGTTGTTTCATCGCATCCTCGGTTCGAGCGTCTTTTTTGCGACGCTCCAACAAAGCGTTTTGCTGGTCGGCTGGAATGAGGAGACGGGCAAATTGCTTAACGCCATTTTGAGCGACGCCAGCCATCCCTATCGCGTGGTGGGTTGGGTGGCCCTGGACGAGCGCGGAGGAGAGGCCCTTCCCCCGAAGTCCCTGCCAAGAATGGGTGGGCCTGAGGTGCTGGAGTCCCTTATCCAGCAGCGGGTCGCTGACATGGTGGTACTAGCGGACATGAACGCCAAATATGAAGAAGTCGTTCAATTGTCCAACTGGTGCGAACGGGCTCTGGTCCAGTTCAAGGTGGTTCCCACCTATTTCCAGATCCTGGTTTCCGGGCTCCAATTGGAAACCATCAGTGGCGTGCCTATCATGGGAGTGGCCGATTTGCCGTTGAACCGGATCACCAACCGGACGGTCAAACGGCTGATCGATATTTTTGGCGCCTGCGTAGGGTTGTTCTTTGGCGCACCGATCATGGCTGTCTGTGCGGTGCTCATCTACAGCGAGTCGCCGGGCCCGATATTTTTCAGCCAGGAACGGGTCGGCCGCTTGGGCCGTCGCTTCAAGATGGTGAAATTGCGCAGCATGTTGATCGGGGCCGACAAGCACGATCACCTGAACCAATCCACGCTCCGCCAGGATCCCCGCGTCCTGCGCATCGGTGGATTCATGCGGAAGTGGAACATCGATGAAGTGCCCCAGTTTTGGAACGTGTTGATGGGTGACATGAGCCTGGTCGGACCGCGTCCCGAACGCACTTTCCATTCGGAAAAGCTCAGTAACGAGATCCCCCACTACAACGCCCGCTATTCCTGCAAACCGGGAATCACCGGTTGGGCACAAGTCAATGGCTTGCGGGGAGATACCAGTCTAGTGGAACGTATTCGCTACGATTTGTACTACCTCGAAAACTGGAACCTGTGGCTGGATATCCAGATCATGTTCCAGACCTTCGTGAAGCGGGACAACGCGTACTAAGCCTCCTTTGAGCTGTTGAGGCGACCCCAACGGTTCGCTAGTCAGGTGCAAGTCACCTTTGTGTCGCCCCGGTTTTCCGTGTTTACTCAGGGCGATGTCGCAACCGTTGGTCATCGCCGGGCGGACGTTCCGTTCACGGCTTTTTTTGGGTACCGGAAAATTCGCTTCACCGGAAGCGATGCGTGACGCCTTGGTCGCGAGTGGTTCGGAAATGGTGACTGTGGCCCTGCGCCGGGCGGATCTGAGCGGCAAGAAAGATCCTTTTGCCAACATCCTCGAATTCATCGATCCGCAACGGTACCTGATACTTCCGAACACGAGCGGCGCCATGAATGCGGAGGAAGCCATCCGGCTTGCCCGTTTGGCCCGGGCCGCGGGATTACCCAACTGGTTGAAACTGGAGATTCATCCTGACCCGCGTTACCTCCTGCCCGACCCGATTGAAACGCTGAAAGCGGCCGAACAATTGGTGAAGGAAGGCTTCATTGTCTTGCCGTACATCAACGCGGATCCCGTGCTGGCAAAGCGATTACAAGAAGTCGGCACCGCGACTGTGATGCCCTTGGGATCGCCCATCGGTTCGAATCGCGGTCTCCAGACCCGCGATCAGTTGCGCATCATCATCGACCAAGCCACCGTTCCAGTGGTGATAGACGCTGGCATTGGCGCACCCAGCCAGGCGGCAGAAGCCATGGAGATGGGGGCGGATGCCGTGTTGGTCAATACGGCCATCGCCGTCGCCCAAGATCCATGTCGGATGGCCGCAGCTTTTGCCCAAGCGGTCGAATGCGGGCGCACGGCCCGGGAAGTTGGCCTCGGCGCGCCGTCGATGGAAGCGAGCGCCACCAGTCCGCTGACGGCGTTTCTAGGGTGATTTAGGTGCTTCAAAGTAGGAACGAAACTTCGCTTCAACGCGGCATTCTGAGCGACTACCAGGCCCTCCTCAAACGGTTGCCAGCGGTTTTTGCCTTTCAAGACGGCCGTTGGCGGCTATCTTCCGCGCCACTTTCGGAATATCGCCGTAGGGCAGTTAATGGGATTCTGGCGGGTGTCGCGGGCGGAAAAGCTCGCAGGTACAACGTCCGGATTAGTTTCCCGGCGCGTGCAGTTTCGGCGGAAACCAGTTAGGATTGAGTTCGATGGACGTCTCGCACATCCGTAATTTTAGTATCATAGCCCATATCGATCATGGGAAAACCACCCTTTCGGACCGGCTCCTCCAGCGCACGGGGACCGTTGCCGACCGGGTGCTAGGAGCCCAGCATCTCGATGC
>DATJII010000265.1:0-13727 GCA_035493435.1 Candidatus Limnocylindria bacterium | reverse complement strand
GTCTGGGGCGAGGCCTTCGGCCAAACCGAACTGGGTCGCATCCAGGGTGCTGCCCAAATGCTCACTGTGGTCGCCTCGGCAACTGGCCCCCTGCTGTTTGCCAAGTGCTTTTCCACGTCGGGCAGTTACTCACCACTCCTTTTCGGCCTGTCCCCGGTGATCCTGGTTCTGGCCTTTTGTGCTTATCGCACCCGGATGCCCCTGAGGGAAAAATCCCGGCTGGCAGCCGCTGGTGGATGCTGATATATAAAAGGCAGACAATTATGAGCTGGTTTGGACTGGATCCCCAAAGCATCGCTGCCCGCTTCGCCCAGGCGGGTCCGTCGGCGCGTGTTCCCACCCTGGTGGAATCCGTCGTCCGGGGCGTGCTGGGATTCACCGCCGTCAGCGTGGCGGGATTTGTCCCCTGGGCCATTGGGGGCCGCTGGTTGCACCGCAGCGTGGGTGAAGTGGGAATGTATATTGCCTGTGCCCTGGTCTTTATTGTCCTGAGCGGCCTGCTCTTGCACCGCCTGATCATCGGTCCGGGCTCGTTATCCCGTTTTTACAAGCTTTTTGGCATCGCCTTCACGGCCTACTCGGCGGCGTGGATAGGGATCTATATTCCCTTGGGTGGGGATGCTGGCGGCAGCTATGGACTCCTGGCGGGAACCATGGTGATGGGTGGCCTTTTCAGCCTGGCTTTCGGCGCTCCCTCCGCCGCCGCGCCCTCCATCGCCGCGTTGTTTCTATTTAATTGCCTGGGATACTTTGGTGGCGGCTGGGTGGAAGGCGTGATTGGCCACAATACAGCCTTGAGTATTGCCGGTCATACGCTGTCAAAAGCCAATCGCATGACCCTCGCGATGCTTTCGTGGGGCGTATGCTATGGCGCGGGACTCGGGCTCGGCCTGAGCCTGTCGTTCTATTTTTGCCAGGCCCCAGCCCGACGCCTCATTCGCGGGGAGCCGGTCAGCCCCGAATCTGCTGGATGATCCAGGAATCCCAGCCGGTGGCATAGGTCTCAAAACCGGGTGAATGCGCATGGGCGACCAGGTAATCGGCGCCCCGATGCTGCGTGCGGACGTGCCCCTTGCGCAATTTCAACGCCCTCGCCGCCTCGGGAATCTCCAGTTTTTCCTGCAGCAGCCTCCCTTGGGAATCGGCCAGCACCGTGCGGTCAGGCGCGGTGATGCACACCCGGGTATAAGGTTTCTCTTCCGGGCTGATCAACGTGTTCTTCACGATGGTCTGCGCCAACGCCTCCCAATTGAAGACGATGCCCAGGACGCCCATGGGACGGCCCCGGGTCTCCCCTCCCTGACGGACAGCGGCGGAGTAAACGAGGATGTGCTGTCCGTCGGCGAGGTCCCGGTTGCGATGCACATTTTGAAATCCAAACTGGGTCCCGTCCCGGGTGGCCAGGGCGGAGGTGAACCAATCGGTGTTCGCCTGGAGGGTGCCAATGGAGTTATATTTGGCAGGCCGCCCGTTCGCCACCACCCGCCCCTCCAGGTCGCAGAGCACGATGTCGTAGTAGACGGTATAAGAATCAAGGATCACCCCGAGCCGTTTGTTGGCGAAGGCCTGCGTGGCGGGTGTCCGCGACTCGAGCGCCCCGAAGGCGGCCCCATCGGTCGCCCACCAGCGGACGTCGCACGAGCGCTCGTATAAGTTGCGGTCGATGAGGTCGATGTTCGTGAGCGCGAGGTCGGACAGGCGGACACCCCTCACGTCGGTCGACAGTGTGTCCACCTGCGCGATGAGCTTGGTTATATCCGTGCGCGACTGCTCGCCAAGCCGCTCGACCAGTGACTTGGTGCGTTCCGAAAGATGGGCCATCTCGCCGGCCACGACCCCAAAGGTGCGCCCGGCGCCTCCAGCGCGCGCCGCCTCAATCTGGGCATTGATGGAGAGGATCGTGGTCTGGAGGTTGATCTCGCCAATCTCATCCACGCTGCGCTGGACATAAGTGGCCAACGACTGGACCAACCGGGAGACGTCGCCCAAACTGGCGGCAACGTTGGTGACAGGAGCGGCGGCGATCCGGCTGACAGCGCTGGCCGGACTGGGACTGGTACTCTCGGGTGCCACCCTGGTGTATTCGACGTCTGGGCATTCCGCGATCATAGAGGTGCTCACAGGCCTGTGCGTTTGGTTTCTGGGGTTGGGCGGAGGGGGGATTGGGATTATCCTCCACCACGCCCCGGATCGGCGGGGTAAGGATTTCCCTTAAGCCAAATAGGGCTGAGTCGCATTACTTCCATTCATTTCCGGCCAATCCTTTTTTGTCATCTTTGGGATACGCTTTAATGACAGATAGTTGCGTTTTGAGAATTAATGAAAAACGGCCCCGGAGGATATCTCCCCCGAGGCCGTAAATTCGTAGAAAAACGAGACGGACTATCGTCCCGCCTGCCCGGTGGTGAGCAGGAACATAATGTTGTTCGGCGTCTTTTTCAGGCGACCGAGCAACAGGTCCATGGCCTCGACCGGCGGCACGCCCGTGAGGGCCCGGCGCAACACCGCAACGCGTTGGAATTCGTCCGGATGGTATAGCAGTTCTTCTTTCCGGGTGCCGGACTTCTCGATGTTGATCGAGGGGAAGATACGGCGATCCACCAGGGCCCGATCCAGATGGATTTCCATGTTACCGGTGCCCTTGAATTCTTCGAAGATGACTTCGTCCATGCGGCTGCCGGTATCGACCAGGGCCGTGGCCATGATGGTCAAGGAACCGCCTTCCTCGATGTTACGAGCCGCGCCGAAGAAACGCTTGGGCTTGTGCAACGCGTTGGCGTCCACACCGCCCGACAGGATCTTGCCGGAGTGCGGCTGCACCGTGTTGTAGGCGCGGGCGAGACGGGTGATGGAATCGAGCAGGATGACCACGTCCTTCCGGTGTTCCACCATCCGGCGGGCTTTCTCGATGACCATCTCCGCCACCTGCACATGGCGCTCGGGGGGCTCGTCGAAAGTAGAACTCACGACCTCGGCGCCTTTGCAACTCCGCTCCATGTCGGTGACTTCTTCAGGCCGCTCATCGATGAGCAGGATAATCAGATGGCATTCCGGGCTGTTTTTCAGCACGGCATTGGCCAGCTTTTGCATGAGCACCGTCTTGCCCGTGCGCGGCGGTGCAACGATCAAGCCACGCGTTCCGCGGCCAATCGGGCAAACCAGGTCCACGACGCGCGTGGATAATTCGTCCGGCGACGTCTCAAGCAGCAGTCGCTTGTTGGGAAACAGCGGTGTGAGGTTTTCGAAATGGGTCTTTTCCTTGGCCAGGTCGGGATCCACTCCCGCCACCTTTTCCACCTTCAGCAGGGCGTAGAATTTCTCCTTGTCCTTGGGCGGACGGATCTGGCCTTCGACCTCGTCGCCGGTCTGCAAATCGAACCGGCGGATCTGGGAAGGAGATACATAGATGTCCTCCGGGCAAGGCAGATAGTTGAACGCGGGCGAGCGCAGGAAGCCGAAGCCTTCGGCCATGACTTCCAGGATGCCTTTCGTATAAATGGTTCCGCCCGCCTGCAGGTTGCGCTGCAGGATCTGGAAAAGGATCTCCTGCCGCTTCAGCGTGCCATAGTTCTCAATATAGAACTCTTTGGCCACCTCGCTCAGGGCGATGATGGGCATGGGCTGCAGCTCATGCAGGTTGATGGTGCGCGCCTTGACCTTATGTATGGGCACCGACTCGTCGGGCAACGGCGGGGCGGGCATCGACTCCGCGCGCCGGGGCGAGATCGCGGGCGCGGGCATGGGCGAAGGGGGCTCGTCCGACGCCGAGGGCTCCTCGGATTCCCTGGCATACTCGGGCTCCACGGGCTCCGTCTCCGGCTCGGGTTCCGGCTCCGGTGGTATTACTGGTTCGGGGATGGGCGGAGCGACTTTGGCTCCCGCCTTGCCGCGTGATTTCGGGGCCCGGGCAGACACAGGGGGTTCCGGGGCCACTACTACGGGGGGTGGTGTTTCCTTTATCGGTTCGACAAAGGGCAACTCCTCCACTTCAGACTTCTTACTCGTGCCGCGAGGCTTCTTGGAAACCGCGGGGCTTTTTGGTGCACGTGCCATGATCAGATCAATAGGGACAAAAAAATCGTTACTCAACGGGCTGTTTGCCCACCAAACCGTTTCTGCCGTTATGTGCGGGAATCGTTTGCTGGATGGACACACGAGGTGCTGCTTATCAGCGAGGTGCCCGTTGGACAGACAGGAAACTGGCGCGATCCGCGTATCTCGCAAGGAAATTTTGCGTACACTTTCATTTAATTCAAGGACCCCCAGATTTCCCGACGCTGCCTGTCGCTCGTAAATCTTCTACTTTTTCCCGCCCGATCTCCTACCCTTCCCCCGCCCGAACAATCGATCTCACGATGCGCAAGACCAAAATAATCGCCACCCTTGGCCCCGCCACCGATGGTCCGGAGCGATTGCTCCGCTTGTTGGATATCGGCGTTAACGTCTTCCGGCTTAACATGAGCCACGCCAACGCCCCGTGGGTTCGGCAGGTGGTCAAGGACATCCGCAAGGCCTCGGAAACGCGGCACCAAGCCGTCGGCATCCTGCTGGATACGCAAGGCCCCGCCATCCGGACCGGCGATCTCCCCGCGCCGCTGGAACTTAAGGCGGGGGAACACTTCTATTTTGTGGCGAGTCCCACCGCACCGCCGCCTCCAGGTCGCTCGACCACCGTCAATTACCCCGGATTTGCCGCGGACGTCTTTCCGGGAAACACCCTCCTCGTTGACAATGGCGAAATCAAAATGCGCATTGTTGCCAAGACGGCTGACACAGTTGAATGCGAAGTACTTGCGGACTGCCGTCTGGGTAATCGCCGACATATCAACCTGCCCGGCGTCCGGGTCAGTCTGCCCGCCTTGACCGATAAAGATAAGGAAGATGTCCGATTGGGGCTGGAAGTCGGGGTCGATTTCATCGCCTTGAGCTTTGTGCGGGAACCCTCGGATATCGCCGAACTGCGCGAGTTCATCCGTTCGGTTGGCTCGGCTCACAAGCCACAGATTGTCGCCAAGATCGAACACCAGTTTGCCGTGAATCACTTCGAGGAAATCGCCCGTGACTCGGATCAGGTGATGATTGCGCGCGGTGATTTGGGGGTGGAATGCCCCTATGAGGAGTTGCCGATCATCCAGCGGAAGATAGTGAAAATCTGCCAACGAATCGGCAAACCGGTGATCGTCGCCACGCACATGCTGGAGAGCATGATCCAGAATCCGCTGCCCACCCGCGCGGAAATCACCGATGTGGCCAACGCGGTCTTCGAACAGGCGGACGCCATCATGCTTAGCGGTGAGACCTCCACCGGCAAATATCCCTTTGGCTGTGTGGAAGTTATGGACACCATCGCCAAACGCATCGAACGCAGTGGTGGGGCCAACTACCATCTGGATGCGGAGCTTACCTCGCCCCGCCAGAAGCTGGTGAACAGCGCCGTGCACCTCGCCGACGAGTTGAAGGCGGCAGCCATCATTGTATTCACGCGACGCGGGCATATGGCGCGGTTTGCTTCATGGATGCGCCCCCGCTCGTCCCCGATCTTTGCCTTCGCGGAAAAATGGGAGATGGCCGACTCGCTCACGCTCTTACGAGGCGTGATGCCCCGAGTGGTTGCCTTCGATTTCCAGAATCCTTCCGCTACGGTGGAAAACGCGATCAAGCAATTGGTGAAGGACAAGCTCATCGCCCGCGGCGACACCTTGGTGGTCGTGACCGACGTCGCCGCTGGCGACCGTATCGTCGACGGCATGAAGCTGCGGGTGGTGGATTGAAATATCCATTTGTCTTGAACGCCAGGAAGACAGGCTCCTCCTTGTTGTCGAAGCACACCTGACGCGTTGGCCAAGGCGGGAGGGAGAGGCTCCCGACGAGCCCATACCAGCGGCGAGTCGCTTCGCACGAGAAACACAACCCGTTGATTCGAAGCACTATGCACTGGATGAGACATCGTTTCTCAGAGGTCATACGCTTCGATGCCCATGCCGTCCAATGGAACGAAGCGTCTCGCAAAGGTTAGGGCTCGTCGGGAGCCTCGCCCGGGTCTTGGGTCGCCGTTGGGTTCGCCTCGATCGACGACGATCACTCTAGTTGTCGCGGGCTGTGCCGAGTTGCACCAACCGTTCCAGCATTCTCCCGGTTCCCCTTCCCCCGTCTGGGGCTAGGCGTTAAACTCACTGCGTCATGGAACTGCCGCCGCGCGTCAACGTCCTCGGAGTCGGGATCAGCGCCATCAATCTCGATACGGCTACCCGCACTCTCGCCGCGTGCGTGGCGGAGGGGCGGCGCGGTTATGTGTGCGTGACGGGTGTCCACGGCGTGATTGAATCCCAATACGACCCGGAACTGCGCCGAATCCACAATCGTTCCCTACTCACCACGCCTGATGGCATGCCGATGGTCTGGATGGGCAAGCTCGCGCGGCACACGACCATGGATCGCGTCTATGGCCCGGATCTCATGGAGTGGATCATGGCTTGGAGCGCCAAAAGCGGGGCCACCCATTTTTTCTATGGCGGCAATACCGGTGTCGCCGAGCAATTGAAAGCCCGGCTCGAAGAACGTTTTCCCGGGCTCAAGGTCGTCGGTACTTATACACCGCCTTTCGGTCCGCTTCCCGCTGCCGATGAAGAACGGCTCAAAGCCCAGCTCGATGCCGTTCGTCCGGATTTTTTCTGGGTGGGATTAAGCACCCCCAAGCAGGAACGGTTCATGGCGGCTTATATCGACCGGCTGCCCGTCAAGATCATGCTGGGCGTGGGCGCGGCCTTCGATTTCCATGCGGGCAAAGTCAAGCAGGCGCCCCGCTGGATCCAGCGGAGCGGTTTCGAATGGCTCTACCGCCTGCTCCAGGAACCGCGCCGACTGTGGCGCCGCTATTTCCGGAACAACCCGCTTTTCGCCTGGAAGGTGGCAGGCCAATTGAGCGGGTTGAAGCGCTATTCGGTGGATGCGTAAACCGTGAAAGACGCCCCTCGCGAGAATGAGTTGCAAAGGACCGGACCGGTCACGGTTTTGGACGGAAAGTCCGAACTTTGGTATTTCGCCGGTTGTGACTACCTGGGCATGGCTTGGGAGCCAATCGTTTCGGAACAGGCGGCACACGTCGCGGAGGCCTTTGGTTTCAGCGTGGCTGCGTCTCGCAGGACCACTGGAAACCATCCGCTATATCTTGATCTTGAGACATCCCTGGCAGCTTTCTTCAAAGCTCCTCGCACGCTGCTGGTCTCGTGCGGCTACCTTACCAATCTCTGTGTCGCGCAGGCGATGGCGGGCCGGATCGACACGGTCTATATCGACGAGAAAGCGCACGCCAGCCTGCAGGATGCCACCCTGCACTTTGGCGCCTCCCGGATCGTTTCTTTTGACCACCGTTCGAGTCGCCATCTGGCGCAGTTGCTCGAGGCCAAAGGCCCGTCCGAAAGGATCATCGTCCTTACCGATGGTTTGTTTGCCTCCGATGGCTCGCTCGCTCCACTCGCTGCCTATCACAAACTCCTGCCGGAGTCGGGCTGGCTGTTGGTGGATGACGCCCATGCGGCTGGTGTGCTCGGCCGCCAGGGCCACGGCTCCCTCGAACAACACCGATTGCCCTACGATCGAGTCATTCAAACAGTGACTCTTAGCAAAGCCTTTGGCGCAGGTGGAGGCGCCATCAATGCGTCGGTGGAGATTATTGAGCGCATCAAGACGGCTAGCCGGGCCTTCATCGGCAGTACCCCACCACCGCTGCCAGTCGCCGCCGCCGCGCTCGCCAGCACGCTTTTGTTGGTTTTCGAGGATCGGCTGCGAAACTTGCGAAAGAATGTCGCGATTGTCCGCAAAGCCGTTCGTGAGGCAGGTTGGAAAGTGTCCATGAGTCCCGGGCCTGTGATCGCGTTGACCACGGAGGATCGCAAGCTACGAAACAGGCTGGAAAAGAGTTTCAAGAAGCATCGAATCCATTTCCCCTGGATCGTCTATCCTGGCGGCGCCGAGGGCGGCTACCTGCGCCTGGCCATCTCCAGCGCCCACCCCCCCGAAGCGATCAAGGCTCTTGGCCGGGCTTTATTAGAGACCGGGAAAACGGAGTGAGGGGCGAGAGATTTTTTGTCCACTGATTACGCAGATTCACACAGATTATTAAGAGAACGAGCGGTCGCCGGTTGACCTCCCAGGATATATCCCGCCCGGCACGCGCCGGCAAGAGTGCGACATAATATTCTGTCGAGTATATAATATCAATTTGCCTTTTGAAATCTGCGTGAATCTGCGTAATCTGTGGACCTATATTCTTCCCCAACAAGAACCCAGCCTGGTAGCCAACGAGGTGACGAGGCGGAAAGCGAAAACCATGGCCCATCCCGCACTTCCGCCTCGTCACCTCGTCGGCTACGAATTCCACTCACATAATCTGTGTGGATCTGATAACCTATATTCCTTCCCGCAAGAACGTAGGTGCCCGGCCGCGCTGTCACTTCAACGAAATCCTTCCCGATGGAAACGTCCGGGTGATCGCTACTTGAGACTCGGCAACCGCCCCTTTCGATGGCACACTGGCTCCGCTTGCAGCGCATTCTGGTCATCGCACTTTCGGGGATTGGCGACACACTGATCGCCACGCCGCTGTTCCACGAACTACGGCTGCAATTCCCCCAGGCCACGATTGACGCGCTCGTCCGGTGGCGAGGCGCGCGGGAAATCCTGCTCGGGAATCCGCACATCAATGCCGTCCATCAGCACGATTTCATTGCGGCCAGCAAAGTCGATTCCCTGCGATTTGTGGGCGAGCTGCGGCGGTTTGGCTACGATCTCTCGATTAACACCCACACGCAGGGACGCCGGGGCTATCGTCTAATCGCCCGGCTCATCGGAGCCCGGACCCGGTTGAGCCACGAATACGAAAACCAAGGCTGGCCGGATCGCCTGCTGGTGACGCATTCCCTGCCCCAGGATTACGCAGTCCATTGCACGGAAAACAACGTGCGACTCCTCGGTCTCATCGGATTGAAACCCAAGCTCGCCCGTCCGGAATATGAGTTGTACCTGTCACCCGAGGAACTCGCCTGGGCCGAACAGTGGGTCAGGACCCATGAAATTTCGGGAGCTCAATGGCTGGGCATCCATGCTGGATCGGGCGGCACCAAGAACCTCGCCCTGCGCCGTTGGCCTGCGGCAAACTATATCGGATTGGTCCAACGTCTCGTCCAAAGCCGTCCCAACCTGCGCGTCGTCTTCTTCGGCGGCCCCGAAGAACGGGCTGTGCATCAGGAGATCCAAGCCGCCATTGGTGACCGCTTCCTCACCGCCCAAACCCCGTCCTTGCGCCACGCCGCCGCCCTCGTAGGCCTAAGCCATGCGTTCCTCAGCGTCGACACCCTCTTCATGCACCTCGCGGCCGCCCGGAAAGTGCCGCACCAATTCGTCATCGAAACTCCCACGGTCAACCCACCCATCCTGCCCTGCCGCCCCGACTGGACCCTGATCCCCAACCCCGCCGTTCATGGCCACAATCTGGACTATTACCGCTACGACGGCCGGGATATCCGGGGCACGGAGGAGGAACTCACCCAGATCATGCGCGCCGTCACTGTGGAAACCGTGGAAAGTGAGATCGAAAAGGTCTTTCCAATATTATCCTAGACGAATCTCAGTTGGGCCATTTTGGCGCAATCTGCTAAAAGACAATCCTCATTTTCAGGAAACATGCTAAAATCCAACCCTATTTCAGCAGCTATTCATCAAGGTGATCAATCCGATTGAGTTGGTAATTTTGATTTCAATCTTCCGGCGCGCCCTGCGCGCGGAACGTAGCAGTGCCAACCAATCTAATTCGCCCACAACCCTATGGCCTTCACCAACCTCGAAATCGCCGAACATGCGCTCACGTTGGAAAAACACTTCTGGTCTCGACGGCGTCCACCCCTGCACTTGCGCGACAAAGTTCGTGAAGGCCAGCGCTTCAAAGACCAGTCGATCGAACTCTTTTACCTTCGCCCGGCCTTCCAGCGTCCTGGAGAAAGCGAGAACTCAATCGCAAAAATCAGGTACATCCGAAGCGGGGATCGATGGCGCATCTTCTGGAAACGCGCCAACGGCAATTGGTATGCCTATCCCCTGAAACCCGAAGTCAAAACCTTGGCCGCAGCGTTGCGCGTGATTGACGAAGATGCGGCGCATTGTTTCTTTGGATAAACAGGCAAATCGGGCAACCCCGCCACCAGGGACGGAGGCCGGCGACAAAGTTGAAATGAAAGAAATCCGCCCCAGGGCAATGCCCTGGTGGCGGTTTCACAGTCTTCACTCGCTTCGCGCCAAACCAAATCGGTCTTCGCGACTATTCAGATTTCAGCCGGGGACGGCTGGGCCCGGCCATTCCGAATGGGTTATAAGATCAAGCCGAACGCTTGCGGCGGATCAGGGCAAAGGCGCCCAAGGCACCGGCAGCGGCGATTCCGTAAGTCGAAGCCTCGGGAACCGCAGTGGCTTGCACGGAAAATTTAGCGCTAATGTTGTTCTCAACGGCTTGGCCGAGGTACTGCAACTGGTTGGGCTTGCTCCAGCCCGCAGCGGCGCCGGCATCCACACCCGGTTGCAGGGTAATCGCCTGGGTATAGTTGGCGTCAAATGCCCCGTACCCGTTGAAGACAGCCCAGTAGGTGGTGTTGGGTGTCAGCAAGAACGGATTGAATTCGTTGAACACCTGGGTGGAATTCCCGATATGCGCCGAGGTGGCGGCATCGCTCAAGACAGCCAACTGGATGCCAATTTCACCGCCGACGTCCGAATAGATCGAAGCACCGGAGATTTTCACTGTCCCGCCAGCATTCGAGAACAGGCCCGAGATGGAATCGAGTTGGTAAGTCAATGGACCCGTCACGAAGGGAGAGCCGTAGGTTGAGCCCGCGCCGCCGTAGGGGTTGAAGGTCAAGTCCGTGGACTGGCCGAGGCTGGAGATCTGGGTATCGGCCAGCAAAGGCGCAGCCGCGAGGATCAAAAGTAGTGCGGAGGAATATGTTTTCATAGATTGCGGGCACTAGAGTGTGCAGCGGCCGGCCAACCGTCAACAATTATTATATCTTTTTTTCGCATCTCTAAATTCTTCATCAATGCGCCACGCCATCACCTGTCGATATTTCTCGATGTTGGTGAGTCGAAAGAAAAAACACGCTGAAAATGGCCTGTTTTCGCGTCTTTTGAAAAAAGTTTCGATTGCCTGATAGGTTTTGGTTGGGGTCGTCGAATAACCCTGTGGAAGACATATGCCAGGCATAATCTAGAACGCTTTGGGTTGAGTTGTCCGTGTGCAACCGACACCATATCTATATTCCATTCGGGCCTCTGCCGCGACCGCTCATTTCCTGGGTGGAAATGCGGCTGGGCCGTGGCGTATTCCGCTGGCACGAATTCCCCGGCCTATCGGCGATGAAATAATTGGGCACGATACCCTCCAATGCTGAGCGGGGATTTCAATGAGATGACTGGATTCGAGAACGACCGAAGGGCCGGGCTCCTCCTGGTTGTCCCGGCCCGCCCGGCGCGTCCGCCAAGAAAGGGAGGGAGAGACTCCGTCGAGCCCATCCTTACGGTGAGAGGTTTCGGGTAAGGTCACGACATGTTCCAACGGAGCACCAGGCCCGAGAATGGGACGCCCTCGGCTTCGATTTACCCGCCCTTTCTCCAGAACGAAGCCTCTCGCCGATAGCAGGGCTCGACGGAGTCTCTCCCTACCGGGCTTATGACGGCCTTACGGTTCGCCTGGGCCGACGACGATTACTGTAGTTGCTGGGTCCGTGCCGGGTTACGCCCGCTGTTACCAGGCGCATCTTCTAATCGTGGGCAAGCGTGGTTGAAACCGCAGTTGCGTCGATGGTTGGGCGTCCGGTTTCGACCGGAAGAGCATCCGGAGGATGCCAGCGATTAGCCGGTAGGTTGAGCGTAGCGATACCACCGGTACAAAAGTCAGAATTGTTGCTCGCGCTCAGGGTGTATTTGCCCTCTGGAGTATCGCGAGCGTAGAGGGAACGGAGTATCTCATCACGGTCAACGAAGGATCGCTCACCGGCCAATTTGTCGGACAACAATTGTTATGCGCCACGCAGGGCTTCGCCGATCATCTGCTCTTTTGATGGGCACGAGAGAAGCGCAATTCTAACGCGGAAGAGGACTATCTCATCACCCACCAGCAGGAAGTCCTGCCGGTCGAGGTCACGGCCGGTAAAACGGGAACCTTACGCTCCAAGTTCCAGTTCCTCAATGAAAAAGGTCGCCACCGCGTGGTGCGCTTCCATGCAGGATCACCCGCGCTGGAAGAGTGTTCCTGCCCGGCGAACACGACCAGAAGATTAAACGCCTCTCGCTTCCATTATATGCGTCGGGACGCGTAGGACGCCCGACGAGCGAAGCCTACGAGGGCACTCCGTAAGCAGGCGGGAACCGCGGCTAGACACATCGAACTCTCCACCTAAAGTTTCCATCGCGAACCAACTAGATAAGGATGTGAGAATCCTCGCGCCTGACGTGTTTCAGGTAGCGGAGCATCAGATCATCCACTTTCACTTTGAATTCCTTTGAACTCTTAGGGTGGCTGATGACATGCTGAACGATCTTTTTTAGCCTAACTGGGACGTATCTACCAATATCAGCAAGATTGGTGCTCTCGTTTTCATCGGGAGCAATCATAAGACGAAATTCTCGTTCGAAATTATACTCAGAAGGTTTATAAAAGAACAATGCCGTGTGGGTGAATTCCGTTCTTGGGTACTCGTCAGAATGGTACTTGACAGGGGATTTCACGATTGTTTCTGGAAGGAAGCAATACAATGCTTTTGCCGACGTTGCGATAACCACGCTTTCCGGGCCAGAAGTGTATGCTTGCCACATTTCTCGACTCTCCTTTCTTGCTCGATTCCAACATGAAATGAATATCACCTTCCTCATGATCTCCTGGGAGGCTTCCAAATCCTTATTGACGAGTGAAATTTTGTAGGCGGCATGAAACGCTGCATCTGATGCAGACATTTTGCTCGAATTAGCTTGGGAGAATCGCCCCTCAAACGGATCTTTGAATTGGTCAGATCTCGAAAAATAAAGTGACGAGCGCTTCAGCAAATCCTCGAACTTCCAGAAATCCATGTACCTCCACAGTATTTCCGAAAACGGAATGACTGAGTATGGCCAATCTTCTCGATAGATTGGAACGGCCGGTCCAACGATTTTATTTGTACGCCGGTCCACCAGTGCCCGATATATGGGAATCTGAGGGTTCAGTTGTTTTGAGGATTTACTCATAGGCAAATGGGTAAAGGTTTCATCTGATTCAACACCTCTATCAAAGCTGGATTTTTCCAGGACGGGCTAAAATGCTCCACTGATTTAGCCTCCCTTGAGTAGGTTTTAGGAAATCAAAAATCCGTCCGCACGGCCACGTCAATAATTCAGACCACCATCCGGAAATGGTCAATGACGTTAACATTGAACTCCAGTCCGAGTTTGAGCGCAAGGCATTCGACCTGCCTGCCAACACGAAAATCCTGCTTTCACCGACTGCCCAGCCATTTTCGAGCGTCACGAATAGCTCAGGAAAGCGCAAACTCGCCCTCGAGGGTCCAAGTATTAACACTGATCTGGCAATCTGATTAACCCGAAATCACTTTGGCCACCACACTGATCTTCGCTGTGGCCACGGCCTGGCATCAAGGACAAAGGCCGCCCCGTTTTGGGGCGGCCTTTGTCCTTGGTGGAGGCGGGGG
>DATJII010000264.1:0-26152 GCA_035493435.1 Candidatus Limnocylindria bacterium | reverse complement strand
TCAGCCAGGGAAAGAGACTCCTTTTGGTCGTGTGTGACGTAGACGGTGGTGATCTGTGTTGACTCGTGGATTCGCCGGATTTCGTCCCTCATTTCCAGCCGTAAGCGAGCGTCCAGGTTGGAAAGAGGTTCATCGAGTAGGAGGACATCGGGTCGAATCGCCAGTGCCCGAGCCAAGGCCACGCGTTGCTGTTGGCCGCCGGAAAGTTGATTGGGCGTCCGATCGGCAAAGGTCTCCATCCGCACCGTGGCCAGCGCTTCGGCAACCCGCGTGCGGGTTTCGGCTTTGGGCGTCTTTCGCACCTCCAACCCGTACGACACGTTTTGTCCCACGGTCATATGGGGCCAAAGCGCGTAGTTTTGGAACACCATGCCGGTATTCCGCTCGTGGGGAGGAACGCGGTTCATGACTTTCCCATCGAAGAGGATCTCGCCGCCGTCGGGTTCATAAAAACCGGCGATCGAGCGGAGCAAGGTCGTCTTCCCGCAACCGCTGGGGCCGAGCAAAAAGAACAGTTCGTGACTCTCGATCGTCAGCGAAACGGACTTGAGGACGTTGGTCTTTCCGAAGGTCTTGATGAGATTGCGGATGGCGATCTGCATGGGTAATTACTGAGCGAGGCGGCGGTATTTTTCCAAACTGCGCTGCTGCCACAGGATGGTCTGGCGTTGCCGCAGTTCGGCCGACGCCGGTTGATTCCAACCTTGGGCGACCAGTTGGTCTGCTTCGGCGGATGAAAGGGGCATGGTTCCTAGTTCGGCGACCTCGGCGGCGGGCAACCCGCGTTCGATAAGCCGATGCCACGCCTTGGTAAGCTCAGGATGGACATCGATGAAACAAGCGCCAAATAACGCCCGCACGATCCCGCGCCGTCGGCTCGACAAGCCGGTGTCGTAACGAAAATCGCGGGCGAGTTGGAAGGGATTCACCCGCTCGTTCGAATAGGCCGCATAGCGCGCATATATGTCGGGCCGGATGGGTAACCGGTGCAATGCATGCTCCACCGGGCCACCGGGGGTTCCCTGGCGCATATACCATAACTTCTGTCCCTCTTCGGACAGGACAAAGGCCACAAATCGTTCCGCCCATTCTTGATGAGGAGCGCCCTTAAGCACCGCGATGCCGTCTGGCGTCATGGCGGTAAAATCGTCGGCCAGGACATAACTCATATGATTTGTGCCGGCCGAGGCAATTTGAACAAAAGCATAATAGTCGATCGCAAAGGCGCAGGCCACCTGTCCCAGGGCACACTGTTTTGCGGTGGTGGTGCTATACCGGTCGAATTGCCGGACATTTCCGCTGATCCGCGTCAGCAGGGACCAACCCTTCTCCCAGCCATAAGCCTGGAGGAAGGCTTCGTACATGCTGTTCATCGTCCCGCTGTTGCGCGGATCGCCTGCTCCGACCCAGGAAAACAATTCTGGCCGCGCCAAGTCCTCCCAACGACCCGCACTGGGAAGTTTGGCGAGCTTTTGCACGGCGTCGTTTTGTAGGATCCCAAATGTGGCCAGGCAGGCCCCGTACCAGCCGCCTGTGGAATCGTAGAGGGTGACACCCCGGGACTCCTTGGGGATGGCCTGGGCAAGATCCGCAGGCAGCTTCCAAGGGCTCAACAAATGGCGTTCAGCGAAAACAAGAAAGGGCTCCGGGCCACCCCCGAAGAAAACGTCGATTCCGATGCCGTCAGGCTTCGATTTGAATTCGGATTCGACAAATCGTTGGTCTTCCGAGGAGCCACCCTGATCGCGCCATTCAATCTGGATGGGTTCGCCATACCGGGCCTCGTGCCATTTTGAAAAAGCCCGGCCGAACTCGATGCGCACCTCCGTCGGGTGCGGCGTCAAGACCGCCAAGGAATTTGCCGCGAGACCAGAAACCACCCACCCAAAAAGGGCGAAACACACACCAAGCAGGCGTGACGGTGGAACCAGTTCCATTGCCCGAGACGTTACGGGCAGCGGGGCAGGGGCTCAAGACCCGTGTGCCGAACTCGGGAGCGGCAGCGCAAAAGCCGCCTCTCCACCCAATCACACCTGTTCCAGAGCGGCGATGCGTTCCTCCAGCGGAGGATGCGACGCCAGCAGCCGACCCAAAAAGCTGGTGGTGGGATTGCTGATTTTGAACGTCGCCAACGATTCCGCCCGGTTGTCAAAGACTCCGCCGGTGTCATGGATCCGTTGCAGTTTCCGCAGCGCGGAGATCATCGATTGTTTTCCATTGATCTGGGCGGACAACCGATCGGCCGCAAACTCGCGGCTGCGCGAGTAGGCCATGGTGATCAGGCTCGCCAGCAGTCCCAGGACTATTTGGGCAATCATGCGGCCGATATAGGAACCAATGCCGGGACCGCGGTAACGGTCGTCGCGATTGCCTCGCATGGCACTGTCCAAGGCGATGCCGATGAGATAGGCGAAGAACATGACGAAGGTGTTCAGCACGCCTTGCAACAGGCTCATGGTGACCATGTCGCCATTCGAAATATGTCCAACTTCGTGAGCCAACACACCGCGAATCTCGTTTTCGCTCATCTGGTTCAGCAGGCCGCTGCTCACCGCGACCAAGGCTTTGTTGCGGGAAGGACCCGTGGCAAAGGCGTTGGCTTCGGGACTATCGTAAATACCCACTTGCGGCATCGGGATGCCAGCTCGGGTCGTGAGTTCCGACACCGAATTCACCAGCCAGCGTTCCTCGGAGCCATTCGGACTTTCGATGATCTGGATGTTGTAGGCGTGGACCGCCATCCAACGGGAAATGAGCAGTGACACCATGCTGCCGGCGAAGCCAAAGACCAGAGAAAATACCAATAGTGACACCCACGGGATGCCCTTGGAACTCAGCCATTGATCGAGACCGAGCAGGTGGGCCACCACCGAGAGGCTCACCAGCACCGCGATATTCGTTAGCGAAAAGAGTACGATTCGTTTCATGGATCGTCGTGTCTTGAACGATTCAGCAGTTACATCCGATCTGCCGTCTCCGTTCAACGTGAAACTGATAAGTCGCAAATTGCAGCGAGGCAACTGGAGTGAAAGACCGTTTTTTCCAATCGTCGATCTTGACGGCGGCTGATTATCAATGGGTTATCTCCTCATTTCTCGATACGCTGCAGACCCGACGTCGGGATTCGGACGAGTCACGGGTGAAGTGAGGAGTCATGACCGTAGGTTGACTCGATCAAAGTTCTGGCGCTTCTGCTTCTGCCTGCAATGCAAATAGATTGCAGTTTTGGCGGCGAGAAATTTTTTACTAATTTCAGAGCGAATGTGCTTTTTGCATGGTTCAAATTGTGCCAAATAGTGCGAAGGCGGTTCTGCGTGGCTGTCTTATACCGAGCGGCCAAGCGGATGTTCCCCCGAACAATCCCGCCGTTCAAACAACCGCTATGAAAATCCCCCTCCCCGTTGGGCTATGGAGTGCCGTCTTTGGCGCCGCCTTGGCTACCCAAGCCGCAACCGTCGTGTTTACCTTTGGTGTCGACGATAACGGCACCACGTCTAATACCTATACCTCCGGCGGCGTGACTCTTACCTTTAGCGATGCCGACAGCGGAAGTTTCGTCTCCGATTCCGACGGGCTCTGGATGGCTAAGTCAGGCGGCCCGGTTCCAAGTTCCTGGAATCTCTCGTTCGACACTGCGGTATCCGTGGTAAGTTACGAAATTGGCTATGCTACCGATGCGGCGGCAGGCACGTTTACACTCTCCACCAGTGGTAGCACGTCGACAGGGAACACGCTGGCTCCAGCGGGGACCTATTCCATCAACGGCGCTTTTTCCATTCCGGCGAACCAATCCGGCACCTTGACATCCTTCGTGAGCCTCGACGGTGAATGGGCCCAGCTCAAGACGCTGACTGTAACAACGGTTCCAGAAGCGGGATCTAGCGTTTTGGCGGCAGGTTCGCTTTGCCTGGTGGCCTGGGTGGGTTTACGCAGCGGAGCTCGCAAGCGCAGGGGGAGCTGACTCCCGCGTGCATGTGAAGGCAACGGGTGGGGTTTTATGGAATCAAGGGGCGCCCGGCAAATTCCCTCGGTGGAGGAATTTTTGATTTGAGTTTGCCATAAAACAAGCCTGATAGGGGCGTATTTCACCGATGGTGTTGTCGTTTTACCCTCGACAGTTTCCCGGTGACCCCTAGATTTCGTGCCCTTTTATGGACAGAAATCCGCACGTTGCCATCGTTGGCGCGACTGGAGCTGTCGGCATCGAGATGCTAAAAACACTCGAGAAGCGACACTTCCCAGTCGGGAGACTCACCTTGTTAGCCTCAGCCCGTTCCGTGGGTAAAAAACTCACGTTCAAGGGAACGGAAGTCACTGTGCGGGAATTGACTAAAGACTCTTTCAAGGGTGTCGATATCGCGCTTTTCAGCGCCGGTGGCAACATTTCGCGCGAGTTTGGGCCGATCGCTGCCCAAGCCGGCTGCGTGGTAGTCGATAACTCCAGTGCCTTTCGGATGGACCCCAATGTTCCATTGGTCGTCCCGGAGATCAATCCGGAGGACGTCCGAAACCATAAAGGCATCATTGCCAACCCCAACTGCACCACGGCGATCACGCTGATGGCGCTTTATCCGTTACACCAGGCTTTCGGCGTGAAGCGGATTTTTGCGGCGAGCTACCAAGCGGTTTCAGGCACTGGGGCCAAAGCCTTGGAGGAATTGGAACGCCAAGTCGGCCAGATTGTCCGCGGCGAACCGGTGACCAAGGAAGTCTATCCCCACCAGATCGCCTTCAACGTCCTGCCGCACGTCGATTCCTTCCAAGCCGATGGCTACACGAAGGAAGAGATGAAAATGCAGAACGAGGGCCGCAAGATCATGCACCATCCGGGCTTCGTGGCATCGGTAACCTGCGTGCGAGTGCCGGTCTATCGCTCCCATTCGGTGGCCGTGAATGCCGAATTTGAGCGTCCAGTGAGCATGGACGAGGCACGAGCCGTGTTGGCCAAAGCCCCCGGTTTGGACGTGGTGGATGATCCCGCCAACGCCAGGTATCCCATGCCTTTGTTTACCTCGGAAAAATACAACTGCGAGGTGGGACGGCTACGGCGGGACTGCGCCTTGGAAAACGGATTGGCATTCTGGGTGTCAGGCGACCAATTGCTGAAAGGCGCCGCGCTCAACGCCGTGCAAATCGCCGAGGAATTGCTGAAGTAAAACCATCGGCTTCGGTTCGGTCTTCAAACCACGGAAAGATCTCCATCTTTCCGTGGTTTTGCATTTGCACGGGTGGCTGATGTCCGGGATTGCAATTGAGTCATTCCCATTGTACAAGAAGTAGTACCCCCTAGCTGAGAGGATCCTATGTTTGGGAAGCCCAAGAATCCGGAAAGTCATCGTTATTATTTGCTGCCTGGCCAAGGCCGCGGCGCCCGGCTAAAGCACCGCAAGGAATTGTTCGCCGCCTTGGTGGTCGGGTTGATCTTTTCCGGCTTGTTGGCCGGAATCATGTACTTCATCAACCGGCGGTAAACCGCTGGCTAAACGACACAGACGGTATTCGCCAATTGGCCGATGCCGCTGATGTCAATGCGTACCAAATCTCCTGCCGAAAGCGTGAACTCGTTGGGCGGTACGACCCCGGTCCCAGTCAGCAAGACCGCGCCATGGGCAAATTCCTGGCTGCGATGAAGCCAGCCTCCGAGTTCCGGAAAGGTGCGTTTGATCTTCGATACACTGGTTTCGCCTGAGAAAACTGCGACGCCTTGGCGTTCGATGGTCACCCGGATCGTCCACGTGCGAGCCTCTTCTTCGCTGACTCCGATCCGAATCGCTGGACCGACCGCGCAGGAATACCGATACGTCTTGGCCTGCGGGAGATAGAGCAGGTTTTCCCCCTCGATATCGCGCGAACTCATGTCGTTTCCGATGGTGTATCCCACGTGTTCGCCCCGGGAATTGAAAACCAGAACTAATTCGGGCTCTGGTACATTCCATTTGGCATCTGCCCGAATTCCGGCCGGGCCACCTGGGCCAGAG
This sequence comes from Candidatus Limnocylindria bacterium, assembly GCA_035493435.1. GTDB lineage: Bacteria > Verrucomicrobiota > Verrucomicrobiia > Limisphaerales > UBA9464 > DATJII01. Next base: position 20,174 of record DATJII010000264.1, on the reverse strand, counting down.
GCCTTGGGTCCCAAGGACTTAAAGAACAGCTCCGGGCGAGGAGCGTCGTAAACCCGGTCGTAGGCAGTGGCGCTGAAATCGGATTCCTCCATGCGGGCCGCCTTGCTGCGGAGGTAGGTCACGCCCGCAGCCCAGATTTCCTGATGCTCAACGGGCGACAGCAGTTCCACCTCCGACGCGGAAAAGGAAGCGGAGCCTGCGGCATTGAGATCCGTGACGCGTTGCACCGGGTCGGGAGAGTCCAAGATCTCGCTCAAGGAACTGACCCCCAAAGCCGTGAGGTCCCGAACTGAACCGTCGTCCCGCAGCAGCCCAACCCGAACCCCCGGCAAGGTGGCCGTGGTGAAGCGACACAATTTCATGCGCTTGGTGGTACCCTGAATCGGTGGGCGAGACAAGTCGTCCCGCATACGTTAGTTCAGTGCCCGTTCCAGGCTCTTCAGGACAATTTGTTTCGTGAGGAATTCCGGCAATACCTGGGGCGGGCCGCCTTCAATCGGGGGGTAAACCAACACCAATGGCACGCCCGCCCGCTTGTATTTCTTCAATTCCGCCAGGATACGTGGGTCTTCCCGGGAAAAATCGGCCAGCAACGTTACGGCATTCAGCTCTTTAAGCCGCTTGGCCACGGGTTCGACCTCAATGGCCACCCGTTTATTATACTGGCAAGTAGTGCACCAATCGGCGGTAAAATCGACGAGTATGGGGCGCTTGTCACGTTGGGCACGTTCAACGGCATCGTTCGACCAGGGTTCCCATAGCATCCCCAAAGAGTTGGGTTCGGCTTTGGTGCCCGACGTCGCCAAGACCGGGGCTGGATGCCGCCAATTGACTTCGCCTTCCAACAGCCATACATAGGCCACAGCCAGCCACGCCACGGTCACGCCCGTCGCCAGCCACGAGCCGTCCGGCCTTTTTTGGACGAACTCACCATAGATCCACGCTCCCAAGGCCACCGCTACCAGAAAGAGTCCCAAAGGCAGCATCTTGCTGGCGCCATAGTGATTGAAGGCCAATCCGTAAAGCCAGAGCGCAGTCCCCAACATCGGAAAGCCCATGATGGTTTTGAATTTAACCATCCAATCGCCGGGCTTCGGGAGAAACTTAAGCCAGGCTGGCTGCCAGCAGAGCAACACGTAGGGCAAAGCCAGCCCCACTCCAGCGGCAATGAAAAACAAGAGGATCGTTCCCGGCGGCTTGGTAAAGGCAAAACCCAGGGAGGCTCCGAGGAAAGGAGCAGTACAAGGGGTGGCCAGCAAGGTGGCAAAAACCCCGTTGAAAAAGGCGCCGCCCGCCCCGGCTTTCGAACCCGCACTATACGCGGCGTTCATGGCACGGCCGCCCAGTTGCACTTCGAATACTCCGAAGAGATTCAGCGCCACCAAGAGTACCAAGGCGGTCATACCCACGATGAACACCGGGCTTTGATACTGCTGTCCCCAGATGGCATTGCCGCCGGCATACCGAATACCGATCACCGCACTCGCCAAGATCAGGAACGAAGCGATCACTCCTGCGCCATACATCAGCCCAAGGAAGCGGATTCGGCGGGGCTCTTTCCGGCTTTGGTTCACAAACCCGAGGATCTTCAGTGCGATCACGGGTAGGACGCAGGGCATGATATTGAGAATCAATCCACCGATAAAGGCGAAGCCCAGCATCGCCAGGAAGCCGGGCCCGGAGTCGGTTGGCACGTCTACGACGGGCGCCGCGACAGCTTCGCCCATCGAAGTAAACTCAAAGCCCTGGAGTGGTTTGCCATCGGGCGACTGCATCACCATCACGCCACCTACAGCAGCGGGCCATTCGCCTTCGAATTTCTTGGCCACCTTCGTCAGGCTGAGCATCGGCCCGGCGTTCGCCGACTTGGTTTCGCCAGCGAAATCAATATTATCCAACGGGTTCGGCAAAAACTCCCACTTGCCTGGTTTGGTCGGTTTAAAGGCTAATTCCAAGGTCCGTGACTTGTCGTCCGCTCCCTTCAACCATCGGCCATGGACCGGGACCGCGTTGCCGCCCGGCAAACGTTTGATCGCGTCGGTGAACAGGCGGGCATTGGGGGAGGGGGTGCTGGCATCGGCGATTTCGAGGGTGGCGGAGACTTGGGCGCTGCCAGGGACGCAGATTTTCTCGCACTCCAGCCAGGAAGCCTGGGCTTTCAGTTCCAGCTTGCCCGCCGGGACGGTTGTGGCGATGTCGACGGGTATAAGGAGAACCGTTTCGTCCTCATATACATAGACAAATTGGTCCAGCACGAACGCTTTCTCCGGGATGGGCCAGCGGATTTCGCCAACCTTGACTCCTTCCGGCAGCGTCCACTTGAGGCGGGTCGGTTTGCCGGACTCACCGGGGTTTTTCCAGTAGGTGTGCCAGCCGGGCGCCATGCGCAGCCGCAGGGCGGCCAGCACGGTTTCACCGGGTCTGGCTTGGACGTGGTCGACGAGCAGTTCGGCCTGCGTTTTACTTTCGGCGGTGAGCCGGGCAAACGCCGTAAGGGCCAGTAACAATCCAATGACGAGCCTAGCGGGCATGTGAGTTAAATAAGCAGCCGCGATTCATTTAAGCAAGCCGCTGTGCCTGGTGGCTTTCGCCACCCAGCGGTCCATTGCTCAGTCGCAAATCCTCCCTGCTGCTTACACTAAGAGTCTAGAACAGGAAAAGAGTTCCCGCCAGTCGCTCAACTCACCGTCGGAAGGATTACCGGCCCACGCTGATGATCGTCATACCGACAGGTTCGTGGGAAATCTCGTTTCGCCAACCCGCAGGCATGGGCGAATTGCCGATCGTGAGCGCGGAATTAGGTCTGGCGTAGGTCGGGGTGCCCGAACCGAAGGGATTGATCGCGTCGATGAAACGCGCGAAATGTCCGCGAGCCAGGGAGGGCAGGGGGCCGGAAACAGTAAAACCGGAACTCGTCACCACACTGGGTTGGAGCTTGCTGGGTGGGCCGTCGAGGACAATGTCTGAAGGACGGTAGCCAAGTGATTGCAGTCGTGCTCCCGTATCGGGAGCAAACTGGGCGTTGGGCGCCGCCGTTGAGCTGTCCCCAGACCCCACCTTGGTGGCAGGCGTAGCCTGAGTGGCGGTCGCAGGTTGAGACGCCGTCGCGGGAGGTAGAGCTGGGTCTGCTGCCCACACCCTCGCCGAAACAAGGGGCAAAAACAGCCAGACGGGAGCAGTGGAGGCGACGCGCCGATTCATTTTCATGGGAACCAAGGGTTATTGGCCTTCTCCGCGGCAATGGTGGTCAGGGGACCATGCCCGCAACAGAGTAAGGTTTCCGAGGGGAGGGAGAAAATCTGTTCGCGCACTTTTTTTCGTGCGAGTTCCAATTGGTCGCGTGCGCCGCCCATTGATCCGGCAAAAATCGCATCACCTACGATGGCTACGTGGGTTGCATCTTCCGGCCAGTTGCCAACCACGTACGTCACGCCGTCGTCAGAATGACCGGGGGTTTCACGATTGGTGATTCGAAGGCTGCCCAGCATGATGAAGTCGTTTGCCCGGTTTCGGGCGTCGACGGGAGCGTTCTTGGAATTGGAATGCAGGCGGAGTTTGGGGAACTGCGCGCGAATGGCAGGCAAAGCGGCCAGATGATCGGGATGGGAATGGGTTAGGAAGAAGTGTTTTAGTTGAAGATCATTTTCGGCAATGCAGGCCAGAATGGGGGCGGCATCGAAACCCGTGTCGAACAGGGCAGCTTCCCGGGTCACCTCGTCCCAGATCAGATAGCAGTTCACGGTGATCCCGTCCTCAGTGGACGAGAATGCGCGAATTTCACGCCAATTCGAGAGGTCAATGGCCGGGGGGAGCCAGCCTTGGGCAATTTTGGACAGCTTGGCGCCATCCAAGGTTAATTTTGCTCCGAGCCGGTTCCAATCAGTCGGCAACGGACGCCCGGTTTTCTCTAATTCCGCATAAGCGGCTGGGGAGAGTCCGGCGGCGGTAGCTGCCTCATCGACTGAGACTTGGAGCGAAGTGCGAGCCTTGGAAAGGATGTCACCAATGGAATCTTCTAACGTCACGGCGAACACCCTATCGGGGGTACCCTGCCGCGGCAAGCGGGCAAGTACATAAGGCCAAGGAAACCCATAGCGGCTGAATGTGTGGCTTCAAAATGGGACGCGGCACTTTTTTTGGTGGTTTTTTGTCAAGAACAGGTTACCGACGAAGGGTTGGCATAAGGAAAGCTATCTGGCGCTTGCTTGTGGTCACGTTCGCGTGGTCACAGGTGTATTGGTATGCATAGGAGCGGCGTCCCTGGTCGCGCGGGGGCGCCGCGTTTTTTTATTTTGCATCCAAAGTGCAACTTCGTTCGTTTGTTTGGTGAAAGCGATTGCACGCCGCGTATTCAACTTGTATCCCATCCGGCAAGCCGGACGATTTCTCGGAGACTCCCCTGAGGGGCACTGAGAGCCCGTCCGGACTAGAAGGCCCTATGGCGACCAGCGTGATGCCCGGCGAAACGGCCGACGAGACCCTGCTTTCCCGGATCGTGGCAGGCGATGCGGAGTCGTTTGCGGCGTTCTATGATCGGCATTGCGGAATCCTTTACGGGGTCGCTTGCCGGATATTACAAAACGAGGCTGACGCGCAAGACGTCCTTCAAGAGGCTTGTGTCCTGCTGTGGCAGCGGGCGTCCCACTACGATTCCAGTTTGGGAAAGCCTTTGAGTTGGGCCGTGACGTTGGTGCGTAACAAAGCGATCGACCGTTTGCGGTCTGACCAACGGCGGGGGGCGGCAGTGGACCGAGCCTCTGACCAACAAGATATATTGCCGGTGGCTCCCACGGATTGCGGGCTGGGACAAGCAGCGGCGGCCGACACTGGATTAATGGTTCAGGAAGCCTTGAAAAAGCTTCCGCCGGAACAACAGGAAGCCTTGGGATTGGCTTTTTTTGGTGGATTGACACATTTGGAGCTGGCATCACGGCTCGGTGCCCCGCTTGGCACTATCAAGGCGCGGATTCGACGGGGGTTATTGGCGCTACGCGATGCGTTGGAGGGGCGCCTATGAAGTGTTTTGAACTACAGGAACTGGCCGCGTTAAAGGCCACTGGAGCTTTGGATGCAGCGGGCTCAGCCCGTTTGGACGCGATGCTCGCGGTCGATCCTGACGTCGCTGAAGAAGTGGCGGCCATGTCTGATGCCGTATCGGCGATGGTTCGCGCCGTGGTGATACCGCGCACGCCACCTTCTTCGTTGCGAGCTGCCATATTGGCCAGGCTTCGGGCAACGCCACAGGAGCACAAGAGACCGGTCACTTCGACGGCAAGTGAGCCGCCGTCCGCCCGTCCGGCACCAGCGTTCAGTTTCCTTGAAGCTAGTGAAGAAGGATGGTTCCAGACGCCTTTTCCGGGAATCCGTGCGAAACTGCTATTGATCAATCAACAGGCCGGTTACCGGATTCTGTTGACCGAGTTTGCCGCTGGCACGCATCTGCCTCGACACCTTCACCAGCGCGGCGACGAGAGTTTGTATCTGCTTTCCGGCGACCTTCACACCCAGGGCCGCCGACTCAAGGCAGGGGATTTCATGAACGCCGAAACGGGCACGGATCACGCGGAACTTTGGACCGTGGAAGGCTGCCGGGCGATCGTCGTGGATCCCATCGAAGGTGCGGAATTCGACCTGAGTCACGTCCACTCGTGATTGATTGGTATTTGCCGTGAGCTCGGGGTTCGTAGCAGTGTCCAATCAACGTGCTGTTCCAGATTCTAGGATTGGGGATGCTTTTTATCCTGGGAGGACTGTTGATCGTCCACCGGGTCATGAAGCGGGGATCGGAAGAGGCGAATCCGTGGTGGTTGCGATTACTGGCCACCGCGTTGGCAGTTTGGGTTATTTCTTTTGGGGTTCGCACCGCAAGGGAAGGGGGTGGTCCAGAAGTCGCGTTGGCTCTCGTGGAGATCATCCTGCCGCTCGTTTTGTTGACCTATATCTGGCTCCCCACCTTTGTGGAACTCATGACCAGTGGCATGACGGGTGCCTTCACCGGCGGCAACGACCAGATTGAGTCCAAAGCCTATTATTTCCGGGCCGAAGCCCTGCGCAAGAAAGGAGATTACGAAGGAGCCATTGCGGCCATCGACGAGGTCATGGAGCAATTTCCCGGCGACTTCGATGGATTGATGCTGCGGGCGGAGGTTTACGCCGTCGACTATAAGAACCTTTCCGCGGCCAGGCTCCAGTTGGAGGAGATTGAGGCGGATTCGTCAAAGACCGTCGACCAAAAGGTGCTTGCGGCGCTGAAACGCGCCGAGCTCTTCCTGAACCAGGACTTGGAGTTGTCGCGGTCTATCTGGGAGAGGATCGCGGCGGAACACCCGAATAGTCCGGCGGGTAACTTGGCCACCCAACAACTGGCGCACCTGACGGCGAAGCCCGTTTCGAGCGAGGATCAGGGTCCTCTGGTCATCGGAGTGTATGAACAGAATATTGGGCTGGTCGAAAGTCTGGCGGCAGATTCTGTTACTGAAGTGAAGCCCACTGGGTTGGCGGCACAACTCGTGAAACAACTGATGCAGTACCCCGACGACCTGGAGGCGCGAGAGAAACTGGCGACGGCCTACGCCGAAGAGTACGGCAATGTCCCATTGGCCGTGGAGCAATTTAGGATCCTGGCCGAAATGGAGGGCCAAACCACCCGACGCCGGGCAGAATGGTTGACCCGCATGGCTGAAGTACTAGTCAAAAATGACTCAGACTTGCCGAATGCCAAGGCGGTGTTGCAAGAAATCATCGATCGATTTCCGGATACCTCCTGGTGTGTGGCGGCCCGAACTCGTTTGGCTACCATCGAACGTTCCTCCCACAGTCACCAACGGACGTCGCCCCTAAAAATTGGGGTGTACGAGCAAAACATTGGACTAAAACGCACGCCGCCGGCTGAGCCAACCGCGAGCGATCCTTCCTAATTGCGCGAAATCGTAGATTGGGATTCGAATCTCCCGAAAAAACGCATTTTCTGCCTGCGACTTATTTCAGCGGCTTTTTCCAGTCTGTAACGTTATGGCGACAAATAGGTTGCACGGCGGGGCGGAGCCAACCTTCAGAATGCGCAACGCATTTGCACTTTTGCGTGGCGTAACTTGTGCTGTAATTCGACTGTGATTTTGGCCGATCAAGGGGCCCAGGCATCACCGATGCAGTGGTGGGTGGACACGTCAGATCCGCTCGCGGTCGCCGCGAGGGTTCGTGCTGGGTACGCCGCCATGTTTTCGGACGCGCAGCCATTATTCGTGCCGCAAGTCTTTGGCTGGGCGATTGATGCATTCAGCGGGCGACATCCGGATTACCTCCCGATCGATACCCGCTATCACGATCTGGAGCACACGCTGCAAGGGACACTCTGCTACGCCAGCATGTTGCATGGCCGGGCCATGGCGGGTGCCGAACCGGTTTTGCCACGAGGCATTTACGAATTGGGCCTCATCGCGATCCTGCTGCACGATACCGGGTATCTCAAAGACCGGCAGGACACGCTGGGAACTGGCGCCAAATACACCCGGACGCACGTTCACCGCAGTTGCCAGTTCGCCGAGCGGTTGCTTACGGTGAAAGGTTTAGGGCCGACGGAGATTACGGCGGTCCAGAACATGATCCGCTGCACGGGCATGGGTACCAACGTCACGGCGATTCCCTTTGGAAGTGAAGAAGAGCGTATCGCCGGGTATGCCCTTGGTACGGCGGACCTTCTGGGTCAAATGGCGGCTGGGGACTACGTGGATAAACTCCCGATTCTTTATGAAGAGTTTGCCGAATCGGCTGCGTTCAACGGTGGCGAAGGAGCTCCTTTTCGCAACGCGGACGATTTGATGCAACGCACGCCAGCGTTCTGGCAACATTACGTACTCCCCAAGGTGGAAGGCGATTTCAAGGGGCTTTACCGTTATCTGGCCTCCATTGAAAATGGCCGGAACGTTTATTTGGATCGGATTGAAAATAACCTGACTCGGTTACGTCGGCGCTATCCTATTGCTGCGTAAGACATTCTGTCGATTCAGCCGATAATGCCCACGATACATGCGGTGGTGTAACACGAGGCGAGTCCGACCCCCATCGCTTTGGCTCCCAATCGGGCGAGATCCTTACTTCGGTTGGGGACCAAGACCCCTATGCCGCCTATCTGAATGGCGATGCTTCCCAGATTTGCGAAACCGCAGAGGGCATAGGTGGTGATACGAAAGCTTCGCTCCGATAACTGCGCCTTCATTTCGGCCAAATGCATGTAGCCGATGAACTCGTTCAGGACGACCCGTTCACCCAGGATTTGGGCGACTTTCTGGCATTCGGCGGTGGGGATGCCCATCATGCGGGCCAGGGGCCAATTGAGATAGCCCAGTGCTTCTTGCAGGGGTTGGCGACCGGTGTAGCCAACGTGGACCAGACCTTTGGCAATGAGAAAATTGGCGAAGGAAACCAAGGCTACGAAGGCTACCAACATGGCGACGACGTTGAGCGCCAGTTTCATGCCGTCACTAGCTCCCAGGCAAATGGCATCAATGGCGTTGATCGACTCGGGCCTGATATCCGCAGTTTCCCCAGCGGCGGTTTCGCTGACTTCGGTCTCAGGAATCATGATCTTTGCCATGTACAGCGAGGCGATGGCGCTCATGGACGAAGCGGTCAGAAGGTCACCGACGGGAATCTTGAAGACGCCGGTATAAACCGTCAGCACGCTCCCCGCTATTGTCGCGAAACCGCCGGTCATCATGGCGTGGAGTTCGCTGCGGGTCATTCGGGGAAGGTAGGGCTTGATCGTCAACGGCGCTTCAGTTTGGCCCATGAAGATATTGGCCGCCGCCGATACCGTTTCGCTGCCACTGGTTCCCATGAGCCTGCGCATCACCCACGCCATGGAACGCACGACGCGTTGCAGGATTCCGAAGTGGTAAAGCAGGGATGAGGTCGCCGAGATAATGATAATGGTTCCCACTACCTCGATGGCCAGAATCGCCGCGTCGTTCGCACCGAAAACCTTGCCCATGCTATCGTGCCTGGCGAGGGCGCCGAAGACGATGCCGGTCCCTTCCGCCGCCGATCCGATAAGCTTGCCCACGGCCATTTGCATCGCCTCAAACGCCCATAAACCCACCTCCGTCTTCAAGATGAACAGGGCCACCGAGAATTGCAGGACCAGTCCCCAAAAAAGAGTGCGCCAAGGGAATCTTCGCCTGTTTTCCGAGAACAGCCAAACCACGGCTATAAAGAAGAACAGGCCCAGCAGGCTGGAAAACTTGAGCATTCTGGGGATTCAGGCTGGCGTGTTGACCGGAGGCTGACAAGCTTTGCCTGCCCGCAAGTGACTTCATCGTAACGGATTTTCGTGGATGGCTGCTTGACGGTTTACTCTGGCCTGTGGAGAAGATTCGGCCATGAAACTTACGTGGAAAGATCACGAGGAAATCGCCTGGGCGTTGATCGACAAATTTCCGGATATGGATCCCTTGCGCCTTAGTTTTCCGAAACTGCACAAACTCGTTCTCGAGTTGGAGGACTTCTCGGACGATCCGAATAACTCCAATGAGAAGGTGCTCGAGAACATCCAGATGGATTGGTACGAAGGGCTCAAGTAACCATGAGCCAAAAAATAGCGATTCAACCGGCGGGCGCCGCGCCCGCCCTGGGGCCATACAGCCACGCGATTAAGCTGGGCGACCTGCTGTTTTGCTCGGGCCAGGTTCCCATCGATCCGGCCGTTCCGGGAGGTGCTGTCCCGTCAGGTATCCGCGACCAGACTCGCCGGGTTCTGGAAAATGTGCGCCTCATCCTTTCAAGCCAGGGATTGGATTTCCGTCACGTCGTAAAGACCACGGTGTTCATGACAAATCTCGCCGAATTTCAAGGAATGAACGAAGTGTACGCCGAGTTTTTCCCCACGCCCTTTCCGGCGCGCTCGACGGTGCAGGTGGTCGCGTTGCCTCGTGGATCGGCAGTGGAGATCGAAGTAGTGGCGAGCTATTCCGCGTAGTCCGAGCGCTTTGGAGAGGTTTTGGCTCTCTCCAAAAGGCTGTTGGCGAGGATCGGATGTCATTTTTCCATCGCTTTCGCAGGCGGGGCCGTGTTCTATCACGGGCCGTTTCTGGAAGGGTTTCTTTCTTGCTCAAGTTAGCACTTTTTTGACATGCCGAAGCGCACCGACATCCACACTGTTCTGATTGTTGGCGCTGGTCCGATCATCATCGGCCAGGCCTGTGAATTTGACTATTCCGGCACCCAGGCGTGCAAAGCCCTCCACGAGGAGGGTTATCGCGTCGTTTTGGTGAACTCGAATCCCGCCACCATCATGACGGATCCCGAGTTTGCCGACCGGACTTACATTGAGCCGATTACTCCGGAGGCGGTTGAGAAAATCATCATCCGCGAAAAGGAGGAGCTGGCGAAGCTGGGCGCCACGGGCAAGTTGGTGCTCCTGCCCACCTTAGGCGGGCAGACGGCGTTGAACATTGCGATGTCGTTGCACCGCAATGGCGCCCTTGAACGTCACGGCATTGAAATGATTGGCGCCAAGGCGGAAGCAATCCACAAGGGTGAGGATCGCGAAGCCTTCAAGCAATTGATGCTCCAAATCGGCCTGGATGTGCCGATCAGTGGCACTGCTCATTCGCTGCAAGAAGCCCGTGCGGTTGCGGAGCGCATCGGCCGATATCCTTTGATCATTCGTCCCGCCTTCACCATGGGCGGTACGGGCGGCGGAATTGGCTATAATCGCGAGGAGTTTGAAGAGATCGCCCGACGCGGCATCGATCTCTCCCCGGTCAGCGAAATCCTCATCGAGGAATCGCTGCTCGGCTGGAAAGAGTACGAGATGGAAGTGATGCGCGATAAGGCGGACAACTGCGTCATCGTCTGCTCTATTGAAAACTTTGACCCGATGGGTGTCCATACGGGCGACTCGATCACAGTCGCTCCCATCCAGACGTTGACCGACAAGGAATACCAGATCATGCGCGACGCCTCCTTCGCCGTGATTCGTGCGGTGGGTGTGGAAACGGGTGGTTCGAACATCCAATTTGGTGTGAGTCCCGAAAACGGACGCATGGTGGTCATCGAGATGAACCCGCGCGTGAGCCGCAGCTCCGCGCTGGCCTCAAAGGCGACGGGATTCCCGATCGCCAAGATCGCCGCCAAACTGGCTGTGGGCTATACGCTGGACGAGATCCGCAACGATATTACCCGGGAAACGCCCGCCAGTTTTGAACCGACGATTGACTACGTCGTCACCAAGATTCCCCGTTTCGCTTTCGAGAAGTTCCCCCAAGCGGATTCCACGCTGACCACCCAGATGAAATCGGTGGGTGAAGCCATGGCCATCGGCCGGACTTTCAAGGAATCGCTCCAGAAATGCCTGCGTTCCTTGGAAATCGGACGCAGTGGCTTGGGCGGTGACGGAAAAGCGTGGCGGGTGGGTGCGGACTATTACCCGGACCGCGGTCCCATGCCCCGCGAATTGATTACCCGCAAGCTCTCGGTTCCCAATGCCGACCGCATCTTCTTCATCCGGCATGCCATGCGCAACGGCTTCAGCCTCGATGAGATCTATCAACTGACCAAGATCGACATGTGGTTCCTGATCCAGATCCAGGAATTGGTCCAGTTCGAAGAGACGCTGGCCGCGCTCAAGAATTAAGCCTCGAGCGGTGGCTATCTTTGCCCCTTGGCCCGAAGGGGGCATGATGCCAGATGGCAAATGAACGTTCATACGTTCATATGTTCATGGCGGCAGCGTCGGTGATGCTGCTTTTCGGAGCGCGCAACCCGAGTGAAAAAAGAAAGGCCGCCTTTTTGGGGCGGCCTTGGAGTTGGGGATGTCGCTACCGATTATAGCGGTTGAATGCGTATATTCCGGAACGCGACGGGATCGTTGTGGCCGGCGAAGCCAAAGTGACCGGTGGTGCGGTTCTTACCCGGATGAGGATGATCCGCCAGGAACTTGTCCACCTTGGACAGGTCGCAGTCGAGGATCAAGGTACCATTCAGCTCGACCTTGATCTTGGACCCCTTGACGGTGACTTCTTCGAAGTTCCAATCGCCGAGCGGATGCATGTAGCCGCGGTGGGCGGCGACCATGCCGTAGGCCGAGCCGTGGTGTTGACGGGCATCGATATCCTTGTAGGCGACATTCTCGCCGTCGAGCACCTGGAGTTCGCACATGCCATCGTACGCCGTGTCGCCAGTGCCGGGATAACGAATGGCTAATCCGTTATTGCCAGCCGGAGGAAGCTTGAATTCGACGCGGGCTTTGAAGTCCGCGTATTCGTCCTTGGTATAAATCGTTCCGCCCTTGGACGGCTTGCATTGGACCGCACCATTGACGATTTCGTAGTTGGCCACCGGGCCATCCCAGCCGGTCCAGTCCTTGCCGTTGAACACGGTCTTGAAGCCGGCATCTTCGCCGTGACTGGCGAGGATCGTATTGGCTTCGGCGCTGCCGATTTCGCGAATGAACACATTGCGCCACCGGATTTCGCCACCATGCGTCTGGAGTTCAATAGGACCGGTGGCTGGGATGGGAGTACTCCGGTCGTAGTAATTCTCCATCAAGGCGTGGTCTACCACGAGTTTGTCATTCAGCCACACCGAAACCCGGGAACCCACCATGATGATGTGGAACTTGTTCCATTCGCCGAACGGTTTGTCCGCCAAGACTGCGGGATCCTTGCCCGGAGCGCCCGGGGAATTGTTCCAGAGGCCCCCAGAGCCCTTGTTGGAACCGAGCTCAAATTTCGCCTTTTCGGTGTAGTCCCAGATCTGGACTTGGGGAACACCGCGCAGGTAAATGCCCGAATCGGCCAAGGGAACCGTCTTGTACTCCACGAACAACTCGAAATCGCCGTAATCCTTCTCGGTGGTGGCGTACGCTCCAAAGCCATCGTTTACCAGTTCCTTGTTTTCCACATACCAATGGGACTTGCCGGTCTTGGAATTGACCTCGGTCAGGGTGGCCGACCATTTGGAAATCTGGGCGGAACGCTTCTCAACGGGCATCGCCTTCAGCTTGCGTTGATCGAAGGTGTCACCACCGATAAAGCCGGAAAGGTCCTTGCCATTGAAAAGGGCGGCAAATCCGGGAGGGGGCTGGACGGCAGCGACCGCACTGGGCGTCGACGAGACGGTGGATACCGGCTGGGGACGCGATGCGCAGGAAACGGCCAGACCCAAGGCGGCGAGCAGGCTCAAGGCGCCACCAAGTGTCAGATTTTGGAGCAATGTTGGTTTCGACATAGAAACGGATTCCTTCGGTGTATGCCTCGGAGGTCGTGTGGTCAAACCCTATCGAGATTCGGTAAGCGGAAGCCGGCCGACGTTGTCACCCCGAACGAATCGCAAAGTGGCCAAGAAGGACGGCGGAGGGCAGGGGGACATTCACTCCATAGAACTGGATATTTGCCGATTGTTCGGGGAAATCGACAGCCGATCCAAGCAAGCTGGAATGGGGTAGCAAACCTTCGGGAGGTCCCGGCCGCCATGCCAGTGCCCGCTGTGGGTGGGTACAATTCGGATGATCCACTGATCTGGTCGGTTCACGGACGCGCAGCTTCCTGGTCGTGCACAGGCTCTCGATCGTTTGGGATTCAAGCCCGAAGCGATCGCTGTTCTGCGGACCCGTGCCAAACGGGGGACCGCTCAAAGGCATTCCGGGCTCCGCATTGCTTCTGGCAGGCCTTTAGACTCCAGATGGCGTCCTAAGGGTGGAGGAGACGGAAGTAAAGGGTTCCATCCTGTGGAATTACCCGTACTTGATGGAATGATCCGATCGGGGTGATAGCATTAGTTAGTGGCGTCCAGTCCGACGCAGGTAGAGTTTCTTTACCTTCGAGGTGGAAGCCGGTGAAGTTTGTGGGCCACGAAAGCAACAACGCGTCGTTGGTAGTCTCAATGGTCAGCAGCGGCGACGCGCTCGGAATGAAATTCGCCACGAGCGATTGGTGAATGTGTACCGTGAAGGCGTAGGTACTATTGGTGCTCACCACGGTGCTGTTATCCGTCCAATTGGAGAATTCAAAGGTCGGATTGGGTCGAGCTGTAACTGTTGCGATTTCTCCGGGAGAGTAGATTCCAGTGCCGGTAGTGGTCCCAGCGGGAATGGGGAAGGCCGCAGTGTCGACCGAACTGTGCGGTGGCAATTCTATTCCAGCGTCAGCGATTGAGAAAGCGTAGGCCTTGGTGGACACCGGAATGTCATTTTCCAAGACGACAATGTTGAAGATGAAATTACCACTCGTCATCGGAGTACCGGAAACTTCACCGGTCTGGGAATCGAAGGTCATACCGTCCGGTAGCGAGCCCGAGGTGGCGGTGGTAAACTGCGCGCCGTTGGCAATGATCACCGTTCGGGTCGGATACATGGTTCCAAACTCGCCGTCTGGCAAGTGGTCAATCATTCCAATCGGCAACTCCGCATCGAAAGCGGACATTTGTGCGCCGAAGAAATCTCCGACCACAATCGTGTCGGCGTACTTACCGTCGCCGTGAATTCCATCCGGTCCAACCTTCGAGGCCCGGGCCTCGCCTGTTTCTGGATCCAGCGGGCCTACATACTTATAGAACTCGTAGCGGCGGCTGATGATCTCGTCTCCATTGGCGAGTCCTTCAGGTGCGCCCTTCAATTCACCATTTGCGCCGCCGTTGGCGGAGTTAAAATCCGTTTGGAGAAGCTGCCATTCGGTTTCGACTTCGTCCGGTTCGCCATTTCGCCAATCTTTTTCACCCGGAAAGTCGGGGTCGTGACCCACGAGGTCACGAAGTTTCAATTCGTTGTTATTATGGGTGGTAGTCCGAATTTCCTTCACCCAGGTCGGTTCCCCAAATTCCACGGGAGGCAACTCCGGAGGCGGTGGAGGTGGCACAATGGCCGCCTGGACCTGAGCGGGTACCCCAGCCGCTGGAGGGACATATGTAAAGGTTGGAGTCGCCACGTTCACCGCACCGCCGTGGATCAGGTTGCCAAAGCCATCGTCGATCAACCAGTTGTACCGGACCACCGTAGGTGCAGCCCCATATCCTACACCAAAGTGTTCTCCACCAAAGTTCACTGATGGATCGGTAAATTGGTGGCCCTGCGTGGGGGCGATGGGACCTGCCGGCACGGCAGTGAATGCCGCCCACAGGCCATTGGTCTTGGCGCTTTCGTAACGGACGAAAACTTTGGGATGAAGTGGATCGGCGTTGTCCTCGGTGATTCGAGGTGTGCCGTAGTGGTTCCAGTCGTAGGTGTAGGTAATGTCCTTGCTGTGGATATCGTCCAGTTCGATTTCGAATCCATGGCACGGCACACCCGTATCGTTCACGGTGTCGAAGTTATTGATGCTACCGTAAGCAACACTCGCCTCGGCCTCGCTAGCGCCGATTGCCAGGGCGAAAAGACTGGCGACAAGCCAGGTTTGGGATGCGGACGAATTCGTCTTAAAAGCCGACCGCAGCCGGGGCGCTAAAATGGGTGGCCGTCCGCCGCCGCTGTTGAATGATGCCGATGCAACGCCAAGGGTTGAACTCATGCCACAATTTAGCAGGCATTAGGGGAGGCGCTGCACGTGAGTTGTCTTTTAAGGCATGGATATTGCGGTGAATGATAAGTTTCCGTGGCCGTCTTTCCCGGTCTTTGGCCAACTGCCGGACGCCGGCACGCTATATGGACCTTCCAAAGTTCTCCGGTCCGGCAGGGGCGAAGCCGCAATGAATGCATTCAAGGTATCCGGCGGAACGATTCCCACAGAATTGGCGCGATTCGCCTTCGGAATAAATCACGAGAGTCCGTCGACAACCGATCAGCACCACTGGATAATACCCCGCTTTCCAAAGCCAATCCCAGTCGTTGGGTTGATGATTTAGCACCCCGACAATGCCCCACGGGATCTGGCTGAATCGGGTATATTGTTATATAACGCAATGACATCAATCCCCGGGGACGCGGGCCCGACTGGCCGTTGAGCCATTGGCAGGTTCGCAGTGGGCTCGCGCCAATATAAGCTGCGCACGCGATACAACGCCTTCAGAACTCGCAATTGAGGGCCAATTTTTGGCGTGCCTGTAACAAGAAATGGAAAGACAACCAGGTTAGTCCAAGGTCTGCTGTTTAAAGGCACAACCGAATTACGAGTCATGAAGACATCCTCCACCAACAAGGCCGTTTCTGGCACCCCCCACAAAATAATGCCAAAATCGCGGGGAAGATCTACCCCACCTCACTCTCGACGGGCTAGCGCCGTACCAAAATCGGCGCCGACCGCCGGTCGATCATCGGTTCCGGCCTTCAACGGCCGTTCCAATGCTGTTCGTCCCCACGCTAACGGCGCACCGGTTGCGGCACTTGCGGAAAGATGTTCGATTTCCGAATTCTTCAGTGTGCGGTTTCAGTACTATAACCCAGAGGCTGCCGAGGTGCATGTAGCCGGAAGTTTCAACGATTGGGATTCCAAGTCGGCACCCATGGTACGGCTTTCGGACGGGCGGTGGTTACGCGAGGTCAAGCTCCCGGCAGGTCAGTACGAATATCGTTTGATCGTGGACGGCCGTTGGCTAGAGGACGTCATGTCGGCCCAATTTGCGTGGAACCCTTTTGGAGACCTCAATTCTGTCGTCCGGGTGGGAAACCCATAAGAGCGCCTAGGACCGAAGCGCGCGGCAGCGATTTTTTGAATTTAACATAACCAGGTAATGCAAAAAACGGCGAGAACCGGACTCGTGGACAAGGGGGAGGCTATTCTTGGGCGTGAGTATGCCTCGCGCACACCGATCCGCGGAAAACCATGCGGTCCAACTGCCTCAACCCAGCCGTTCGCTCCGTGGCCTGGGTGGCCAGATGTAGCCATCAAGCCGATGAACCAACAAAAAGAGTATGCCGGAAGCCGGTTTTGATAAAGGGATCGCCAGTCTTCGTTTCTTGCTCTCAAGCGTGGTGAACTTTTGATATGGGCTGTCAATCCTTACGCGATCCATTTGGCGATGAGATAAGCAACGCCTGCGGCCAGACTGCCGATGAGGGCGGTTTGGTAGGCGCTCTTGAGTTTTGGTACTCCTGTGAAGTGGCCTTTGACGTAGCCGAATACTCCCAGCGCCGCGAGGGTCACGCAGGCCGAGGCGACGAGGGCTTGGTGGGAGTCGTTCATCAATATGTACGGCGCGAGAGGAATCAGGCCGCCGACAATATATGATCCGGCGATGGTGGCGGCGCTTCTCACGGCGCGTTTGGGGTCGGGCTCTTCGAGGCCCAGTTCAAACTGCATCATAAAGTCCCGCCACGCGGTTGGGTTGCGTTCCAAGGCAGCGACGACAGGTGCCGATTCTTCTGCAGTGACGCCGAATCGATGAAGGATGGCGACAATTTCCTGGCGTTCGATATCAGCCTTTTCCCGGATTTCCAGTTCCTCCCTCCTCCGCTCATTGAAGTAATGCTCGGCGTCGCTTTTGGCGGCCATGTATCCACCCAACCCCATGGCAATCGAGCCTGCGGCAATCTCCGCGATCCCGGCTGTGACAACGATATGTGAGGAGGTCAATGCGCCCGAGATGCCGGCGGCGAGCGCAAAGGGGACGGTCAGGCCGTCGGCCATCCCAATAACGACGTCGCGTACAGTGTCGCTGCCGGAGAAATGTTGTTCGGTGTGTTGCATAGAAAGTGCCAATTCGGGCAACTATGGCACTTTCGCCCGTCTAGTGCAGGTGGATTCTCGAAGTGTCAGAGGAACCACATCCGAGATTGGTAACATCGGTTCGCAAAATCACTGGAAATTGCAGCTGTGCCCAAGTAATCAATCGGGCCTACGCTTCAGGATTGGTTTTTATATGGGTGTCGCTTCAGGCAGGAGCCAAAAACGGGCTCAAGACGCTGGTTTCGTGACTAGTCCTTCAATTCGCGTCGCATGCATCAAAGCGACGCTCCCGGCCGCCCGCTAGCGGCCAGTCGGAACTCGCGATCTTGAGCTCGGGGGCATGTTGAGTTTGCCTAGGCGACAGCCAAGAACCGCGCTTCAACGGGCGGTTGACGGAGAGTTGACGCTGGCTCAGCCTTTTGACGGGAGCGTCGTGGTAGAGGTCGAGGACTTCCACGAGGCGAATGGCGAAGGGGCTCCTGGCGACGGCGGCCGTGAGTTTCTTGCGATTGAGTTTGCCGACGTGTTCGCCGGGGAACCAGTGGTCGGCGGTGCCCAGCATGTTATACCTGAATTTGGCCCATTCGGCCAGACCCAAGGGCTTGGCCGTTGTCCATCGCGGCCTTTTCGAGGCGCGAAGCTATGGAGGAGATTGGGGAGTGAATAGTGATGGGTTAGGGGGAATGGTTAATCCTGCCGGGACCGTTTTACTTTTTGCGGGGTGGGACGTTTCGGGCGGTGGACTGGAGTTGTTTGGTAAGCTCGGCTTCGGCGGCGAGTTCGGTTGCGGTGCGTCGGCGCGCTTCGAATTCGTTATAGCGTTCGTGGGCCATTCGATCCGCCTGCTCCCGGGTTATGCTTCCCATTCCTGGCAGTACCCCTCGTTCGTTGAAGCGCAAGAACTCGTCGAGTTTCGTTCGCCAGTCGTTCAGGAAAATCTGCTTCCGCCGCCGGGCTCGGTCCTCGGCATAGTCGAGGAACATCACCACGACGCGGTTCAGCTCCGAGATCTCGGTATCGTTCAGGTAATTCTTGGCGACGGTCACGTCTGCCTTGCGATCCACCGCACCCTTCCAGGCGGTAAGTCCCATATTCGGCTTGTTGGCGTCCGACCGGTCGGAGATCAGTTCCGGCGCGGTCCGGCCGGTAACCGCAAAATGCAGCTTGTTCTGCACCGTCTGGAAGAACTCCTGCGCTGTACCCGCAGTCGAGTCGTAGTCGGCTGCCAAGGCCAGGATGTTCCGCAACTGCAGGTACATCCGCTGCTCGCTCGCTCGGATGTCGCGGATGCGCTCCAGAAGCTCATCGAAATAGTCGGGGACGCCATGGCCCGGGGGATTCTTCAGGCGCTCGTCATCCATCGTGAAGCCCTTGCGAAGGTACTCTTCGAGCCGGGCTGTGGCCCATTGACGGAATTGGGTGCCACGCGGGGACCGGACCCGATAACCTACGGCGAGGACTGCTTCCAAACGGTAGTGTTGCACCCGATAGGATTTACCGTCCGCAGCAGTTGTTAAATACGGCTTAACAACTGATTCTTCCCGCAATTCGCCCTCTTCGAAAATGTTCTTCAGGTGAATCGAGATATTCGCCTTCGTGGTCTGGTACAGATCAACCATGGCCGCCTGGGACAGCCAGAGTGTTTGCTCCTCGAATCGACACTGCAAACGGGTTTGGCCGTCTTCTGCTTGGTACAGCAGGAGTTCGCCTCCGGGTGGAATGGGCATAGGAGACGGTGATTGGTAAAGGGTGAGGAGTGAGCGGATCGGAGGGAAACGAGTTTACTCGAGGTTGGTGTAGGTTTCGTTGTATTGGCCGATGTATAACCTATTTTCACCAATCCTGGCATCGCGAGGTTGGTGAGGACATATACGGATTCAAGTGTAGTTTCGGAATTCCTGATTGCCAAGGGAAGGACTGGATTCATTGGTATTCAGTGTTCATTCAACTCTGGCTCAGCCGCTTGACGGGGGCGTCGTGGTAGAGGTCGTGGGCTTCTTCGAGGACTTCCACTAGGCGATTGGCGAAGGGGCTCCTGGCGACGGCGGGCGTGAGTTTCTTGCGGTTGAGTTTGCCTACGTGTTCGCCGGGGAACCAGTGGTCGGCGGTGCCCAGCATGTTATACCTGAATTTGGCCCATTCGGCCAGGCCCAGGGGCTTGGCGTAGGTATAGAGACGAAGAATCTCGGTGACGTTTACCTGGTCGGGAATTTCGGTAAAATTAGGAAGGCCTTCGGACCAGCGGGCGCACCATTCAGGCCCGAGCACCTTTTCCATGCGTTCGTGCAGGCGTCTGGCGATGGGAGCGGTGATCTCTGCGGCTTGATCGTAGTGGTCGAGGGCGGTGATATGTTCGTCGTAGTCGGAGGGGCGGGCAGCTCCCAGGGAAAGGGTATGGACCTGTGGACGGGCGAGGCAGTAGAGGTCGTTGAATTGCATCGGCGTCAAAGGCGCGCAGAGTTCCCGCATGATCGGCAGGTCGAGGTACAATTTACCGCCCTTATCATTGGGGCTAATGATAAAGACGCCCATGTCGAGTGCCGCTGCTGCTTCCACGGCCGACCAGTTCAAATCATTGAC